>JAGCSI010000014.1 GCA_017964255.1 Bacteroidales bacterium | reverse complement strand
GCCTCCTACCACAATCTCTGCTTCGCCATCTAAATCCACATCAACCACCAAAGGATACTCTATACCCGTGGCACTGCCACATGGAGACACCGCAATGTCGTACGGCTGAGTCACGGCTTCGCCTGTCTGATGATGAATCAAGCTACCGTTGATAATTCGCAAATTGAAGCGGTCTCGGTAAACCAACTCCGCAATTCCGTCCTGATTGAAATCAAACAGCGTCAAGCCTGTGCAAGCAGAATTGTCAGAATGTGAGGTAGTCCAGAACACATCCAACTCGCCGTTGCTGTTTTGAGGATTATACTGCAACGCGTATATTAAATCATTGTTGCCTGTACTATGGTCTGAATACGTTCCTATGATAAAGCACACCTCATCATAACCATCTTGGTTGATATCCCCAATCTGCGGTGTGCCAAATTTCCGGGCATTGGCAATTTTTTTGGAACAGATGATTGACTGTGTCTCAACATCCCAAACATACAAATACACAACCCTACTGGACTGATCCACATTCATTACCAGCACATCCAATCGGCCATCCAAATTCATGTCAGCCAAATAGGTGTTACCATCCGTGAAAGGAATGGACGAGTTGTCCTCCATCTTCATGGCAGCAGGAGGCACTTCTTTGACTACCGTCATCTGGTTGGCGTTGAAATCCGTACGGCTTTGAATATCCACTGAATAGATTGTATTTCCGGCAACTAACTCCAAATCGCAATCGCCAAAGAAGTCGGCGACAACCGTATGATAGACATTATTCTGAGTACTCCATGTTCGTCCCGAATAGCCCTTGTTTCCTGAAGCTCTACTTAACAGAACACCGGTTGCCGCATCATAAATATCTCCTCCGATATAAATTTCCGTCCATCCGTCATGGTTGAAATCTGCGAAGGAGATGGCTGGCAGAGGGGTGCTCTCATTAACTTGAAAAGCAGCATTCGACTGCCACAATTGCGTTCCTTGCGCATCGTAAGCATACAACCGTTTGTTTGTGCCAAGCACCACAATGATGTTCTTGTACTCATTCCCCTGCCATTTGACTTTGGCCAGACCTACAGAATTCCAAATATAGAAGCCAACCGTATTAAAATACGATTTCAGCGTAGCATCCGCATTAAAAATATTAATACGGGAAACGACGGATGAACTACCGGCTGGACAAACAACTTCCTGTTGTCCATCATCGTCAATGTCGCCCACCATAGGAGTAGTAACCGTTATGGCGGATGCCGATGAAACCAGTGGCTGGCCTATTCCCCACTCCGTCCCCTCCGGGAAGAAGACACAATCGGCGGAATCCACATTGTCAGGATAACCTGTCACAATCACATGGATAGTGTCAGTGACGGAACATCCGGGTTCATTCTGTCCACCAAGGTAATAAGTCGTGGTGGTTTCTGGATTGACCACCAATGTATTACCACTGTACAGGAGACTGTCGTTGTCATCGGTCCAATATATATAATCTGCGCCCGTAGCCCACAAGGTTGCCGAGGTGCCGGCGAGGATGACGGTATCTTGCGTATGTCTCAGTGTCGGCATGGGAATAATCGTCAAATTCAGCACCTCAACGCTAACGCATCCCGTTGCATTCGAGAGCGTATGCGTATATTCGCCCGACTGCGTGAGCAAATCGCCATACCAGAAGTAACTGTTGCAGGCTGTTTCGCTAAGATATGCGGTGTCGGAACGCAGTGTAATGGCCACCGCCGCCGTATTATTCGTCGTATCGCATTCGGGCTGCTGTCCGCCGTTCTGCGCAATACCTGTACCCGCACAGTTCACGGCAATCACCAGACTGTCTATATTCGGGAAACCACACAGGGCGGAAACCGGTATGCTCATATTGGTCTGTACGCAGCTGTCCACTGGCAGACTCTCGCTTACCATAAACGTACAGACGGTATCACTACCGTATGCATTGGCAAAGATAGTGACCGTATAGGGTGCATTAAGCATGTTGTCGCCCTGGTTGCAATAAGAGAACGTAAGCGCAAGCGTATCATTGCCTTGCATCTGCGAGAACGCAGATGCCTCCATAGCCACATCCGCCACTGCATAAAATGGGCGACCGTACTGGTCGATGGTGGTAGCCTGCTGCAGGAAGTTGTTGTATGGTCTCCTCACCACACCTTCGGGATCGGTGAACGCCAATGCATTGTTAAACTGATATTGTGGAATCGTCAAATCCTCATTCACATTGGTAACATTGTACATGTACTGGTTCCATACCTTGCGGGCGGGAGCCCAAGGTTCGCCTGCGGACTTAAAAATATACACATGACCATAGTCAGTCATCGAATTAGCTCCACTTGTGATAATTTCGGCCTCACCATCTCCATCCACATCCACAACAATCGGATACTCAATCTGTGTATTGCTCCGACAAGGATAAACAGCCATATCATACGGCTGCGAAACCACTTCTCCTGTCTGATGATGGTGAAGACTTCCGTTGATAATTCTCAAATACGAAATGTCACGATATACCAACTCCGCATAACCATCCTGGTTGAAGTCAAATAATGTCAGACCTGTACATGCAGAATTATCCCCATGAGAAACAGTCCAAAAGACATCCATTTCCCTGTTCGAATTCAATTCGTTATACTTCAATGCATATATCAAATCATTGGCTCCTGTACCATGTCCACTGTATGTACCTGTCATAAAACAAACCTCCGCATTTCCATCATTATCCAAATCTCCCATTTGCGGACAACCAAATTTCCTAGCGTTAGGTATTTTCTTCGAACAAATAATAGTCTGTGTTTCAACATCCCATATATAACAATAAACAACACGATTAGCCTGGTCCACATTCATCACCAATACATCCAAGCGTCCATCTTTATTGATATCTATTAACGAAGTATTACCATCGGTAAAAGGTATAGTTGAATTATCCTCCATGAGCATTACTGAAGGAGGAAGTTGACGAACAACAGTCACCTGATTAAGCGAAGCATCGATACGGCTCTGAATATCAACAGCATAAACAGCATTACCGATGGCCATTTCCAATGTATTGTCACCATATAAATCAGCCGCAATAGTTTGGTATGGATTTGCCTGAGTATCCCATGTTCGACCTGCAAATCCTTTATTGCCCATTGCCTTGCACAAAAAGATACCAGTAGCCGCATCATATATTTCGCCCCCCACATATACTTCTGTCCAACCATCGTGATTAAAATCTGCAAAAGAAATGGTTGGAAGAGGGTCATTTTCCCCGTTATAACTGGAAAATGCCTGTGCAGTTTGCCACAGTTGGATTCCATTCGCATCGTATGCATAAATGTGCTTATTTGTACCAAAAACAACAATAATATTTTTAAACTCACCTTCCTGCCATTTCACTTTTGCCAATCCAATGGAGCCGATTGCTCTTCCGCCTGGCATTCCCGCTATATGAAACTGCGATTTCAGGCTTCCATCAGCACGAAAAACACTCATGTTGTAGTATCCATCAGGAATTAATATTTCCTGATTACCATCATCATCAATATCACCTACCATGGGAGTCGTTACCGTTAAAGCTGTGGCCGATGAAATCAACGGTTGGTCTATCCCCCACTCCGTCCCTTCTGGTAGAAAAGTACAATCGGCGGAATCCACATTGTCTGGATAACCCGTCACAATCACATGAATGGTGTCGGTGACGGAACATTCTGTCAGCGGAGTGAAGGTAATATCATCAATAGCATAATCATAACCTGCAGAATAACTATAACGATTAATGATTTTAACAACAGCGACAGTGTCTGTGCCACTGTTCCAAACCTGACTATATCTTTCCCAAATCCATTCTGTTTCAGGGGTGGAATAGTCGATACCTGTTTGTACACCATTGATTTCATACTTAAAGTATGCTATATTATCGGTCAACAACCAAGCAGAGAATAGGTAATCAGTATGAGGAGTCACAGGAATGCTTTGTGACCATACCGTGGTATTCATTTGCAAAGCGCCATCCACCATCAAGAACTGACCATTGCCTGAAGTATGGTCTCGAACGGGGAATCCCGGACTATCCCACGGCCACATTTCAGCAATATCATGTCCCACGTAATAATGGTCATGCGACCCAGTATTTCCATATATATAATCGGTAGCGAAGCCTGTATTGCCCGCCTCAAAATCACCATTATAAACCAAATTCTGACCTTCCGCAAAATTGGACACCAAATATGCTGTTGACACAGAGGGGGTAACCGACAAGGTATTTCCCGATCCCAACTGTTCACCTTCCATATTCATCCAAACCGGGAATTCCGCTCCCGAAACCCATAGTGTTGCCGAAGTTCCCTCAATAATGACGGTATCTTGCGCATGGTTCAGCACTGACATGGGGATAATGGTGAGATACAGGGTATCTATACTGGCGCAATCATTGGCATCGTTGTAAGCATAGGTGTACACACCAGAAATGGAATAGGTCTCCCCTGTGCCCTCTGTCCAAGTATAACTATCACAGACGACAGTGTCAAGCACATTGTGCGTGCTGTGATGTACGGTCAGGTGCAGAGTATCTGTGCTTGAACAACCTTCAGCATTCGTGTAATCGTATGTATAAGTTCCCGAAATCGTATAAATTGCTCCATTCCACTCGTAACTACCGCAAGCAACAGCGGTTTCGGCATTGTGCGTACCCTGGACCACTGTCAGATGAAAGGCATCTGTACCAGAGCAACCAGCCGGACCGTACACCGTCACCGTGTAATCCATCGTCTCATCAGGTATCACCGTGACAGCGGCAGTTGTATCACCAGTACTCCACAAATAAGCAGGCTCATAAGTGAAGGTACGCACCGCGCGAACGTGACACAAGTCAGATTTCGATGTAGGGTTGAACCGACCATGATATACCGCATCGCCAAAGTCCACTCGCCATGCCGTTCCTGCATCCTTCTCCGCACTGCTCCAATACCAGCCATTTGCAAATGGCGAGCCACCCGCGACCTCCAAAACAGGATCCAACATCGGTTTTTTCGCATGAAGCATACGAAGCTGACCTGACGAAGGCAGATACCAACCATGGGCAAAATCCACCACACCAGCCGCATAACCACTATTATTTTGTTGATTACGGATAGCCAAAGTATTCGCGTAGCCTGATGTATCCGCAAGTAGCAATTGTACATACAGTCCCTCATGATCTTCCAAAGCGGAAATATCAGAAGCGTCGCCCCATGCGCAGTTCGCAGAAGCATCGTCCAATGCCACCACCCAACCACCTGTACCATTCGGGAAGATATAGAAAACGACACCTTTACTGCCATCGGGAGCGGTGTAGACATCGCCGACACGATAGTTCTGCGCCGTCAGGAAACCCAGACAGCCCAACAATATCATCATCAACATATAGTATTTCTTCATGTTATCGTATCTTTTCTTCTAAAAATCCCTTATGCCACGAACTCGCGAATAACCACTAAAATCTGAATAATAATCAAAATATATACTTGTCTTGTTACAATAATCCACCCTGCCGTTACTCTCCACATGCCATGCATAGCCGGGACCTTCATGGGCGGATTCCGTAGAACTCCAATAATACCATGTGCTGTTGGTCGGAAAGGGTTCTCCTCCCACTAACTCCAACGACGGGGTAAGAAAAGGCATCTCGCTGTAAAGCATGTCCAGCTGTCCTATATCTGGCAGATACCAACCATGGGGGAAATCCACGCAATGTGCGGCCGGGTACATGAGCGAGTCCCCCGCAACCCACAGGCTTTGTGTGTTTGCATAGCCCGCATAGTCAGGGTATTGCCCAGGCTGGTAAAAATTATCAAAATTACTCACCCCTGGGACATCCATGGTATTATTACTCCACCTCACCCGTTGGCCTTGGTCATGCAAATGCACAGCCCACCCATGAACACCGGTGCTGTCCACGTAAAACACCACCCCCATGGCCGTCTTGCCCGAAGCCAAGAAATCATCCGGTTTTACAGTGGTGCCGTCGGTACAAAGAATATCACCCACAGCGACAGCCGGCACTATGTACACAGCGGAAGCTGAGGCCTGCAAAGTAACGCTATCGCCCTCACAGATCACACTATCTGTGGCTGCGATGGATACTTCCGGCATATTGCTGATGGAAAGTTGCAGCGTCTCGGTACTGACACAGCCCTCATCATTGGTGTATGTATAGATGTATGCTCCAGATGTGGTGTATGTCTCCCCATGCCACTCGTAACTACCACAAGCTGTGACGGTTTCCACCGTATGGGCACCATAGTTCATAGTCAAGTGCAGGGTATCCGTACAGGGACAGCCAGATGCATCAGTATAATCGTACTGATAGATGCCACTTGTGGTGTAGGTCGTTCCGTGCCAGGTGTAGCTGTCGCAGACATCTACTATCTCTATATTGTGCGTTGAGTACCCGATAGTCAGATGCAGCGTCACCACACTATCGCAGCCATTGGAAGCAGTGAAGGTTTGCGTATAATCACTGCTTTCGGTGTATATTTGGCCATTCCATTCATAGCTGTCGCAGGCAGTCTGTGTTATTTCTTCTGAGACAGGTGTATTCACCACTATGGTATGTTGCGCTGTGTCACTGCCGCCATCAGGTGTGATGACTGTCACAGAGTACGTGGTGGTTTGCATCGGGATGACAACTATATTTTGAGTGGTGTCGCCTGTGTTCCAATGATGGCTCACGTCAGCTTCGGCTGAGTAAGTAAAACTGCGCACAGCGCGAACTCTGCGTTGATAAGTATGTTTGGCGAAAGGCTCAAAATATCCATTAAAGAAATATACAGTCCATGCGTTAGATGCATCACGTTCCGAGCAACTCCAATATTGGCTATAAATAGGTGTAGCTCCTCCTGCACTGACAATGGCAGAAGAAATAAACGGAAGTTGTGCATAGAGCATAGAAAGTTGTGCTAACGAAGGCAACACCCAACCGTTATCGAAATCCACCACTCCTGCTGCATAATTATTGTCATTCTGATAGCTTCTAAGAATCTGAGTATTAGTGTAGCTAGCTGTATCATTTAAAAGAGTCTGAAGATATGTAGTGGACAAATTCGTCAGACCTGGCACATCAGTTAGATCTCCCCAAAAACAGCCTGTTGAGGCATCCGTCAAAGCCACCACCCAACCTCCGCTACCATCGGGATGAAGATAATACACGATACCCTGACTGCCATCAGGAGCCGTGTATAGGTCTCCAATATGGTAAGACTGGGCGAAAAGCATTCCGCAACCACACAGCCATATCAGCAATATCAGTATTATCTTTTTCATTATTTGTTCATTGTCAACATTTCATACACACTCGCATAGTAAAACGCCAAAGGACTCTCAAAATGACCGAACACTTCGAACCATGAAAGAATCGTTTTTATTTCCCGAAGTCAAAGCTCCACTACCACTCACCAAATATACATAATCTCGACCTTGTTCTGTTGAAGACCAATACCAAAAGCCTGAATTCATTGAAAACAATACACCACCAACAATCTGAAGAGATGCATTTATCGTAACAATTTCGGCATACAACAATCGCAACTGGCCAACTGCAGGTATATACCATCCGTTAGTAAAGTCAACTCTATAGGCAGCTCGGTAAGTGTTGGCATCCCCTGCTGATCTAATTATCTGCGTGTTATTGTACCCATCCATATCCATAACCGCATCAGGAGTATAGGAATAAGTAGGTAAAGCAGAGATGTCGGTACCATTTCCGCCCCATACAACACTAGTAGATTGGTTTTGCAAATGCACTGCCCAGCCATGTTCACCTGTATTGTTGACATAGAATACAATTCCCATGGCCGACTTACCTGAATTAGCGTAATCAGCAGGTTTTACTATGCTGTTGTCAGTGCAAAGGATGTCACCCACAGCAACAAGTGGCACATGCAGTACCGGACTGATGGAAGAAACGGACACATCTGTCCACAACATCACACTGTCTCCCTGGCAAATGGTATCAGCAGTAGCGGTGATAGATGCGGTTAACGAAGAGATTATGTTCAAGTGCAGGGTAACAATGCTGTCGCAACCCGATAAATTTGTATATATTTCCGTATAGTCACCTGATTGACTATAAGTAATGTCGTTCCATACATACGGCGTTGAAGTAGCGACATCGAATTCGCTGATGGATGCGGCATTCACCACTATCGTATATTCCGCTGTATCACTCTGTCCATCTGTGGTAGAGGCTACCACAGAATAGGTGGTGGTCTGTGTGGGATTCACAGTGACAGCAAAAGTAGTATCTCCAGTATTCCACAGATAGTTAACACCGTGATTCTCTGTGTTTTTGAATGTTCGAACTGCACGAACGGAACAAAGATCCTGATGTCCCAGACTACAAAATCCCCCCATGGATCCGCTGGATTGCGGACCTCTGAAATCCACCGCCCAAGAAACTCCCTCAATATATTCTGCAGCACACCAATAATAAGCCTCAGCAAGATCTGTTCCCCCTGCGTTAACCAAAGCATTTGAAATACGAGGCAATTCACCGAATAGCACACTTAATTGCCCCGTTGATGGCAAATACCAACCATGTGCAAAATCAACAACACCCGCCGCATAATTAGGATTGTTATTCTGGTATGAACGCAACGTCAACGTGCGACTATATCCTGCAGTGTCTCGGGTCATTTGCGAATAATTGTAAAGATAATTGGGTATTCCTGGCACATCAGTTCCATTGCCCCATGCACATCCTGATGAAGCGTCGTTCAAAGCCACCGCCCATCCGCCACTGCCATCCGGAAAAAGGTAAAAAACGATACCTTTACTACCATCCGGAGCGGTATACAGGTCTCCAATATGGTAAGACTGTCCCAAAAGTGCTGTCCACCAAACTAGACTTATTAGCAGTATGTATATCTTTTTCAACATCATTGGGATTAGCATTAAAATGAACGAACACTTCTGACCTTTACATTATAGGTGGCATCCTTTCCTGTTAGTGTCATATCACCACCTCCATGAAGTCGCCACACAATACTTTCGCTATTTTCAGTAGAAGACAGATAATCGGTGCTTATATCCGTCTGAAAAGAAGTACCGCCAACAATCTGCATAGAAGTATTAATGGTAGTATAAGCAGAGAACAAGATTCGCAATTGTCCAATAGCAGGCAAATACCATCCGTTCTCAAAATCAACACTATACGCAGCAGGATAAACGCTTGCATCTCCAGCGGCTCTGATTTTCAGCGTATTTGAATATCCATCTAAATCATATATAACATCTCTGGAATAAGGGTAATTGTGGAGTGTTGGAATGTCATAAGTAACATCTCCCCAAGCAATACCTGAACTTTGGTTCAAATGCACCGCCCATCCATGTTCGCCTGAGTTATCCACATAGAACACTACACCCATGGCAGCCTTACCCGCCACAGGCCAGTTTTGGGGTTTCACAATGCTGTTGTCCGTGCATAGAATATCACCGACAGCAACTGGTTGATGGGCAACTTCAACCTGCATAGTCACACTTTCACCCTCGCAAATCGTATCAGCGGTAGAAACAATGGAAACTTCAAGAGGATAATTAATGGTCAGATGCAACGTCTCTACACTGTCACAACCTGCAGCATTGGTAAAAGTCTGTGTATAGTCGCCAGATTGACTGTAGGTGATACCATTCCATACGTATGGGGTTTCGGAAACGATGTCAAATTCGCTAAAGGAATTTGCACCCACCACAATAGTGTATTGAGCTGTGTCGCTACCGCCAGTAGATGCGGTTACGCTTACGGTGTAAGTGGTAGTTTGGGAAGGCGTTACGGTGATATCCGGGGTATTGTCACCCGTACTCCATAGATAGGTCACTTCCGGTTCAGCCGATTCATACACAAAACTTCTCACAGCGCGAACACAGTTGCCACTACTCTTGCTTGTACTTGAGGCTCCGCCCGACAACGAATTCTGCGGTCCGAAATAATACATCCATGCTTGCGAAGCGGAATACTCGGCGCTCGTCCAATATGACGCTGAAGCGAGGCTGCTACCACCTGCGGCAATAACAGCAGAAGAGATTCGGGGCCATTGGGCAGACAACATACGCAACTGCGCAGGCGACGGAAGACACCAGCCATTAGCGAAATCCACTTTCCCCGCAGCATAATTGGTATTGTTGTTTTGATGCAAGCGGATGGCCAATGTATTGGCATATCCCGCTGTGTCATTCATCAAATTGGCAATAAATGACGTGGCTTGATTTGCAAGACCGGGAACATCGGAAGACGCATCACCCCATGCGCACGAAGAAGATACATCATTCAACGCCACCACCCAGCCGCCGCTGCCATCAGGGTGAATGAAATACACTATACCCTTGCTGCCATCAGGTGCTGTGTATAAATCTCCAACCCGATAGGACTGCCCTGACAACATCATGCAGGCAAACATCAATATCAATATGGAAAAGAGATTCTTCATAGCATTCATTTTGGGGCAGTCTAAAAATTGCGCATGCTGCGAACAGTATAGTTAATGGTTGGGAGATAATGGATAATATATCCGTCCTCATCCAAACTCCACATATTCCGGGCGACAGCCACCGAAGACGAACAAAAATGCCAATGCGAATTCAAATTAAAAGTGGTGCCGCCACAAATAGCAAGTGACGCATTAAGGATAGGAACCAACGGGTACATCAAGTATAATTGTCCAGAAGCGGGAAGATACCAGCCGTTGTCATAATCAACAGCCCAGGCGGCAGGATACAAGCTGGTATTGGCCACTTGCCGGATTAGGTAAGTATTGTACATGCCATCGTAATCTGAGATGGCTTCCGAAGGTGTGTCGTGAATGACGGCATTGGGAATACTGCCACTTTGGGCGGTACTCCATGGCATTTCTCCCTGCTCATGCAAATGTATGGCCCAGCCATGTCCCGACTCGTTGGCATAGACCACAATACCCATAGCAGTCTTGCCTGATGAAGCATAGGCAGAGGGTTTCACCGTGGTGCCATCCGTGCAGAGAATATCACCCGCAGCAACAGCTGGCACATACAATACAGGTCCCGGGCTCGAAATGGACACCTGAGTCTGCAACGTAACACTCTCTCCCTCACAAATTGTATCGTCAGTGGCAGTGATAGTGACCTCAACATTATTCAATATGGTCAAGTGCAGTGTCACCACACTGTCGCAGCCATTGGCGGCGGTGAAAGTATGTGTGTACTCGCCACTCTCAGTGTAACTTGTTCCATTCCAAATGTAACTTCCGTATGCAGTGTCCACAATCTCTTCGGCAATCGGCAAATTCACCACGATGGTATGCCCATTAGTACCGGTACATTCTCCGTCAGAGACATTCACCATATAACTGGTGGTCTGTGTGGGCGCCACTGTAATAGATTCTGTCGTATCCCCCGTACTCCACAAATAGCTTCTGTTAGTCTGGTGACTTTCCGATGCATAGCTGAAATTACGTATCGCCCTGACACGGCACATCGAAGATTTTGCTGTCGATACAAAATGTCCCGAATGGGCCACATTCATGGTAAAATCAACCTCCCACGCTTTGTTGGAGCTGCATTCAGAACTGCTCCAATAGTTCGCACTGGCCAAATCCGTACCACCAGCGTTGACCAATGCGGACGAAATAAAAGCCAACTGTCCATAGAGCATTCTCAACTGGGCGGACGAAGGCAGATACCAACCGTGAGCAAAATCCACCACCCCGGCGGCATAGCTGCTGTTTTGCTGGTAATCGCGAAGAATCTGGGTATTGGCATAACCAGCCGTGTCATTCAGCATTTGCTGATAGTTGTTATAATTCAGATACTGGGTCTCCAACAAAGGAACGTCCACATCCTCGCCCCACATACAGCCCTCGGAAGCATCATTCAGTGCCACTACCCAACCACCGCTGTTGTCCGGATGGAGATAAAACACAATACCCTGACTGCCATCTGGCGCCGTGTAGAGATCGCCGATGCGATAGGCTTGCGACAAGGCAACGCATTCGTAACAGGCCAGTAACAAGGTTAATATGTATTTGAATAATTTCATGCTCCAATCAGGAATTCTAACAGTTTTTATCTCATTGTTTATCAAAAATTTCTCACACTTCTCACAATATGTTTATAAGTCTTGGCACAATAATCCAAAATACCGTTAAAGTGGAGATACCAGGACCAATTGTATCCGCATTCGGTAGATGACCAGTAATAGAAATCACTGTCCATTGAGAATTGAGTGCCCCCTACCACCTGGAGGCTGGCATTCATGGTCACCATTTCTGCAAAGAGCAGATTAAGCTGACCAATAGCGGGCAAATACCAACCATGGGCCATATCCACCGCATTGACTGCTGGACAATAGGCATTATTGGCAATAATCTGTGTATTGGTGTAACCGTCCATATCGGTCAAAGCCACACGCGCAAAAGAATAATTCGGCAACGGTACAACATCTGTTCCATAGCTTGCCCACATATAGCTACCTTGATTCTGGATATGTACCGCCCAGCCATGTTCGCCCGTACTGTCCACATAAAAAACGATTCCCATAGCTGTCTTTCCCGCCACAGGCCATTCGGAAGGGCTTACAATACTGCTATCCGTACACAAAATGCTTCCGACAGCGATAGAGAACACCAATTGCTGCTCCGCATCCGCCTGCAAAGTCACACTGTCCCCCGCACAGATGGTGTCAGCAGTTACTATGATATTCACCTCAGGAATCCTCATGATGGTTAGATGTAGCGTCACCACACTGTCGCAGCCATTGGCGGCGGTGAAGGTCTGCGTGTAGTCGCCACTCTCAGTGTATATTTGACCATTCCATTCATAGCTTTCGCAAACAGACTGTGTTATTACCTCAGTGACTGGTGTATTCACCACTATGGTATGCTGCGCCGTATCGCCACAGCCATCCTCTGTTGAAACAATCACGGAATATGTCGTAGTTTGTGTAGGAGTTACAGCAATAGACGATGTAGTATCACCGGTGCTCCATAGACAGGTCTCTTCCGATTCAGCCGATTCATAAACAAAACTTCGCACGGCTCGGACACGACAAAAATTATTTTTGGAGACACTATTAAAATTACCATATTTAAAATATACTATCCATGCACTATAGTAATCGTCTTCCGCACTGCTCCAATAATTATCTGTAGTCGGAGCCGTTCCCCCTGCATTGGTAATGGCAGTGGAAATAAAAGGCAACTGCGCGTAGAATATTCGAAGTTGTGCGGGTGAGGGCAGCACCCAACCGTGAGTAAAATCCACCTTACCCGCAGCGTACGCCGGATTGCTGTTCTGATATGCACGAAGTGTCTGCGTATTGGCATAACCCGCCGTATCATTCAGCAAATTCAAAGAATAAGTTGGACTCTGATTGGTCAATCCCGGTACATCAGTTGCATCACCCCAAGCGCAACCATCAGAAGCATCTATTAGCGCCACCACCCAGCCCCCGCTGCCATCGGGATGAATATAATACACGATGCCCCTGCTGCCATCCGGCGCCGTATAGACATCGCCAATATGGTAAGTCTGTGCGGAAAGGATTCCGCAGCAACAGAGAAACAATATGGTCAACCAATGACGCAACTTTTTTTTACAAAGTTTTTAATGTTTAGGGTGCAAATATACAACTATTTTTGACAAAACAAACTAATCTATAAAGAATTTTGCAGAAATATTCCGCTACTCCTTCGTCGAATCCAATAAAAGAGGAATTTAAATTACCGAATTGTTGAATTGTTATTTAGTTAACCCCTCATCTTAAAAAGCTCGAACACTACGTACTCTATTAACGTTGTCTTTAGTGTAGTAGTACACGAGCCCACTGTAGCTCACGGTCCACGCGGAGTATTGGCTATGTTCCGTAGAGGACCAATACCCCCAGAGTGAATTCATTGGGAACTGTGTGCCCCCCACCGTTTGCAAAGAGACGTTTATGGTGACTATCTCGGCAAACAAGAGACCCAACTGGCCAATAGCCGGCAAATACCAGCCATTGGCAAAATCCACTGTCCATGCTGCCGGATAGGTGGTGGAATTACCCGCTGCCCGTATGCGCTGGGTGTTGGTGTATCCATTCAAGTCAGTAATAGCGTCACGGGCATTGGTGTAGTTGGTCAAGGTGGAAATGTCCGTTTCTTGGCCTAAGGGAGTCCATTGCATATCAGACCCATGGTCCTGCAAATGCACTGCCCAGCCATGCTCGCCTGTGCTATCCACATAAAACACAATTCCCATGGCTGTTTTGCCCAACACTGGCCAGGTTGAAGGCTTCACCGTGGAACCATCTGTACACAGAATGTCTCCAACAGCAATAGAAGGCACACGTAATGATGCCCCAGGTGACGTACCGACCAGATTTGCCTGTAACCATACGCTATCCCCCGCACAGATGGTATCAGCGCTGACGGTCATGATGGCATCGGGCACCGCCATAATCGTAAGATGCAGCGTCACCACACTGTCGCAACCATTAGCAGCGGTGAAAACTTGCATATATTCGCCACTCTCATAATAGGTGGAACCGTTCCAAGTGTAGCTGCCAGAAACGGTTTTTGAGAGTTCCTCAGTAACTGGAGAATTCACCACGATAGTGTGTTCTTCCATACCGGTGCGACCATCAGATGCAGTGACAGTCACGCTATAAGTTGTGGTTTGCTCCGGTGTAACTGTGATGGAGGAAGTAGTGGCTCCAGTATTCCACAGATAGGAAACAGCTGGTTCCGGAGTAGAATAATCGAAATTCCGTACAGCACGGACACGACAGGAGCTGCTTTTGGCAGTGTTGTAGAACTGACCTGAATATAAATGGTAACTCGAAGTGGATCCAAAATCAACACTCCACGCATTTGAGGCGGAGTACTCCGCACTGCACCAATAAATGTCAGTTGCCAGTTCTGATCCTCCCGCACTAATGAGGGCGGAAGAAATCATTGGAAGGCGGGCATAGAGCCTGGAGAGTTGCGCCGGCGAAGGCAGCAACCAACCATGGGCAAAATCCACCACACCAGCGGCATAGCTGTTATTGTTCTGATAATTGCGTATCACTTGCGTATTGTTGTATCCCGCCATATCATTCAACAACAACTGCTCTGATGAATTTTGGTTAGGCAGCCCCGGCACATCGGTGTCGTCGCCCCAAACACAAGCCTCAGAGGCATCGTTGAGAGCCACCACCCATCCGCCACTACCGTCCGGATAAAGGTAATAGACAATACCTCTGCTTCCATCTGGTGCGATGTAAACATCTCCAATATGGTAACTCTGCGCGGATACTACCACACAGACGCAAACACATATCAGCCAGATTAATATTCTTTTCATCATTTTTTCTCTACTCAAAAACAGCAATTATCATCATATATTTTTTCATCAAAAAGTTCGGATAACACGTACCCTTGCGGTGTAATCTTTAAGGTTATAACTCACAATTCCGGCATTGGTCACGTACCACATAAAGGACTGATTGCGCTCCGTTGATGACCAATACCACCAATTGGAACCCATCGGGAACTGCGTTCCTCCGACAAGCTGCAAAGAAGCGTTTACAGCGAGCAGTTCCGAAAACAGCGTACGGAGCTGTCCAGCTGCAGGTATATACCAACCATTGGCAAAATCTGCCATATACACTGCCGGGTACATAGCTGACGTTCCCGCAGCACGTGCTCTCTGGGTATTGATGTAGCCGTTAAAGTCAGTAAGCGCGGAACGTGAATTCGCATAGTTAGTCAGTGTGGAGATATCCGTACCATACTCGCCCCATACGACACCAGTACTTTGATCTTGCAAATGTACCGCCCAGCCATGTTCACCAGTATTGTCCACGTAAAACACGATAGCTTTAGCCGTCTTGCCCGCCACCGGCCAATTGGACGCTTTCACAATACTATTGTCGGTGCATAGGATATCTCCCGCAACAACAGTCGGGAAAGGATAACTGGGGACACTGGGCTCAAATTGCGGCTCTGCATCTGTCTCTGCCTGAAGTGTAGCCACTTCACCCACACAGATGGTATCGCTGGTGGCAGTAATGGTGACATCACCAGCACATGGAACAACTTGAATAGAAATGTAGTCTGAGTATGAATTAAAACAGCTCGACGTGTCTATACCTGTAATTTGGTAAAGACCACTTATACTAGTATCCACATGAGAAAAAACAAACGGCGGAGTCGTAAGTTGCTGACCATTGGGAGTTGTTAACACCACATTGCTCACATTAGGGGCGGAATATTGAATGACGATGTCGCCTCCTATACAAACAAGAGAATCCATTTCAAAACGCACGTACGAAGCACTACTATAATCACTGTAATAGCCATTGGATCCGCCATTACCAGACTCTCCATCAAAAATCCCCATCTGGAAACGACCCGCATTATTCCTTAGTGTCATCACCGTATTGACAGGCACATACGAACTGACATTCTTGACACAATAGGACCACGACGAATCTAACGGAATAGGGGAAAAATCCGCTGCACTAATGATATTAGGATTTCCATTTAACTCAAAATCAGAAATACACTCTGTAGCCACCACCAGCGATACAATCTCCGTTGATGTATTCGGTCTAAGATGAGACACTTTATTAGACCCTGTGCACTCAATCTGAGGCAACATAGTTCCACCCATCTCACCATCAATAGCAGTTAATTGAAACACCACCACAGGTTTGTCAGACTCTATCAAGTATGCTACACTCGAAGATGACAACGCATAGTTAAGCCATTGTCCTGTATTCAACACCTGCTGCGCCACTCCGTTGATGGAAACTGTTGTCTGGTTTTCCACCGGAAAAACGAACACTCTCTCATAACCGGAATTATTACGCAATGCAATATAGCGGGTCCCCAACATGGAAATAGGAACAATCTGCTCTCCAACAAGGTCTGCATGTACAGGCACAAAAATGCTGTCGTCAGTAGTATTGACCGCTATAGGTTTATTGGAATGGATAATTGTATTATGCAAATGCTCCACTCCTTCTGTACCATTGGCCCATATACTATAACTCTGCCCCCTATTTAATGTTATGGTAATCGTACTACCTGCTGGAATTCCACCCCTCAAAGCTACTGGAGCTGTTATCTGCACCACAGTATTATCTTCAGTGGCGACAATTTCGATACTACTGGGTGAAGTACTATAATAATTAATGTACTCCGTCTGCATAGGTACAAGAAAATCAGTGCCTAATGCATTCCTTCCTTTCAAAGTATATATCTCACTGTTATTACCCACACTCTCATAATAACAGGATATTGGTGTGGTGGAATAAATATGTACCCCTTTGTTCACCACAGTATTCGCAGGCTTTGTCTCCATAGTATCCACCAATGAGGAGACATCATAAACATAAAAACTATTGGCTGGTATTGTAAAAGAGACTGGAGTAAAACCACTATTGGCAGGTTGTTCCAAAATAACCGTGGACTCTTCGCTGTATGTAGTAAAACAAAATTGTATAGGCACTTGCTGATGCGTCTGTTCCAAATCAGGCGGTGCGAACCAAAACTCGGTATCAGTCTGTGCATATACAACAGCCATTCTACAAATCAGAAGAAAAATAAATAACACCGTGTTTTTCTTCATTCGCTATCATCCATTGATTTGTTATACAGTACATTAAAGACATATATAATCATACTATGATTTCCTCAACTGTCAGAAAATGTCCGTATCACAACAAGTTGTTTCTATTTTCAAATCCATAATAATCACGGTGCAAAATTACATAAATTTTCCAATTCACACACAGACCAATGAAGTATTCTATCAAAAATTTCAAAAAATACGAAAGTCACTTGGGTAGAGGATAATGTCTTCATCTATTCGACAACCTCCGCGGTAGATTTTGCCAATGACTGGTATCTGCCTTCTGCAGGTCTGCAGAGTCAGTTGTTTGCTGAGATAGTCACCATCAATGCCTCTTCGCAACACGTAGAACTTGTGAATTTTAAATATTTAACAATTAAAATTTATCCACACAGGCATCTGTCGCCATACACGCAACAACAAGGCAAATCAAAGCACATATGGCAAGAAAGACCACAGACAAAAGCAACGCTCCTGATACAAGAAACCTCATACCCACCTCGTGGCATATATGTTCACGCTCTGATATTGGAATAAGACTACTACGAAATGTATATGCAGACAGATTACTCCATCGGCATGGCCTCCACGCAATAATATAGGGAGGTTCGAAAATCCAAACAAAAAAACGGCCCCGTTTCCGGAGCCGTTTTCGCTTTTTATTAAAATTTTAAGCTATTAGTACATTCCGGGCATACCGCCGGGCATGCCACCGCCCATAGGAGCGGCCGGAGTTTCTTCCTTGATCTCAGCCAACACACATTCGGTAGTCAGCAGCATACCTGAGATGGAAGCGGCGTTCTCGATAGCCACACGGGCCACCTTGGTAGGATCGATAACACCAGCTTTGATCAGTTTCTCGAACTTGCCGGTACGGGCATTGTAACCATAGTCGGTTCTGCCGTTCTTCACAGCGTTCACGATCACAGAGCCTTCCTTGCCTGCGTTTTCGGCAATCTGACGAAGAGGTTCTTCCAGTGCGCGTCTCACGATTTCGATACCCACCTTCTGGTCTTCGTTTTCGGGTTTCAGCTTGTCCAAAGCGGGGATGGTACGGATGAAGCCTACACCACCGCCAGGGATGATACCCTCTTCGATAGCGGCACGGGTTGCATGCAAAGCGTCATCGTAACGGTCTTTCTTCTCTTTCATTTCCACTTCTGAAGCGGCACCTACGTAAATCACAGCTACGCCACCAGCCAACTTGGCCAGACGTTCCTGCAGTTTCTCGCGGTCGTAGTCAGATTTGGTCTTTTCAATCTGAGCCTTGATTTGAGCCACTCTGGCGTCAATCTGCTCTTTGTCGCCCTTACCGCTGACAATGGTAGTGTTTTCTTTGTCCACCGTAATCTTCTCGGCAGTACCCAGCATATCCACGGTAGCGTCTTCCAGCTTGAAGCCTTTTTCCTCGCTGATCACCACACCTCCTGTCAGGATAGCGATATCTTCCAGCATTTCTTTTCTTCTGTCACCGAAGCCAGGAGCCTTGACAGCCACAATCTTCAGGCCGCCACGCAGACGGTTCACCACGAGGGTTGCCAGTGCTTCGCTCTCCACGTCTTCAGAGATAACCAATAATGGACGACCAGTCTGAACAACCTTCTCCAAAATCGGCAGGAATTCCTTCATATTGCTGATTTTCTTGTCATAGATCAAGATGAAAGGATTCTCGTAAACAGCTTCCATCTTTTCAGCATCGGTCACAAAATAAGGTGAAATGTAACCACGGTCGAACTGCATACCTTCCACCACTTTCACGTTGGTTTCAGTACCTTTGGCCTCCTCGATGGTGATAACACCCTCTTTTTTCACTTTGCGCATAGCCTCAGCGATGATTTCGCCCACTTTCTTGTCGTTGTTGGCAGAAATCGTGGCCACTTGCTCAATTTTTTCGTGGCTGTCGCCTACAGATTCTGACTGTTTACGCAAGCTGTCCACCACTTTGGCCACTGCCATGTCGATACCGCGCTTCAGATCCATAGGATTGGCACCGGCGGTCACGTTTTTCAGACCGGTATTGAAAATAATCTGAGCCAAAACGGTAGCGGTGGTAGTACCATCACCAGCCTGGTCGTTGGTTTTGGAAGCCACTTCCTTCACCATCTGGGCGCCCATGTTTTCCACAGCGTCCTTCAGTTCAATTTCCTTGGCCACGGTCACACCGTCCTTGGTAATCTGAGGAGCACCGAATTTCTTGTCAATAATCACATTTCTACCTTTGGGACCGAGGGTCACTTTTACAGCGTTTGCCAATGCGTCAACACCTTTTTTCAAGCCTTCGCGGGCATCCCAGTCATATAAAATATCTTTTGCCATAGCTTTATTGTTTTATTTTTCTTGATTAATGATTGATTTTTTGATTTTTGATGACTAAAAACGATTAAAGAGTGGCATAAATGTCACTTTCCTTCATAATCAGATAAGTTTCGCCGTCATATTGGATTTCGGTGCCTGAATATTTGCCATACAGCACAGTGTCATTCACCTTCAAAGTCATGGGTTCGTCCTTTTTGCCTGGTCCAACTGCCACGACAGTGCCTTTTTGAGGTTTTTCCTTTGCGGTGTCAGGGATAATAATACCGCCAGCGGTTTTCATTTCTGCTTCGGCAGGTTTCACCAGAACTCTGTCTGCCAATGGTTTGATGTTTACTTTCATAGTTGTTTGTTTTTTAGTTTTATTGATTATTTTACTTATTGATTTTCAATCACTTATTTTTATCAATAATTTTTCTGAAGCAAATAACGACTATTCATTTAGCAAAATCCGTGCCAAAAGAAATCACTGACAAAATGTCAGCGGCTGCCACAATGTGACAGCCGTATATTATTAATTCATTAGCACATTTGCTAATTAACTAATTAACTAATTAACTAATTTGCTAATTTACTAATTTGCAAATTTGCTAATTAAAATCAGTGTACCGGTGTATCTATTTTCTGCATCTTGCCGCTTTTCAGCTCTGAAGCAGAGTAGGCTTTTACCCCTTTGGTCTCCACCGACAGCACCTTGGTTTTGATTTTGGTACCAAAATTCACTTTATTGTCTTTATTATCTATAATGTAACCTTCCGCGGTAAAATTCTTCTCCGACACCACCAATTGGTTATCCTGTCTATGGAAAATATTGTTACGGCAGGTGGTCCCCTTCAAACTTTTCAGGCGGTATTTTTCAAAGCCATCCTGTTCCAATACAAACGCGTTCAAGATGGCCAACTCAGCCGACGACAACTTGTATCCAAAAGGTATATTCACTTCCGCACTCACACGCTCCGAAATGGTTTTGATGCTATAGGTGTTTTTGTCTACCGCATACACCAGTTTTCTCACCAGCTTATAAATACCCGGCAGTTTGTTGGTCAAGGTAAGAGTCAGCACCACCGTGTTCGCGTCTTTCTCCACCATCGTCCAGTGCTTCAGGTCAAACATATGACGATAGAATAATTGCTGCACATCCAGCTCCCAGGCAATTTTGTGGGGTTGCATTTTCTTCACGCTATTGATGTCCACCTTTTCCACATGCCTGCGATCATGCTTGCTATAATCATTCGGATTAAAATTGTCAATAGAACCTTTGACAGTCTGGTTGATATACCGTTTGTTCAAATCCATTTTCATCTGGATGGAATCCGTCGGTCCGTTAATATTACGCAATTCCACAATATCACCAATCCACTCGTCAAACAAAACCACTTGTCCATCACTTGTCGCGGTCAAGTCAGACACCACCCGATGACGTACATGGTTGGAGGGGAAGTCCACCCAAATCCGGTCATACACCTTTTTCAGGAAAGCCTCAATCTCAGCACGTTCCTCCTTCTTGTTCTTTTTCTTCTTGCTGTTTTTCTGAACATGAACCACCACCTCGTTCAAGATGACAGGCTGGTCTTTCATGGTGATACGCAGAGATTTGTCCGTATTTACCTTCGACAAATTAATAAATACCGTCTCATAACCTACCAAAGTCACTATCAAACTGTCGCGTGTGCTTGGCACTTCCAATAAAAAACGCCCGTTGATGTCGGAAATAGTGCCAACTTCGGGATAATTTTTCAAATAAAGACTCACGTAAGAAAGACCTTCGCCTTTGGAATTTACTACTCTGCCTTCAATTTTTGTGGCCATAAGATTCCACTGCACCATGCACAGCAGAAGAACTAACAAAAATGACTTTTTCATAATTCGATATTTTTTACTGGTACATAGCCTTTCACTTCTGACAAAGAATCACAACTTTGCGGTCTTTTTCAATTGTCGTACCATATATATAGACCTCTCCGCCGTCGGCAAGTTTAAGTTTCTTCCGTAACTCATCGGCACTGAGCGGAAAATTACGGACCGACACATTGGCTTTGGGTATTTCATTTTTCAGCTGCAAGGCGTCTTTTACAGAAAGCACCTTAGCCACGTGGAAACATCTCCCCAGGAAAATTTCCAAGTGTATATCAGAAGTATACAGATGTGTATGCGGGTGCAGTTTCTCCAGTCCATAACGCACTGCCAGCGACTTGAAAGCCCCGGCCTTCAGGATGGCGGCATTCGGCTCGTATAGGTATTTTTTCACCTCATCGGCATACCTTGGTAAAGCCTCAACCTCTTCCTGCGCAGTAAAACAGAACTTCTCACACTGATCTTTTTTTAGGTTCACCGCCACAAATTTCACATCCTCAGTTTTATTTTTTGACAGCAGAAAAAGCAGTTCCTTGCATTCGCCATCCACCGCCACCACATGCACCTCGCAGGTTTCGGGCAACTGTGCCAAAGCTCGTTTGATATCCAGCATCGGCGACAGCTTCAGCATCAGCAGGCGGCTTTTCTGCAGGAGGACATCTTTATACAATATTATATTAGGACTGCAATCCTCCAAACCGATGACCCGGGAGCCGTGGGTATCGCGACGGGAAGGGTCGGCATAAATCACATCCACCGCATCCATTTCCGGAAGGAAATCCTCCATCGTAGTCTGGTGAACCTGAATATGATCAAGATGCAACAAACGGCTGTTATAGGACATGATATCGCACAATTGCCGTTGCGGTTCCACATAATGACAGCTTTGGAATGATTGGGCAAAAGAAAGGGTATCGACGCCAAAACCTCCGGTCAAATCAGTGATTGTAGAAACGCACGATTGCATGTCTCCTTTTGACGAATTTGGGTCGTGCCCTGCAGAGACGCACGACCGTGCGTCTCTACATAATATGTCATTCATCACATCCCGTTTGTATCGCGCTGCGATTTCCGACGAACATTGTTCCAGCGCCAGGGAAGGGGGAAAAACGAAACGAGGAACATTGCCAAAATACGGCAGTTTATCCCTCGTTTTATGTCGTCCTTGAATCTGCTGAATAGCAAATTCAAAATCTATATCTTTGAACTTCGACTTTTGCAAGGCCAATTTATTGACATCCGCGTCAATATGGGCATCTATGAATTGCCATGTGGCCTCATCTGTCATGTTTACACCAAATTAGCGAAGCCCATAAATGCCATAGCCAAGATACCTGCGGTAATCAGTGCGATGGGCACACCTTTCATTCCTTTGGGCACATTCACCAGCTCCAGTTGCTCGCGCAGACCGGCGAAGATGACGATAGCCAAGATGAAACCCAGAGCAGAGGAGATGGCGTAAACCGTGCTCTGCATAATGCTGAATTCTTTCTGGGTTACCAGGATAGCCACACCCAACACAGCGCAGTTGGTAGTAATCAGCGGCAAAAAGATACCCAGTGCCTGATACAATGACGGGCTGATTTTCTTCAGCATAATCTCCACCATCTGCACCAAGGCGGCAATCACCAAAATAAAGCAGATGGTCTGCAGGAAGGTGATGTTCAGGGGCACCAGAACATAAGCCTGAATGCAGGAGGTCACGAGGGTAGCCAGCGTCATCACGAAGAGGACAGCGGCTCCCATGCCAAGGGCTGTATTCACTTTGCCGGAAACGCCCAGAAAAGGACAAATACCGAGGAACTGCGCCAATATGATGTTATTGACCAAGACAGCTCCGATAATCATTAATATATATTCCATAGTTGTTAGGTTTCAGGTTTCAGGTTTTAGGTTTTAGGGGTCAGTGATCAGTGATTAGGTGTTAGAATTCAAAATTCAAAATTCAAGGTTCAAGGTTTAAATTGCTCATCGCTCATCGCTAATTTGCTAATCAACTCGCTTTTTTCTTGGACTGCAGGTAGCGGACGAGGGCTACGGTGAAGCCGAAGACGATGAAAGCGCCGGGAGCCAGAACGAATACCAGAATGCCATCGCCTTGGATGAACTTATAGTCGAGGAAAGAGCCGCTACCCAGAATTTCGCGGATAGAACCAATAATGGTCAACGCGATGGTGAAGCCGATACCCATGCCAATACCATCGAGGATGGAATCGCCTACGGTGTTCTTGCTGGCAAAAGCCTCTGCCCTACCCAACACGATACAGTTGACCACAATCAAGGGGATAAAAATACCCAAACTGGAAGCCAGCGAAGGCAAGAAACCCTGAATCAGCAGGTCAATCATAGATACAAAGGTGGCGATAATGACAATGAACGACGGGATACGCACCTTGTCGGGAATCACATTCTTCAAGAGGGAAATGATGGCATTGGACATCAGCAGCACAAAAGTGGTGGCCAAGCCCATACCTAAAGCATTCTTGACAGATGTGGTGACAGCCAATGTGGGACAGGTTCCCAGCACCAGCACGAGAACAGGATTCTCTTTGAAAAAGCCTTTGGTTAAAATATTCAGTTTACTCATGATTTTCCTCCTTTACCTGATTAAAAGCAGCAACGGCACGATTCACCGCATCACAAAACGCGCGTGAGGAAATCGTGGCAGCGGTAATGGCATCCACCTCACCACCGTCTTTTTTCACTTTAAGTTCTTTCTCAGCGGGATTCATTCCCACAAACTGCTGAATAAAATGACTTTCGCTATCTGTGATTTTAGCACCAAGGCCTGGGGTTTCGCTGTGTTTCAGCACCGCAGTTCCCAGCACTTTACCCTCAGCATCCAAGCCGACCATGATATCGAAACGGCCGCTGAACGCCTTGTTGGTATATGTCTCGACAGCAGCACCGCAGCACTGACCGTCTTGGTATGCCAGATTCACCTTCACGGGGTCTTTGTCCCCTTCCACAGTGCAGGTGCATTCCTTCAATTCACCCTGGAAGTTGGGCAGCACCTGATTGATAGCATCTTTTTTCTTCTGTTGCTGGGCAGCCTCGATCGGGTCTTTGGTCAGCGCATAAACCGCTGCCAATGCGACACCAGCCGTGACGGCAATCAAGGTCAGCGTAATCACCAGTTGCAACAGCGTGGATTCTTTCTTTGCCATATTTGTAGCTTTATATTGGTCTTAAATTATTTTGCGTATGTTTTGGGTTTGAAACCTTTGTTAATCAGCGGAACCAAAGCGTTCATAATCAAAATGGAGAATGACACACCTTCGGGATATGCGCCGAAAAGACGGATGATGATGGTGAGCAGACCGCAACCGGCACCGAACACCAGCATACCTCCACGAGAAGTGGGAGAAGTCACCATATCAGTAGCCATGAAGCAAGCACCCAACATCATACCACCGGTCACCAAATGGAAGCAGGGGTTGACGTAAGTGGTGGGATCCACCAAATAGAAAATACCTGCAAACAGGAAGGCTGTCAACAAGAAGGAAACAGGAATCTCCCAAGTAATCACCTTTCTGATTAAGAGGAAGATAGCGCCAATCAGGATAGCAATAGCGGACACTTCACCGAAGCTGCCGCCCATCTGTCCCAAAAGCATATCCACATACGATGGCATCTCTGACACCAAGTCGTTCACTGCCTGACCGTTTTTCACGCCTTCTTTCAGAATTCCCAGCGGCGTAGGACCGGTAATAACGTCAGCGGCGCCAAAACTCCAGATGGGAGTCGGCTTGGGCCAAGTAGTCATCTGCACCGGGAAAGAAATCAGCAGGAACACACGACCTACCAAAGCGGGGTTGAAGGGGTTCTTGCCGAGACCTCCGAAGGGCATCTTCGCAATAGCGATAGCCACAAAAGCGCCAATCATCAGAATCCATACGGGCAGGTTTGACGGCACGTTGAATGCGAGCAGCAAACCCGTAATCACCGCCGAACCATCTGTAATGGAGACATTTCCTTTCAGCATGAAACGCTGAATCAGGTATTCGGTCAGCATACAGGTGGCTATAGACACCAAGGTAAGAATAAGTACCGGCAGTCCGAAATAATACACAGACACTGCCAAGGCCGGAAGGAGCGCAATCACCACCGACCACATGATTTTCTTCACGGACTCGTTCCCATGTACGTGGGGAGATCCGGAAACTTGTAACAATTTATCCATCAGTTCTAATTCTAAATTCTAAAATAGATTGCAAAAATAAGAAAATAATTCTTTGGTTAGGCCACTTTGATGATATTTAAATGGAAAAAATTTCAGACTTGAAAACTTAAAGCTGACAGGTTACAGCTTACCTGTTTCAGAGGACAGAAGCTTTTTTGCAGCCGCATCAAAAGCATCGGGTGTTGGGATGACCAGCAGAGAATGCAATTGTTCATCTGTAAAATGAAAGAAATGAGCGAAATAATGCCACAACTCCTTCAGCACCGACAAACTGCCGTTGGCACCACGATAGGCTTCTAGCGTCTGTTTCAGATCCTCATAAAATTCGTTAAAACGGACAATCTCACCATTTCCAACCCGTAGCACCTCCTTATCATCACAAAAATTGTTAAATCCGGACACACCATCCTTCTCTGAAGCAAAGCTTTGGATTTCTTCTGCCAGCCTCGGATTCCGTAAGACACCCCGTCCCAGCAGCCAGGTTTTTATCTGCGGGAAACGAGTGCTTAATATTTCATAATCAGCAAGTTGAAAAACATCACCACTATAGATGACAGGATGTTGAAGCACAGACAACAACTCTTCCAATGCATTCCAGTCGGGCACCCCGGCATACTGCTGCTCACCCAAGCGAGGGTGAATCACCACAAACTCCAGCGGGTACTGATTCAGTCGTCGTGCAATCTCCAGTCCCTCCTCCGGACTGTGCATACCAAGGCGCATTTTCACGGAGAAGCGGTATGGTTGGCGACAAGCGGCAGCCACAACCGCCTCCACCTCGTCGGGGAAGGGCATCAGGCCACAGCCACGGCGTTTGCGCACGATGGGAGCCATCGGACAGCCCAGATTCCAGTTGAAACGGGTATAACCAAACTCCTGGTGCAGGGCGTTCATCGTATCGCCGAAATGCGCGGGTATGATGCCCATCAGCTGCGGAATCAACTCCACCGAAGTATTGTTCTCCGGAGCCAGGTCTTTCCACTTCCGCACATTCAGTTTGGCCGTTTCCTGGACGGGCACAAAAGGAGAAATAGCGGCATTGAAGCCGCTATAATGTCGAAATAAACAGTTCCGGAAATGATAATGTGTAAGCCCGTGCAAAGGGGCCAGCCAGATTTCAGGCATCTCCTACTCTACCACAAATTTACGAACGGTTGTATTGCCTGCCTGCTGTACTTTCAGGAAATAGGTGCCTGCCGACAAGTCATTTACGGCTACACGGGCATCTCCTGTCAGACTCTCTAAATGCTTGATTTGCTTACCATTGACATCATATACGGTCAACTCGTACAAATCAGCCTGATTGTCAAGGCTCACCACCATATAATCGGTAGCGGGGTTGGGATAAAGCCTCATATTGACTTTCTCGTTGGAACGGACACTGGTATAATCGAATTCAAAAGTAATATCATCAATATATAATACTGTTTCCTCTTTGGGTGCTGAAATAGAGGTAGAGACAAAAATAAGCACCAACGAGTCACAGCTCACATCCTCTGACGAGTATTCCAAAGGAACCGTAATCTGGGTATATTCATTCATTCTGTCGCTAAACTCGGCATAACCATGGCCTGCGGAAGGCTCATCCCCCCACATGATATATGAAGGTTCGCCAGCTCTGAAAGCGCCAACCCATACACTCATGGTATCCGACACACCTTCCTGAGGAATAAATTTCACCCATGCCTTCACAGCGGTCGGCACCATATTGAAAGGCACTCCCTTTGCGAAGATATTGGCAACAGTGCCCAACTCTTCAACACTGATATACTGCAACAATGTCCAGTCCACCACAAAAGAGTCCAAGCCCATAAACGCCTCAATCATAGAATAATCAATCACGAATTCACCGGCAGCTCCCACCTGAGCCACACCGGGCATGGTCACCTTGGGACCCCGCGGCGGAACCAAAGTCATAGCCTGCAATTTCAAGGCCCAATCACCGGAATGGGCATCCGCAGTCTTGGTAGCAAAGTCCATTTGCACCAGATAGGCGAATTTACTCTTCTCCAAATTAATGTTGACGATGTCACCATACAAATGTGTGGTCCATCCCGTTGGGGTGAGACCATCCCAGGACTCAAAACCCGGATTAGGAATATTGGGATAATCTTGAGCCGACAATTGCAGCATACACAATGCGCATACAATAGAGCATAAAACTTTTTTCATATCGTTTATATTTGGTTATTATTTTTTCTAATTGGCTACAAAACATTACAGGAATAAAAACCATCATTAATCGTTAAATCTCCAATAGTTGTCCATCTCGTTGCCAAAGTAATCATCCGGTTTGGTAATCTGATAGTTTTCCTGCTGATGGATACGTTTCACCAATCTCATCTGCCAAGAGGGATCATGGGGTTCATCCACTTTGTCAGAATGCAGTAATTCATAGTCATTGGTCACCTCGGCTGGACACCAGAAAACGAACTTCACATTGTTCTGATCCTGAAGGTGATAGTAGTGCCATACTTGGTAAGGATAAGCAGTAGGGTCGAAAGGTGCATCCTTTATATCGTTCGGAGGACCGTACTGCAAATACACACGGCCGCGGTCGGTACGATAGCCTTTCACCAGCTTGCTGCCGAAAGCCTTCTGCACAAAATCCACCTTTTTCTGATAAGCCAGCCACTCACCCTCGGGATCATTCGGATTTCTGGTTATCCAAAAGGAATAAAAGAACTTCTGCAACATCTCGAAGCTCACTTTCTTCATACGCTTGTCAAAGAAATCGCGTTCCATATTGGTAGCTATCGGATAAAGACTCGCCACATAGTCCTCCAACTGTTTCTTGTCCGTGATAGTCGCAACAAAAGTATTCTCCACCACTACATTATCGTAATTCTCCACCCGCAAAGACATACCCGGGTTGCTTCGCTGGAAGAAACAGCGGTTCACACAATAAACCGTCGAATCCATATCCATGATTTCGGTCACCAGATTATAATTGCCCGACGGCAACTGATATATATTGAAACGGCTGAACACCAGTGCGACGGGAGCCGTTTTCACATTCAAGGTCATAATTGACTGCGGAGTCGCCAGTTTGTGATTTTCCAGAAACTCAATATAACATTTGGCCAGGAACTGCTTTCCTTTGCCAAAGAAACGCTCTGTATTGTACACTTCCATCACAAAAGGAAGGTTATACAGCTGTTCGCCCGCGAAATTATAGAAAAGCGGAGTCATGGAAAGACCATACTTGGCATACAAGTCGCCTGGCTCGGCGGTACGGACATCACTCAAAAGGTCTATTCCCGATGTGCAGACAGAATCCTTCGGGAAATGGACCGAAATATAGTCGACATAACTTGCTGTTGTCGTGTCACCATGCAAATCTTTGAACGAGAACGACAAATAATAATCCCCGTTATCCACGGGCAGATTCTGCACATCTCCGAAATCGGGTCGTCCGCTGACCACCGAATCGGCAAAACTTTCACTCACCAGGATGTAGTGCAGGTTATTCACCACCTGATCATCCCGTATAACATCCACATTGATCAGCACTTCCGCTTGATAGCGTTTTTCATCATTCAACGCATAAGCGACCGTGTTGCCGCCCACCCGGAAGGTAAACTCAATGTACGGCTGAACCTTGTCAGTGGCATACGCCTTATGATTCAGCATAATCTTCATGCCCTGCCCCATGGTGAATGAGGCAGAGGCACAAAAGATTATTAATATTAAAAGTATTTTCTTCATATCAATGATTAGGGATTAGTCACCCAAAGTTGCCACCATCACAGCTTTGATGGTATGCATACGGTTCTCTGCTTCGTCGAACACGATGCTGTTTTTGGATTCAAACACATCCTCGGTCACTTCAATGCCGTCCAAGCCGAACTGTTCGTGAACGTCGCGACCCACCTTGGTTTCCAGGTTGTGGTAAGCGGGCAGACAGTGCATGAACTTGCAGTTAGGATTGCCAGTCATGTCCATGAGTTTCTGGTTCACCTGATACGGCATCAGCATTTCGATTCTTTCTTTCCAAACCTCAACGGGCTCGCCCATAGATACCCAAACGTCGGTATAGATGAAATCGCAACCTTTCACACCCTTCTTCACATCGTCGGTAACGGTCACAGTAGCACCGGTTTCCTTAGCGATAGCCTTGCAGGTGTTGATGAGTTCCTTGTTGGGCTGCAGTTTCTTGGGAGCCACGATACGGACATCCATACCCATCTTGGCACCACCCACCATCAGGGAGTTTCCCATGTTGAAACGGGCATCGCCACAGTATGCGAAAGTCACCTGGTTGAGGGGTTTGTCGATATGCTCCTGCATCGTCAGGAAGTCAGCCAAAATCTGAGTGGGGTGGAATTCGTTGGTCAGACCGTTCCATACGGGAACACCGGCGTATTTGCCCAGTTCTTCCACAATATCCTGACCGAAGCCACGGTATTCGATACCATCATACATACGACCCAGAACGCGGGCGGTATCCTTCATGGATTCCTTGATACCGATTTGTGAACCAGTAGGACCGAGATAAGTCACATGTGCTCCTTGATCTTTGGCAGCTACCTCGAAAGCGCAACGGGTACGGGTAGAGGTCTTCTCAAAAATAAGGGCGATATTCTTGCCTGTCAGACGGGGTTGCTCTGTGCCTGCATATTTGGCAGCCTTGAGGTCGGCAGCTAATTTCAGGAAGAACTTGATTTCTTCAGGAGTGAAATCCAATAATTTCAGGAAATTTCTGTTTCTTAAGTTGAAAGCCATAGTTTTGATTTTTTAATTGGTTTAATATTATAGATTTGAATGTTCAAAATTAGCGACCGCAAAGATACAAAAAAATAATGAGTTAATTAGCAAATTGGTTAATGAGCAAATTGATTTTTTCGTGGAAGCGTGAAAGCGTAGAGACGTGAAGGCGTGGAGACGTTAAGACGTGGAGACACTCGCTTCGCTCGTTCGTGGAGGCGGAGAGACGAATTTCGTCTAACCGAATGCACGAAGTGCATGTCTTAACGCCTTCACGAATGCACGAAGTGCATGACTTCACGCCTCCACGTCTTAACGAAAAAAAATATTTTTCCCAAAGTGTACCACATATTGAAAATTTTTGTATTTTTGCAGCCGCTTTTAAGCGATGGGGCGTTAGCTCAGTTGGCTAGAGCGTTTGACTGGCAGTCAAGAGGTCGTGAGTTCGATTCTCATACGCTCCACAAGGAAAAGCACCTGTAACCCGCAGGTGCTTTTTTTGTTTTCTCCCCGTTCACTTTTTATCAGCAAATGGAAGAAATTCTCCCAAATTCTTCCAAAATCCATGGCAAGTGCATCTTTATGCCATTTTCTGATTTGTTGGCAAAAAACATCAATTTCTCTTCACTTCGGTTTAGAAAAAAGCAATTTTACAATAATTTGATTATCAGAATTTTATAATTTATTACACTTGATTTTCAAGGACAGATACTATAATTTTGGTCCCAAAAAATCAAGAATTATGAAAGAAGAGCTTTTACAATATTTATGGCAGCATCAGATTTTCAGTCACAACGACCTCAAAACCACCGATGGACGTGACATCCACATCATCAGTCCCGGCATGATCCACCACGATGCCGGTCCGGATTTCAAGCAGGCGGTCATCCGTATCAACGACTACATCTGGGCAGGAGACGTGGAGATTCACGTGAACGGATCCGACTGGTTCAAGCACAAGCATCAGTATGACAGCAAATACCTGTCGGTAATCTTACATGTGGTATATCAAGCCGATATGGAGATTGTGCGCAAGGATAACGAGCTGATTCCCACGCTGGAACTGAAGTCCTACATTCCGGAAGAAGTTTTGGAAGAATACCGAAAACTCACACTCTCGACCAATCCAGTGCCCTGTGGGAAAAGCACTGCAGACATTCCGTCGCTGACCATGAGTTCCATTTTGTCCGCCTTGGCCATCGACCGGCTTATCCGCCGGCAAGAGCAACTCTTTCGCCTGCTTGGCAAAAGTCACAACGACTGGAACGAACTGGTTTACAGGACTCTGGCAAACAGTTTTGGTTTCAAAATCAACGCCACCGGCTTTGAGTTGCTGGCACAAAGTCTGCCCTACAAGATTCTGCAACACCATGGGGATTCGAAGCTGCAAATCTATGCCCTGATTTTCGGTCAGGCGGGACTGTTAAGCAGTGACAACTCCGAAGAGCTGGACGAGTACATTGGCAAGCTCCGTGACGAATATGAGTACTTGCGCTACAAATACCGATTGACCCCGCTCAACCCAGGGATATGGAATTTGTTGCGCTTGCGGCCCATCAACTTTCCCAGCATCCGCTTGGCGCAATTCAGCGAAATGCTGTTCAGCTGTCCCGACCTCTTCAACGGACTGGTAATCCAGCCTAACATCTGCCACATACAGGAGCTGTTCGCCAACCTCCGACCCGACGACTACTGGCAGACCCATTTCCAAGCCGGGAAAATCACCCGCACACATCCGGTGCATCTGGGCAAAGATTCCATCAACCTTTTGTTTATCAATTGTATAGCTCCGTTGAAATTCGCTTATGGCAGTTTCAGCGGACAAGAGCTGATGAAAAGCAAAGCAGTGGAGTTGCTGGAAGACAGTCCCGCCGAAAGCAACCACATCACACGGCTGTTCTACTCCTATGCCTTCCCCAACAAAAGCGCATTGTACTCGCAAGCCCTGCTGGAGTTGTACTCCTCGTTCTGTAAAAAGAAGAAATGCTACTCCTGCCCTATCGGGCAATATGTAATGACAAGTCCTACAAAATCCCAACCTCCAAGGTCAAAAATGTAGTCGGCTGCCGTGATAAGAAAATCTGTTGTATCTTTGCAAATGGAAAATCGACCACAGAAAAGATTTTTTCAAAAAAAAAAACAAAAAAGTGAGCAACGTTTTTCGGGAAACTTCGTCTTATATATATTAATGCATGAATCGGATGATTAAAGACAGGGATATTGTTGCGGGGTGCAAAGCCGACAAACCCAAGAGCCAGAGGCTGTTATACGACAGATACTGCCGTATGGTGATGGGTGTCGCGCTTCGATACAGTCAGAATCAGGTGGAAGCGGAAGACCTGGTGCAGGAAATATTCATCAAAATATTCACCAAAATACAACAGCTGAATGACGAAATAACGCTAACCTCCTGGATTCACCAAATCGCCACACACACCTGCATCGACATGCTAAGGGCCAAGAAACGGCCATTGACCATCCCTTACGAGGAGATGCCCAATGAAATTGGCGACATGAACTGCAACTACTACGACGACATCCCCACCGAAAAACTGCTGGCCTTTATCCAGGATCTGCCCGAAGGCTGCCGCACCGTCTTCAATCTCTGTGTCATCGACGGCTTATCCTACGAAGAAGCGGCCGCCATGCTTTCATGCAGCGAAACCACCCTGAGAGCGCAATGCTGCAAAGCGCGCAAAATATTGAAAAAGAAAATTGAGAACTATGAAAAAACATATTGACGACATCTTCAAAGACCAATTCGATCAATTCGAAGCCCCTGTTTCCGACGGGCTCTGGGATAAAATACAGCAAAATCCCAGTTGGCAACAACATCTACGGCGTCAGAAAATCAGGAATCTGAGCATCTATGCCGTACTCGCTGTGATTGTAATCAGCAGCTGCGCCGTATTACTGCATCAGAGACACAATATTGATAATCAAGACATTGAAACCTCTTCTATTGAAGAAGAGAACCTTACCGTTAGCTCTCAGGAAACCACTAACGTACAACCCAATGGCAACAATGAAGCCATAGCTGAGATTTCAGTAGACGAGACAAGCGTCCCTGCCGATATCGCCCCAGAAACTGTTGTTGACCCCACAACTCAAAACACCTCTAACACTACCGAAACAATGATTCCAGCGGAAGACAACAGCAGTGTCGTCAACCCAGTAACCACCGAATCTTCTGTTCCCCAGAACAATTCCGTCTCAGAAAAAAGCAGTGAGAAAACTGGCAATAACAATAATAACAATAGTAATAAGAACTCAACACAAGCTACCGAAAGCAACAACAAGAGCAACGACACCCCAAGCAGCAACGAAACCCCTACCACCCCTCCCCACACAAGTGAAAACGCAAATCCAAACAGTTCATTGTTTTCCATCCCCAATGCATTCACTCCTAACGGCGACGGTCTGAACGATGTCTTCAAACCCGTCACCTCCGCCGAGATACAACAATACCAACTGGACATCTTCGCCATGAGCGGCCAGCATATTTTCACCAGCAGAAGCCTTGAATACGGCTGGAACGGAGAGTCTCAAGGAGGAGCCCTGAACAGCGGAAACTACATCTATGTGATTAAATACAAAGACAGTACCGGCAGAGAACATATTGACAAAGGCCAGTTACTATTAATTCGATAGAACTTCCCCGGTCTCCTGTTTTTTTTGTACCTTTGCCCACAAAAAAAGAGCCATGCAGGCTGTTGACCGAACGCAAGCACCACAAATCCATGACTTTACAGGTTTCAAGCCTGAAAAGCCAGTGGTGTCATTGCTCCGCAACGGCATCCCCCTCAAAAAATTTTTCAACCCGCAGCTGGACCTATTGCATTTCATCATCAAAATCAAAGCGGGTCGCTACTACGAAAGCAAAAAAAACGCGGCATTGTTCTGCTATCTGCTCCTCAAGGAAAGTTCAAGCCAATACAGCAGCAGCGAGGTGGACGAGTTTCTGGACTATTACGGGGTGAGCTACACAGCGAATGTCACCATCGAATATGCCACCATCAACCTCATCATCCCTCGGAATAACCGCGCCAAAGTTCTTCCCTATATCTTTGATTTTCTTGCAAATCCATCTTTCAAAGAAAAAAATCTGGAAATCCTGCGGCAGCGTAAACTCATGGATTTAGCCTACAACAAGGAAAAAGTATCCTACTGCGCCTCACAACTGATGCTGAATCATATTTTCGGGGACCAGAATCCTGCGGGACAAATCCAAACGGAGGAACTGCTGAAAGATATCTCTATCGAAGACATTCGACAATATTACTACCGCAGTTTCTGTGCGGAAAACATCCGGCTTTTCGCCGCTGGCAACCTGGATGACAATACTCTTCAAATGCTGACCCAGCTATTTGAGACCATCCCACATGGTCAAACCTCCCTATTATCCACAACACCCCATATTGTCATTCCACAAACCGAACCCATTGTGGATTACCACAAGGACTGCATGCAGTCTTCCTTTTTCCTCTGCCAGCAAGGTATCGCCTATAATGATTTGAGAAACAGAGACTTCAACATTCTGTCCACCATCCTTGGCGGATATTTCGGTTCACGACTGATGAGCAACCTGCGCGAAACGAACGGCTACACTTACGGCATCAGCTGCGACAGCCTCTACTTCGGGCAATCTTCCATTTTTTATATAGAAAGCGAAGTCAATGTGGATGTTACGCGACAAGCCATCGAGGAATGCCAAAAAGAGATTGACCGACTGTGCCATGAACCCGTACCAGAGGAAGAACTGGAGTTGGTGAAAAGCTATATGGCCGGTCAAATGTTACGGAAAGTGGACAATACGGTTGCCTACATGACCCAATACAGCAAATGGGACGATTTCGGCTGTGATGAGCAAGAATTTGAATTGCAAATGCAAAGCATTCAAAACTTCACCGGCGACAAATCCATGCAATTAGCGACAGAATTGTTGCAGACCGACAATTTCACCACCATTGTTTCAGGAAATATTTAATGACATTTTTCGTTATCAACTTATAGACTATGATGAAAAGAAAATATATACTTGCGTTCTTGTGCTGGCTGCTGATGCTGCCGGTATGGGGAATTGAGCCCCCTACCCTGCAGTGCATCAACATGAACCACAACGCCACGGACTGTCAAGTATTCTGGAACCACCCGCACCTCTATGCCGGCATCGCCACCATCGAGGTATGGGTCAGCACCTCACCCAACGGACCTTATTATTTAGGTGCTACAGTTAATGCCGGTGACACCGTTTGTTCCACCCAGTTCAACTTCAACAATGTTTTCGGTCCCACTGTCGGCCCCAACGTAGATGAACTATACTGCTATCTCATCGTGCAACCCGACGCAGCCCATGCTTCGGAAGGCACTGCCATCTCCGACACCATGCGATCCATGAAACTGCAACTGACCCCCACCGGCAGCAATCCCGACCAAAACAGCATCGCGCTGCTGCAATGGAACACTCCTTCGCCCTTTCCTGCCACCTGTTCCGGACAGAACTTCTCCATCTGGCGCAAGGGTTCCCATGATTTTGACTACATGCGCATCGCCCAAGTGAACCAGTCGGTCACCACTTACCGCGACACCATCAATGTATGTCTGGAAGACTACAGCTACTACATCAGCATTTTCAACTACGCCCAGGACATCAACCCCGCTTGTCAGTTCAGAACTAGACCGAAAGTCAACACATTTTCGGACGCCACCCCACCATCCACTCCTATTTTGGACAGTGTTAGTGTCAATGCGGCCAGCCAAAGAGTAGAGTTAGGCTGGACCCAGACCTCCTCGGATGCCATAGGATGCATCATCTACCATGCCACCAGCGCAGGTGGTCCCTGGCCCGCTATCGACACCGTGCTGGGCACCCACTGGATTAGTCCAGACCATCAAGGAAACACCCTGCACTATTACCGTATCGCTGCTATTGACAGCTGCTTTGACAGTGAACGCACCATTGCCGGCAACATGACCACATACGCCCAAAACAACATCATTGTATCCTTGGCCAGCATGGACGTTTGTCTCAAGAAAATCAAACTCCAGTGGAACCCCTACGAACACATGACCAACGGTGTGGGGGAATACAAGATTTATTATTCCCAAGACCAAGGTCCTTTCCAATATCACGGATCGGTCAACGGCAATATCACCTCCTACGAATGCAACGGTCTTCCCACCAACCATCAGTACCGCTTTATCGTAAAAGCCGTCAATACCACAGGAACATTCAGCTCTACATCATCTAACTTAGATGTCACCAATTACACCGAAGAAGCTGCCGATGACTTCTGCTATATCCGTCATGTTTCTGTCATCGAGAACAATTATGTTGAAGTAAGAATCCTGACCGACGGAGCCAACACTCCTTTTACCGAACTTTATGTGTATAAAAGCGTTAACAACAATCAGAATTTCAACAGAATAGCTACCATAAGTTATCAGAATGGCGTTTCCGAATACAATTACGAAGACCATGATGCGGATGTGACAGGCAGCCTGAATTACTACAAGGTCAGTTTGCGCAATGAATGCGGTGCCGAATCCGCCGCATCCAACATTGCCCACACCATTTTGCTGACAGGCGAAGGCACCGCGGCCCAGGAAAATGCCCTGCAATGGAACAACTACGGAGAATTCAACGGAGGCACAGCCTCTTACAGTGTGTATCGGAAAGTGGAAATCAGTCCCTATTTTGTT
>JAGCSI010000148.1 GCA_017964255.1 Bacteroidales bacterium | reverse complement strand
TCGTGGGCGTAGCCGGGTACAAAGGGGCCTGTGCCTTCCTCTGATTGTATCTGATATTCAGGATAATTCAACACAATTTTCATGAGCGAGGTGTCGATGCGTTCCCCATAATCGTAAACCTCGTAGTTGAAACGGTTGGCGTTTTTGACGATTTTCACAGGCTTGGGCTGTGCAAAAGCTGTTGTAGCAAAGCAACAGACTGCTAAAAAAAGGCTGGTTATTTTTTTCAAGGCTTGAAAGTTTTTGTGCAAAAATAAATGAGTTTATGTAATTAATCGTGTATGTGTGAGTTAAAAAAACAGGTGTGAATTCGTGTTCTATAAATTAATACATCATGCCGAATAGATACAGCGGAATACGGTTCTTATAGCCTATGTCGGTGTTGTCAACCGCCAGATAACTTTCCGGTTCGTCTTTTATTTGGTCAAAGGTCTTGCTTGCGCCGCCTACCTCGAACAAGTATTGCTTGTCCACAAGAAAATCACCTTTCATGGGGTAGCTTATGGGAAGCACCTGCTTCATTTGATTCAGAAAAAAGGTCTCTCGTACCGTACCTATTTCTATATTAGCACCCAAAGCGTACATTAGGTTGGTATTGTTGAGAAAAATCTTTTCAGGTCGTCCAAGAGATTTTAAATTTTTAGTGTTGTCAGTCAGAAGCATCAGCAGGTCGGCACGTTGTAAGGCATAAAGCATTTTCAGTCCTTGGTTTCTGTCCGTTTCCAGTTGTCCGTAGAGGCTGCTCATGGTGGGCACTTGCGGAACACTTTGTGCCAGTACAATCAACATTTTTTTAGTCTTTTCAATGGTGGCAATAGTGACATCATCAATCAATGGATAATCGCTTTCAAGTATTTGATTCACAATATGCTGAAGACGAATTTCATAGCCAGCACGGACATCTTTGTAGAAAGGATAGTATCCATGCTGCAAATAGGATTTGAAGTGTGGCTGAATACTGCCTAATTGTTCTTTGATAGCAAGCGATATTTGTACGTGCTGTATCAATATATCCTTCAATGAGTAGGCAGGAAATGTTGCAATGTCTTCAAATTGGAGGTATTCGCGGAATGATAATCCAGATAAATGATAGTCTATCAAGCGGCGTGACAAGTCCCCTTCGCCAGCCTCCAATTGGAGCATGGACGAGCCAGTAAAGACAATATGCAGGTCGGGGTATTCGTCGTAAATATTTTTTAGTGCGGTTTGCCAAAAGGGATAGTAATGAACCTCATCCAGAAAAAGATAACGACCGCCTTGTCCGTAAAAGAAGTCCGCCAGTTCTTTCAGCGAATGGGATTTGAACCAGAGATTATCCAATGAAACATACAAAGCATCATCTACATTGGGAAAAGCTTGCAAGATGTGCTGGAGTATGAGTGTGGTTTTTCCAACACCTTTTGATCCTTTTATCTCGATTAGCCGGTCCGCCCAATCAATCTGTGTCATCAGGGGACGAATGTGGTTAAAATTAACCGTTGACAGAAAATTGTGATAGGTTCTTATAATCGATTGTAAATCAACTTGTTCCATATTAGCATAATTTAGACTGCAAAAATATAAATTTTTTTTCAATTATGCAATATTATTTGAAATAAAAAAGTATCTATATATACTAAAATTATACATAAATTAATGCTTGAAAACATTAAATTATATTATTTTTAGATTGATAATGTAAAAAAGTATCTGTAAACACTAAATCTTTTTGAATTTTAGTGTTTATAAACACTAAATTGAATTAAGCAATAAAAAAGTTTAATAAAATAAACTTTCCATTCTTTTTGTATAAGAAAATAGTGTATTTTTGCCGCCCCAAAAGTTTAATATAATAGACCGTATGGATTTTAGAGATATTTTGAAGAAACGTAGAACAATCCTGAATATTTCTCAGGTTGATTTGGCTGAAAAGGCAGAAGTGAGTCTGGCCACCGTCAAGGATATTGAGAGAGGCAAAGGCAATCCTTCGCTACAGACAATCGGGAAATTACTTGCCGTACTGGGCATGGAGATAGAATATAAGATCAAAAATCTTGAAACAAAATTAAAAAAATAAATACCTATGAAAAAAAGAAGTTTTTTGTATGCTTGTGTCCTGCTGACAGCTGTGTTGCTGACGGCTTGCAACAAGGACGTGAAGAAAATTACCGGTGACTACAGCTATAAGCTTTCCGGTGTGGTGAATTTTGAGGATGCCGATGGCAACCAAGCCAGCATTCTGGCCTCAAAGAGGGGGCAGATGAACATTGTGGCGGATAAAAAAGAGGGGAAGGGTGCGATTGTTGTCACTTTCAACGAGATGAATGGCGGTGCCTACTCATGCACCGGCAAGGTGGAGGGCGATTCCATTTTCTTTAATCCTTACGAGTTCAGTACGCGCTTTACCTCTGCTGATTCAGTGGTTGATCTCATTCAGTTGGGACATGTTTATACGATACAGTCGCAAGGTAAAGGTGTAATTCGTGACAATATTATCCTGATGGAAGAACATTGGATGGGCAGACCGGAAAATGGCGACATGATTCGCATGAAAGCTGACAAAATCACTTTGCTGGCAGAGGAGAATTAATGATAATTATTTGAGGATGAAGATTATGAATTATAGATTTTGGATGAAAAGAATGCCGCTGCTAATCATCGGTGGGGTCATGTTATGGTCGCTGTCTGCATGTAAGCATGGCGAAAAAGCGGAGAAGTCAGAACCCATCAAGGTGAGTGTCATCACGATTGACACGGTGCGAAGCGGCATGGTGCGCACATACGTGGGCGAGATTGAGGAGAAATTGTCGTTGTCGCTGAGTTTCGCGGCGGGTGGCAAGGTGGAGAAAGTGCTGGTGCATGAGGGTGACTATGTGCGTGAGGGACAGCTTTTGGTGACGGTCAACACAGCCAATGCCCGCAATGCCTATAATTCTGCCAAAGCGCAGTTGGAGCAGGCCGAAGATGCATATCGCCGTTTGAAAATCGTGTACGACCAGGGTAGTTTGGCTGAGGTAAAATGGGTGGAGATGCTGACCAATCTGGAGAAAGCCCGCTCGCTGGAGCAGATTGCAAAAAAACAGTTGTCGGATTGCGAGTTATATGCTCCTGCCTCGGGGGTCATTGGCAAGTGTAATGCCCGTGTGGGAGTGGGCCTGCTGCCTGGCGAACCGGCCGTCACTTTGCTGGATGTGAGCGAGGTCTCCGTTGCTTTTGCCGTGCCTGAAAGTGAGATTTCCTCTTTGCCTTTGGGCCGTGAGACCAGCATCATCATTCCTGCCTTGAATGATATGGTGCTGAAAGGAAAGGTGACGGAAAAAAGTATTACTTCCAACCCTGTGGCCCATAGCTATCAGGTGAAAATTGCCCTGCCCAACAGCAACCGGATACTTTTGCCAGGAATGGTGTGCAAAGTGGAGGTGAACCAGCCGAATGAGGAGGGTTTTGTCATTCCCGCCAATTGCGTGCAAACCCGTCCTGAAGGCTTGAGCGTATGGGTGGTATGCAATGGCAAGCCTGAGCGGCGCATTATCACTACTGCCGAATATGTGGTGAACGGGGTGTTGGTGCTCGATGGCCTGCACCAGGATGACACGTTGATTGTGGAAGGCCAACAGAAATTATTTACCGGAGCAGAAATTACGTATGGCAAGAAAGACTAATCATATCCAATCGGCCATGCGCTATCACAAGATCGTGTTCCTCATCGTGTCTTGTCTGGTAGTGCTGGGCTTTTACAGTATGACGAAGATGAACAAGGACGAGTTTCCGCAGTTCACCATTCGTCAGGGCGTGGTGGCCGCCGTGTATCCTGGCGCTTCCGCCAAGGAAGTGGAGGAACAGGTGACCAAACCTTTGGAGAATTTTCTTTTCACTTACGAGGAAATCGACAAGGAGAAAACCCGCTCGGTGTCCGAAAACGGCATCGTCTATATCTTCGCGGAATTGCGAACCAGTGTGCAGGACAAGGATGAGGTGTGGTCGAAAATCAAGCATGGACTCACCTTATTTAAGAAGGTATCCCTGCCGGCAGGTGTGCTGGAAATTGTGGTGGTGGACGATTTCGGCAACACTTCTTCCATGCTGCTGGCCGTGGAATCTTCCGAACGTACTCCCCGTGAGTTGGAGTCGTATGCCGACCAAATCAACGAGCAGTTGCGAACCATCCCTTCTATGGGAAATCTGAAAATCCTGGGAAAGCAGAACGAGGAAATCGCGGTGCTGATTGACCAGGAAAAACTGGCTGCCTACGGTATCAGCCAGCGTTCACTGCTTGTGGAGTTGTCCACCCAGGGCTTTCGAACCATCGGTGGTACCGTCAAAAACGAGGCGGGCGAGGCCATGGTGCATTTGTCCATTCCCTATCAGTCAGAATATGAAATCGGAGAGCAGATTATTTATGCCGACCCTACGGGCAATGTTATCCGCCTTCGCGATATCGCCAAAATAGAAAGGCGTTATGCCAAGCCCGACAGCTACGTGAAATACGATGATGAACGGACGGTGATTATTTCCATGGAAATGGCTCCCGGCAACAATATTGTGGCTTTCGGCAAGGAAGTGGAGAAACGCTTGAAAACCGTTCAGAAAAAGTTGCCTGCCGATGTGCAAATCCATAAAATCACCAATCAGCCCAAGGTGGTAAACGATTCGGTATTGTCGTTTTTGCGCGATTTGCTGATTTCCATTTTGGTGATTATCTTTGTGATGATCATGATGTTCCCGCTGCGTACGGCGTTGGTGGCCAGTACCAGTGTCCCTGTCTGTACCGCTGTGACGCTCGGCTTTATGTATTTGTTTGGTATAGAATTGAATACGGTTACCTTGGCGGCTTTGATTGTGGTGCTGGGCTTGATTGTGGACGACTCGGTTATTATCATTGACGGTTATGTCGATTTCCTGAACGAAGGCCATTCCCGTTGGTATTCGGCAGTCACCAGCTCCATGCAGCTGTTTGTGCCCATGTCGCTGGCTACTTTGGCCATTTCGGGCATGTTTTTCCCCATGACCAAGATTATTACGGGTCCGCTGGGCGATTTTGTGCAGTTATTCCCATGGACCATCACTTTTGCCTTGGTGGCTTCTATCTTCTATGCGGTCTGGGTGATTCCGTTTTTGTCCACACAGTTTATTAAACGTCGTCTTCCCGATCAGCAAATCGGAAAGTTTGAGAAAATGCAGAATAAGTTCTTCGATTTGTTACAAGGAACTTATAATAAGATACTTCGACGTTGTTTCAGACATCCGGCGTTGACCATCTTGGCTTCCGTCTGTGCGGTA
>JAGCSI010000013.1 GCA_017964255.1 Bacteroidales bacterium | reverse complement strand
CACCCCATGCAAGTGCGCTAGCCAACTGCGCCACACCCCGATGCTCATCTCTCGTGAAATGAGGTTGCAAAAATACAACTTTTTTTATTACGTTGTACACTTTTTTCAAAGAAAATTTTTGCTATTTTTGCAGGCTTTTTTCCGCCTATATTATTGTAGAAAATTATTATAGTATATTTTATCATTTATCAAAACAATTTATGAAAAAAATCTACGTTTTTTTAACCATTTTCATGTCAGCAATTATCATGTTAAATGCAAGTCCATCAAATAGATACATTACTGAGCACAGTTGCTCGAAAGCCAAGGCGGCCATCCTCAGAAAAGGGTGTACCATCTCCGATAAACTGATAGACCGCGGACTGAGCCAGGCAGCCTCTTTCTGGACCTCCGCTGACGGTTCACAGGACGAATTTGTGGAATTCTGCACCCAAAATTTCTGCCTGAATTTGGAAGAAAAGGACCAATTATTTGAAAGATTGTGCGCCAATTTCGAAACTATTCTGGGTCACAACAACCGCGTCACCATCGAATTGCTCCGCCCCTCACACGTCAAAGGCTATGAGAGCCTGCCCATCGACGATATCTTCGGAGCCTATAACGGACTGGCTCACTTCAACGCGGACATGTTCAACAACAAGATCGCCTTCATCGTCATCATGAACTTCCCTCATTTCACGCTCCGAGAGAAGGTGAACAATGGCGAGAGTTGGACCATCCGCCAGTGGGGCTATGTACGCCTTGGCGATGTGTTCACCAACCGTGCACCCGCATCCGCCGAGCAGCAGATTAACGCCGCCACCGCCGCCGCCGAAAACTACATTGCCAACTATAACATCTATATGGGTATGGTTTGGAGTGACAAGAACATCCGTTACTGGACTCCCGATGTGCAACTGATTACCCACTGGGGCTTGCGCGACGAACTGAAAGCCGCCTACAGCGATCCCGTGAGTGGTGCCGACAAACAAAGTATCATCTACAACATCCTCACCCGCATCACCGACCAGACCATTGCCGAGGATGTCATCAACAAGGACGAATACATCTGGTATCCCTCTACCAATCAAACCTTTGTGCAGAGGGTAGAAATCAGAGGAAAATCTGAAAACAACAAACGTTACGAGCACCTGCTCCGCAACTTCAAAGCCATCAAAGCTTCCGATGAATATTATGAGGAAGACAACTTCATCACCCGCAAGTTCGAGGGTGAATATGAGATTTCTGTGGAACAGGCCGAAAAGCTCTTCACCTCACTGCTGTCCTCACCCCAGGTAAAAGAAGTGGCCGAGCTCATTTCCAAACGTTTGGGCCGCAAACTGCAACCCTTCGACATCTGGTATGACGGCTTCAAAGCCCGCAGCAGCATGGACCAGCGCATGCTGGACAGCATCACCATGAGCAAATATCCTAACACCGAGGCATTTGCCAACGACCTTCCGAACATTCTGGTCAAGTTAGGTTTCACCAAAGCCAGAGCCAAATTCATCTGCGACCATGTCACCGTTGACCCGTCGGTAGGTGCCGGCCACGCTTGGGAATCCATGATGAGAAGTGACAATTCCATGCTGAGAACCCGCATCGGTGAGAACGGCATGGACTACAAAGGCTACAACATCGGCATCCACGAATTCGGACATAATGTGGAACAGACCATTTCGCTGCACGAGGTGGACAACTATTTCATGCGCGGTGTTCCCAACACCGGCTTCACCGAAGCCCTGGCTTTCACCTTCCAGAACCGCGACCTCGAACTATTAGGCCTGACCCAGAAAGACACCATCAACGAAGACCTGAACACCCTGGATATTTTCTGGAACTGCTACGAAATCATGGGCGTTTCGTTGGTTGACATCAAGACCTGGCAGTGGATGTACGCTCATCCCAAAGCCAACGCCGAGCAACTGTGCAATGCCGTGCTGAATATCGCCAAAGAGGTTTGGAACCTATACTACGCCCCCATTTTCAAAGAAAAAGACCAAGTCATCCTGGCTTGCTACTCACACATCATCGTCGATCCGCTTTATGTGTCGGCTTATCCCATCGGACACCTGGTGGACTTCCAATTGGAGCAATTCCTGAATGGCAAAAAAATCGGTCCCGAAGTGGAACGCATCTTCGCCATGGGTCACCTCACTCCCGACCTATGGCTGCAGCGCGCTGTGGGACAGAAGCTGTCCACCACTCCCCTATTGGATGCCACTTCCAAAGCGGTGATTGATGTGGCCAACTACGACAAGCAGGTCAAGAAAGAGAAGAAAGAAACAAAGGTCATCAAGAAGAAAAAGTCGAAATAATTCTTTCTAAGCACCCCATACAGCCCAACTTCAAACCCCAGCAAGGCACAAAGCGCACTATCGTATGAAAGTGAAAGAACTGTTAGCCCGATTCCACGCATGGCAGATAAGCCCCTTCCACTATTCGGAAGAGGGATTGGAGGAACATCACTGCGCCAACTGCGACCATACCTACACGGGCAACTACTGCCCGATATGCGGACAGGCTGCGGATGTGGGCCGTATCACCTGGCGCTCGGTATGGAAGAACATTCTGAATGTATGGGGCATGGATTCTAAGTCATTGTTTTACAGTTTGTGGCAATTACTTTGGCGCCCCGGCTACCTTATCGGAGACTACATCAACGGACGCCGACAGCAAAGCTATTCGCCCACCAGCATGCTCTTCATTGTGGCCCTTTTCTATGTGTTGGTCACCAACTGGATAGATCCTACACCTATCGAAATAGTCAATGAAAGTGACACAGAACTCGTCTTGCTTATGAAAGCCATCGACTGGTTGCTCAACAACCCGGGCTGGGGTATCATGACCATCACCATGTTTTTTATTCCACCGACCTGGGTGCTGTTCCGTTTTTCCCCTCGCAACAATCATCACACTTTGCCCCAAGGAGCCTTTATCCAGCTCTTTATGGGCTCCCTGATGTTAATATTCATTTTCTTTTCGGAAACTGTCTCCGGCATTTTTAATTGGCTAATCCCTTTATACTACTATATTGCCTACCGCCAACTGTTCGGCTACCGTTTTTGGGGCACTACCTGGCGCCTCCTGCTGATCATCAATGTTTGGCTACTCCTGATTGTCACACTCGTCGCCATAGCCGCCATGTGTGAAAACATCTCGACTTTCACAACCGCACAATTAACAGGGTATCTTGTCTTCGATCTCTTCATGCTATTCACCATTTTCATCATCCTTTTCATCGGCTACAGAATCAGCAAAAAGACAAGCCAAGCCCATGACAACGCCACCCGCTAAATCTGCCCGGAAATTATTTTTCCTTGATACGGCATTGAATATTTTAGTATCTTTGCAAGCTAAAAAACACAAATACTTATCACCATGCATATAGCCGTAGCAGGAAACATAGGATCGGGGAAGACCACCCTTACGGGCATGTTAGCCAAGCATTTCGGGTGGGAGCCCATGTACGAGAGTGTGGAAAACAACCCCTATCTGGCCAGCTTTTATGAAGACATGCAGCGCTGGTCGTTCAACATTCAGGTTTATTTTTTGAATAGCCGCTTCAGACAGGTCATCGAATTGCGCAAGAAGAAAAAAGATGTGATTCAGGACCGTACCATTTACGAAGACGCCTATATCTTCGCCCCCAACCTGCACGACATGCAGCTGATGCCCACGCGTGACTTCGAGAACTACACTTCGCTGTTCGAGCTGATGGCACAGTTTCTGGAATATCCCGACCTGCTGATTTACCTGAAGGCCGATATTCCCACATTGGTGGCACAAATCAACAAGCGGGGACGCGATTACGAGAACACCATCCGCATCGACTACCTGCAACACCTGAACGAGAAATACGAGAAGTGGATCAGCAATTACCCCGGCAAACTGCTGGTGATTGACGTGAACACCATCAAATTCGCCGAGCGTGCGGAAGATTTTGGTGTAGTCATCGAGAAAATCAACGCCGAACTGTTCGGCCTTTTCAAATAAGCGATGGCTGTCCATATCATCATTCCCGCCCGTTACGCCTCCACTCGTTTCCCTGGCAAGCCGCTGGCTCTTATCCACGGCAAGCCCATGATACAGCACGTATATGAGGCTGCCCGCACTTCGAAGGCCGACCACGTGTGTGTGGCCACCGATGACGAGCGCATCGCCTCTTGTGTCACTGGCTTCGGAGGACAGGCCGTGATGACCTCCCCCACCCTGCCATCGGGCACCGACCGCTGCGGAGAGGCCGCCCGACAGTTGGGCCTGCAAGCCGACGATGTGGTCATCAATGTGCAAGGCGACGAGCCCTTCATCACCGGCGAGGTCATCAACCAACTCATCCAGCTTTTTGAGAATCCTGCGGTACAAATTGCCACCCTTACCTCGCTGATTACCAGAGACGAAGAAGTGAACGACCCCAACAAGGTGAAAGTGGTCTTCGACAAAAACCACAAAGCCATCTATTTCAGTCGTTATACTATTCCCTATCTTCGCAATCCAGAGCAATTTACACCGAAATATTTCAAGCACATCGGCATCTATGGCTACCGTTTCGGCACCCTCCAACAACTCATCCAACTGCCAGAATCGAACTTGGAGAAAAGCGAGAAACTGGAGCAGCTCCGCTGGATTGAGAACGGCTATGCCATTCATTTGGCAGAATGCGAATACGAAGGGATTGGAATTGACACACCGGAAGACCTGAAATCTATTAGCACATTAAACAGATGATCATCAACTACTTAATAAAAGCCCTTTGCGAGAAGGAAAGTGTTTTCGTCAACAACCTCGGGTTGTTCCGGAAGGAGTATGCGCCGGCACAAATCAAGGACGGCATGATTACCCCTCCGGGCTACATGTTAGTATACGACCCCGACTTTGACGGCAACGGCTTCGCTTTCACCATGTTTGTGTCGCAGAAGGGCGGAATGCTGATTACCGAGGCCACCACCCAGATTGACCAATGGGTAGCGCAACTCAAGACCGCTTTGGACCACAACAAAAGCGTCAGTTTCGGGAATTTCGGCACCTTCGCCAAGAACGACAATGGAGTGATCAGTTTTGTGTGCGACCGCATTGCCGAGCTGAATGTGGAATATGAGGGCATGGAGCCCGTTTCTTTAGACAGTAAGAGAATCAAGGAGGAAGAGGAAGTTGAAGTAGCAAGCGAGACTGAAGAAATATCAGTAAAAACTTCTGAAAATATTGAAAAAGAAGAAGCTTCATCCTCTGAAGAAGACAGCACTCATACAGAGAAAAATGATGTTTCTGCTGAGGCGGAAAGCGAAAGCGATGAAGTAAGTGAAGAAGGTGAAAATACCGAAGACTCCAAAAACACTGAAGACTCTGATAATACCGAGGATAGTGATGATGAGAATAAGAACGAGGAGGTGGAAGACGAAAATGATGAAGAGGAAGATGAGGAAGAAAATGACGATCAAGAGCGCAAAAAACGTCCTTGGTTAGTCATACTTATTATTATACTGATTGCGGCTTTGTTGGCTGCCGCCGCCTATTATTTCCGCGAACAGCTGACAGGACTTTATCAGCAGTATTTCGGCAAAGAAAACACGGAGCAGGTGAGCGAAGAACCTACACAAGACACTCCCGCCACAGTGGATATTAACACCATCGGCACAGACAGTCTGAACGTGGAGACTGACAGTCTGAGCATAATTGAAGGCAGTGAAAACATTGAAGAAGAAACAGTTTCAGAACCTGCCATCGTCAACCAGCTGCCGGATGGAGAGAAATTCTTCATCGACTATGAAAAAGGCAAATACTACGTCATTGTGGGCAGTTTCCGCAGCGAGAAAGAGGTGCGCGAACACATCAAGAGCCGCAAGTTAGAACAATACAATCCCAAGGTGGTATTGCAGCAAAACTCAAAGAACATGCGCATCTGCATCGGAGTATTTGACAGCGAACCTGCAGCCGACAGTTATGGCCGCAGCACCGGCTTGAACTACTGGGTGCTGAAATAAAAACCTTACAAAAGAAAAGTATCAAAAGCCCGATTTTGGACATAAAAAAAGTGGAGTAAAAACTCCACTTTTTTTTTAGTATTCATCCTCGTGGAAGAAAAAGTCATCCTTGGTGGGATAGTCCGGCCAAAGGTCTTCTATATTGTCATATATTTCACCCTCATCTTCTATCTCGTTAAGGTTTTCAATCACTTCCATAGGAGCTCCCGAACGAAGGGCAAAATCAATCAATTCCTTCTTGGTTGCCGGCCACGGAGCATCCTCCAATTTAGTGGCTAATTCAAGTGTCCAATACATAATCTGTTCTCCTTTTTTTGTGGCGGCAAAAGTACTCTTTTTTTTATAAAACAAGCACTTTTCATGTTAATTTTTTCCCCTTTATTTCCAACAAGTTACAAAATGGTCTATTTTTTTATAACAAACCAGGGGTTAAAATGAAGAAATTATCGGAAGACATTTTGCGCAAACAAAAGGCCATTAATCACGAACACAACGCACCGCCATAGCATTACCTTTGTAGGGGGCATATATATACGTGGTGGCGCTATAATAGTCTAACTCAAAATCATACGCATACATCTCCCATCCGGGAATTGCTGATTGCGTGCTAGTCCAGAAATAGGCATCTTTTGTGAAATTATTATTCACGGAAATATCTCCACGACCAGCCGGATAAGCGGAAAAATGAGTGGCATTATTGTTGTACTGATTATTCCCTACGGCGCATGTTTTACTTGCCTCTTTCCATCCATTAGTGGAAGCCATGGCCTTGGCGACATTGTATCTGTCGCCGTTACACTGATACTCACTTTGCATCCCTATGAAGTTGGTCAGTTGTTCCCACTCCGCCCTACTTGGCACATGCCAGCCATGCGGACAAACACCTTGCACCTTGCTGGGGTTGCTTGAACTACTATTGGCTCCATGCATCACTGCGGGCCAATTATACAGGTATCCAAATTGTTCCACGTATGCGCCATCTCCATTAGGAACAAACCTTAATGGCGCTGTATCAGTACGGTCTTCGTCCGGAACGCCAACAGGTATCTCTTCTCCATTCGAATAACGTGTTGCCTTCAGATTCTGAATCATCCAAAACTTATTGCCAATCAACACCGCATCGTAAGAATGTCCATCCACATCCATCACAGCATTGTAGATAACATCTCCCGACTGAGGCTCTGACTGTCCTCCCGATGGCGATGGAGTTGGCGTGGATGCCTGTTCATTCTCCTTGTGGCAAGAGAAAAAGAGCAGGAGAAAAAATATGATGGCACAACATGACAAGTGCCTGATTGTCATAAAAGTTTTTGTTTTCATGGTGATTTTGTTTTTGATTATTTCCAGTAAGTTTCTGGAATATCGTTTTTCTTATGGCAAAACTGAGCCAACGTAAAGAAATAGTCGGAAAGACGGTTTACAATCTTCAAAAGAGGTGCGTATGCCTCACTCTCATCGGCGATTTTCACAATCAGACGCTCGGCCCTGCGGCACACCGTACGGCACACATGAATATGAGCAATGAGCTGCGAGCCCTGAGGTAGAATAAAACCTTTGAACGGTTCCAATTCAGCGCTCATGCGGTCAATCTCCGACTCAATTTGCTGCAGTAAGCCCGCAAAATCCACATTGGGCCAGTATTTGGTCCAATTCTGTGTCTCCGTGGCCAACATGCCCCCCACCACGAACAGCATCCGCTGGATGTCGGTCAAAAAAGGCTCTTTTTCCTCGGCAATGACCAAGCCAATATTGGAATTTAATTCGTCAATGGTACCATACGCCTCCAGCAAGGTATCATATTTTTTTACTCTTTTTCCTCCTACTAATGAGGTTTCTCCTTTGTCTCCGGTTTTGGTATAGATTTTCATAGTTTAATGTTTAATGTTTTATGTTTTGTGTTTTTTTGCTGTGAGCTATGAGCTGTGAGCTTTGGTTTTTGAATTTTGAATTCTTTTAATTGTCAACTGTCAATTATCAATTATCAACTATAAACTCCTCATCCGTCAGTGTCTCTAAAAAAGCTTTCAGGTCAGCGATTTGAGAGGGAGTGAGCAGTACTCCACCGTCATTCACATGATGCATCAGCGGACTCACATAGGGTGAATTCTTCTGCCCTGTGTTGTAAAATTCCAGCACCTCGTCCAAAGTCTTGAAACGTCCGTCATGCATATACGGCGCACTCACCGCGATATTACGCAAAGTCGGTGCCTTATACGCTCCATGGTCCATCGCATTGCCAGTGACCGAAAAGCGGTCGGAAGGATCGTTGAACACATCATCCAAAGCATTGTTATAGCACAAATTAGTCGTAAACAAAGGGGTACCTCCTCCGCCATGGCAATGAAAACAATCAGCTCCTTCCTCAGTAGTAAACAATACATAGCCGTTCAGCTCTTGTGGGGTCAATTGCTCTGTACCTTGCAAGTATCTGTCAAACTTGGAATTGGCACTGATCAAAGTCCGTACATACTGTGCTATAGACTTGGCAATACGGTCAATCGTTATCACTGGTGTTCCGAATGCCTTTTCAAACATCGGTGGATAGGTACTGTTCGACTGGATAGCTGCCACCACTCTGCCATAATCACTGTTCATCTCCGTAGGGTCGGTAAAAGTGGCTAAGACTATATCCTCCAGACTAGTAGTAGCGCCATTCCACAAATAGCCATTGCTGTTGAATACCAAATTCACCAAGGGCAGCGGCACATGATGCGTGGGCTGTCCCGACAAGCCCACCGGCTGACCACCAGGGAAGCGTGGATTGTCCGTGCCTATGTCATAGCCATGCTGAGGGTTATGGCAAGTGGCGCAACTCATCATCTGGGCTTCATCACTGCCCGTATAACCGCACAAATGTCCATCGTGAAAAAGTTTCTGACCCAAGGCCACTCCCTCCACCGTCATAGGATTGTCAGAGGGTATGTTCAACTGCGTGGGAAAATGCCGCGGAATCTGGATTTCGTATGGTGTAGCTTTGAATTCAGGCTTCTTGCAGGATGCCAACAGAAAAATGATACTTAGTAAATAACATATTCGTTTAGGCATGGCATTAAGTTAGAATTCAAAGTTCAAAATTCAGATGCTCCGATGTTTATAAATCACTACCCCGCCCTACGGGCACCCCTTCTAAAAGAAGGGGAATTTAATTGTCAACTGTCAATTATCAACTGTCAACTTTCAGAACAGGCTCAACTGTTCCCCTTTGTCATCTCCCTTGGGATGATCATCCTTGGGTGCAGTTTGCGACTCATCCACATTGTCGTAAATCTCCTTCGCCACCTGCATGTCAATATCGTCCATCACCTCTTCCGCTTCAACCTCTTCAACTTCAGCAACTTCCTCTTCTTCCTCCGGTTCATCGTAAGGCAGCGGATCTATAAACTTCACATTCTTTATGGTACCGAAATTCAAACGCTTACCCTTGGCTTTCACACCCATCACCTCCACAAATTCGGCACAGTTAACAATCTCATGCTCAAGCTCTTTCGGATTCTTCTTGAAATAAGTCACCTCAATCTGCGGCAGATAATCGATACTCACTCCTATCAGCTTCACATATTTTTCCTGCGGAACAAACTCTATCTTCTTAGGTGTGTTATCCGGATTGAAACGCTTGATGGTATATTTGTCCTCCTTGCTGTGATAATATACTGCTGTCAGGATTCTATTTTTATTGAATTTCTTTATAATCAATAAATTATCTTCAAAATGAGTAGATAAATCGAAACCTACAATCTTGTAATAGCCTTCTCCATAAACCGTCAGTATCTTATCATCTTCCTTGAAGGAGCCCAACAGCACGCCACGCTCCTCAGTATTGAGACGGGTAACAATATCATCGAAATATATGTTGATAGCCGACAGGGTGGAAACGCCTTTCTGACACAACTCGACCTTACGCACCGGATTGCGGGACAGGATGTTACCCATAGAAGCACGACCTTTGATAGCCAAGGTGGAGAAGTCGAAATCAAACTGTAATTTCTTCAGTTTTGCTTTCTGTTTCAGGAACACACGCACCTTTTCGGCCTCACCATTGGGATTGGAGGTCAGGTACAGCACCTTGCTGCCCTGCTTGCCCTTGGTGAGCACATACTCCTTGTCACGGGTCACACCGCCAATAGCGAAACGCTTCACCATGGCCGTGCCGAACAAACCATCGGAGTAAATCATATTGTATATGGTTCGGTCGTCATTGCGCTTAAACACCTCTACCAGAATGATATCCTTGCCGAAGAACTGCTTGTCGCTGACCTTGCTGACGGTAAACGTACCGTTCTCCTTGAAAACGATCACCTCGTCGATATCGGAGCAGTCGCACACATACTCCACATTCTCATCACGTTTGAGGGCAGTCCCCACAAAGCCTTCCACACGGTCCACGTACAATTTCTGGTTGGCCACTGCCACCGTTGCCGCCACAATATTGTCGAAATTACGGATTTCAGTCTTACGTTCACGACCTTTACCGTATTTCTTCTTCAGCTGTTTGAAATAATTGATGGCATAATCAATCAGATGTTCCAGATGATTCTTTACTTCATCGATATTTGCCTCAATATCAGCGATTTTATCTGTAGCTTCCTTGATATCGAACTTGGAAATCTTCCTGACCGGTTTCTCGCACAAATGGAGCACATCCTCACGGGTAATTTCCTTGACAAAGAGTTTGCGATAGGGATTGAACGCTTTTTCGATAGCACTGATTTGGTCGTCCCAGCTGGGAGCGTCCTTCTCCAACTGTTTGTACAGACCCTTCTCGAAGAAAATCTTCTCCAGTGAAATCTTATGCCACTGGTCGCCCAGCTCTTCCAATGCGATTTCCAGCTCACGGCGCAGCAAATTGACCGTATTGTTAGTGTTGATACGCAGAATCTCCTTCACGGACATCACGCAAGGCTTGCCATTGAAGATCACGCAGGCATTCGGTGAGTACGACATGCTGCAATCCGTGAACGCATAGAGTGCATCAATAGTCTGGTCAGGAGATACACCGGGATAAAGATGCAACAAAATCTCGGCCTGGCTGGCGGTATTATCGTCTATCTTCTTGATTTTCAGCTTGCCTTTTTCAATCTGAGGGGTGATGGACTGAATCAAGTCAGTAGTATTGGTACCGTAGGGTATTTCTGTGATTACCAGCGTTTTCTTATCCACGATGGAAATCTTGGCTCGGTTCAAAATCTTGCCATTAACTCCTTCATTGTACTTGTTCACATCCACATAGCCGCCGGTGGGAAAATCAGGATAAATCTCGAAATCCTTGCCTTCCAGAATGGCGACGGAAGCGTCCAGCAATTCATTGAAATTATGTGGCAGAATCTTGGTGGCGATACTCACGCCGATACCTTCCGTACCCTGTGCCAGCAGCAAAGGGAACTTCACAGGCAGGGTGACAGGTTCCTTGTTACGGCCATCGTACGACAGCTGCCATTCGGTGGTTTTGTGATTGAAAACCACATCGATAGCGAACTTCGACAGTCGCGCCTCGATATAACGGGGAGCGGCGGCCTCATCACCTGTCAGGATATTTCCCCAGTTACCCTGGGTGTCAATCAACAAACCCTTCTGCCCCAGCTGCACCAATGCGTCGCCAATGGAAGCATCGCCATGAGGGTGGTATTTCATGGTATTACCAATGATGTTGGCCACTTTGTTGTAGCGACCGTCCTCCAGTTCATCCATCGAATGCAGGATACGACGCTGCACGGGCTTCAAGCCGTCAATCACCTCAGGGATAGCACGGTTCAGGTTGACATACGAAGCGTAATCCAGGAAATAATTCTCGAAAATAGACCCCACATGAACCACGTTCATCATGGTACCCTTTTCTTCCTCCACTGTCTCGGAATTCAAATTCTCGTCTATGGTTTGCTCTTCTATGTTTTCGTTCTCTTCTGCCATGAGTACAATATTCTATATTTTACGTCTGCAAATATACGAATTTGACAATGGCATTTCAAGTGCCTCAGAGGATTTTTCTACACTGTAAAATGTTAATACTGCTATGGGGTGTGAGCTATGAGGTGTGAGCTATGAGCTATGAGGTGCGGGCTATGAGTTTTGAGCTGTGAGGTGTGAGGTGTGGTTTTTGTGTTTAGGGTTTAATGTTTAGAGTTTAGGGGTTAGAATTCAAAATTCAAATTTAAATTTAAACTCCCCTCGAGCACGCAGTGCGAGACTCCCCTTTGGATGAAGTCCACTCCCCTCGAATGCGGAGCATGAGACTCCCCCTTGAAGGCGAAGCCTGAAACTCCCACTAATACAAAACCATTAGCACATTTACTAATTTGCTAATTTACTAATTTGCTAATTCTGTCCGTTCTTTTTCCGCATTTTCTTGATAATCAGCATGGCTACGATATAAGCCAGGGTGATGCCAATGACACCTCCGATCTGGATGATGAACTTGTCTTCAATATCCATAAAATGGACAGGCACGATATAGACGGCATACAAGAGGATAAGTCTGAAAAAATGTTCCATGGTTTTTAGGGTTACGGGGTTAGACGGTTATGCGATTTGAGGGTTAGAGGGTTAGGATCTGACGTCCATGGCGTTGCGCAAGGCTCTGCCTATCAGCATGAAAGACAACACCAACATCATAATGGCGATACCTGGCACGATAGCCAAATAGGCATTGTCGATGACGATATAAGCGTAATTCTCTTTCATCATCATGCCCCAGGAAGGGGTCGGTGGCTGCACACCCAAGCCCAAGAAACTCAAGCCTGCCTCCATCAAAATTGCCGAGGAGAAATTGGAGGCGGCAATCACCACCACGGTGCCGAAAACATTGGGCAGGATGTGTTTGAAGATGATATGAAAACCATTGTAGCCCAATGCCTTGCCAGACTCCACAAAATCCTGCTCACGCAGACTGATGACCTGTCCACGCACCACACGGGCCACATCCACCCACATGGTCAAGCCCATCGCCACGAAAATCTGCCAGAAGCCTTTGCCCAAGGCAAAACTGATGGCAATAACCAGCAAAAGGGTCGGAATTGACCATACCACGTTGATAATATACATCAGAATATCATCCACCTTACCCCGGTAATAGCCCGCCACAGCGCCCACTAAAATACCGATAACCAGAGCGATAAACACAGAAATCAAGCCTACGGCCAAACTGATACGGGTGCCCATCATCAGCTGGCTCAGCACATCACGTCCATAGCGGTCGGTGCCCAGAAGGAAACGCTTGGTGATAACAGGCTGGTCAGGGCTCAAGTCCGCCAACGCATAGTACTGAACATCACCACTTTCCTCATGGCCATATAGTTTTACCGCCAAGAAATCACCCTGACGTTGATAGGAATGAATCGGGATTGTGGCATAGAAGGCTGGCTGTCCAAACAGCATCTTCGAGAAGAAATTGCGTTTCTCCACCTCCATGCTCTGTTTCACCTGCAGCAATTGCACCTGGAAGCCGGGCTTTTGCAAGGCAATTTCCAACTGCTGATGGTTGCAATATGGTGTGGAATCGGGCGTAATCAGATAGCCCAGCACGGCAATCACCACCATCAGCAGGATATAGCCCAGCGGAATCATGCCCTGTCTCTCTTTCTTGAACCGTTGCCAGGTCAATTCAGAAAGAGAGACGGACTTATAGTTTTTAGGTTTTCGCTTGAAAATACTCAAAACTGGTTTCAGGTTTCAGGTTACAGGTTTCAGGTTACAGTATTTAGTGTCAGGGATTAAAGAGACGCAATAATCACGTCTCCCCATCTATAACCTGTCCACTGTAACCTGACCACTAATTAGCAGCGGTCGATGGCATTCAGGT
>JAGCSI010000147.1 GCA_017964255.1 Bacteroidales bacterium | reverse complement strand
TCTGTTTTAATCGCCTTATTTTTGCATTATCAAATGTGGATGATGGAAGAATTGTGGGAACAGATTTGTTTAATTTAATGGTATGAGTGCAACTTTAAATTTCGTATCTTTGCGGCCCAAAAGAAAAACACGTATGACAGACCCGACATACTCCGTAGGTATTGATATAGGATCGACGACCTTCAAACTGGTGGTGCTGGACGAGAAGGGCGAGATGGTATTCTCGACCTATAAACGCCACAATACCGCCATTATACAGACCGGATACCTGATTTACAAGGAGATATACAAGGCCTTGGGGAAGTGCAATGTGAAGGTGGTGATGACCGGCTCTATCGCCATGGGCTATACCAAACAGCTGGGCATCCGTTTTGTGCAGGAGGTGATTGCCGCCGCCGAATACATCAAACGTAAACATTCGGAGGTGCGCACCTTCATCGATATGGGCGGTGAGGACAGCAAGATGATTTTCTTCGAGGAGGGAAAGATTCCGGATATCCGTATGAACGGCAGCTGCGCCGGAGGTACGGGGGCTTTTATCGACCAGACCGCCGCCTTGCTGGAAATCGAGACCAAGGAGCTGAACACGCTGGCGCAAAGTGCTGAGAATGTGTATCCTATCGCCTCTCGCTGCGGGGTGTTCTCCAAAACCGATATCCAGAACCTGGCCAGCCGTAATGTGAGCCGCAACGACATTGCCAAGTCGGTGTTCAATGCGGTGGCCATCCAGGTCATCAGCTCGCTGGCCCGAGGCAATGATATTCTGCCCAAGGTGTTCTTCTGCGGCGGGCCCTTCGCTTTCTTGTCGGAATTGAAATCGGCATTTGTCAACTTGCTGAAACTGAAGGAGGAAGATGTGCTGATGCCCGAGCATCCGGAGCTGATTCCGGCATGGGGCAGCGCGCTCATCGCCTTCAGCGAGCTGAAGGAAAGCATAACCTTGTCTGATTTTGTGCGCCTCTTCCGCGACCATCAGCGGGGACAGCAACAGCAGGAACATGTGGGCTGCCTGCCGGCCTTGTTCTCTTCTGAGGAAGAGCTTGAAGCATGGAAGAAGGAAAAGAGCGTAACTTTCATTCCTTCAGTAAAATGGGAAGAATTAACTTCTGAAGATTGCTACCTGGGCGTCGACTCGGGTTCTACCACGACCAAGCTGGTGCTGGTGGACCAAGAAGGACATATTGTCTTTTCGGACTACAGCCGCAACAAGGGCGACAGTTTCAAAGCCTTTGGCGAGGCCTTGGCACGACTGAAAGCCGAGGCGGAGCAACATCACAAGCAGATACGCATTGTGGGCAGCGCCGCTACCGGCTATGGAGAGAACCTGATCAAGACCGCTTATCAGTTGCACAATGGGGTGGTGGAGACCATGGCGCATTACCTGGCCGCCCGCACCATCGACCCTGAGGTGTCGTTTGTGCTGGACATCGGTGGTCAGGATATGAAGGCGATCTATGTGGAGAACAAGAGCATTACACGACTGGAAATCAACGAGGCCTGCTCATCGGGCTGCGGCTCGTTCATCGAGAATTTCGCCAATATTCTGCGTTATCCCGTGGCCGAATTCGCCCGTATCTCGTGTATGGCTAAGCATCCCTACGATTTGGGAACCCGCTGCACGGTGTTCATGAACTCGAAGGTGAAACAGGCGATGCAAGAGGGGGCCGATGTGGCCGACATCGCCGCCGGTTTCTCTTATTCCGTAGTGAAAAATTGTCTGTATAAAGTTCTTAAAATAAAGAATATCAGTGAATTGGGTGAGCATATTGTGGTGCAGGGCGGAACTTTCAAGAACCTGTCCATTGTGCGAGCCCTGGAGCTGATGTCCGGAAAGAGCGTTTTCTTCTCGAATGTGCCGGAGCTGATGGGAGCCTACGGGGCGGCATTGTTTGCCCGCAACAGCCAGACCGACCATCCGGCCTTGTCGCTGGCCGATATGCTGGCCACCCAGACTTCCGCAGTGGAAATGGAGACCTGTCCAGGTTGCGAGAATCACTGCCAAGTGAAGCGGCTGGTGTTCTCCAACGGCAATGTCTTCTACACCGGAAACAACTGTGAGAAAGTGTATTCCAATAAAGCGGAGTCGTTTGTCAAGGGGGTGAATCAGCACCATGAGAAGTTCGAGATGTTGTTCAAACGTCCGATAGTGCCGATGGAGAAAGCCCGCTTGCGGATAGGCATTCCGCGGGCGCTGGGCATGTACGAGAATTATCCCTTCTGGCACACATTGTTTACCGCTTGCGACATACAGCTGGTGCTGTCGCCGCTTTCCACCAATAAGATATATGAGAAAGGCATCCGCTCCATCATGGCCGACAATATCTGTTTTCCGGCCAAGTTGATGCATGGCCATATTTACAGTCTGATAGAGCAGAAAGTGGATAGGATTTTCTATCCTTATGTGGTGTATGAGCAGAAGGAAGACCCCAATGCACGCAACAGCTACAATTGTCCTATTGTGGCGGGGTATTCCGACGTGATCAAGAGCTCCATTGAGCCGGAAGAGCGTTTCGGCATTCCGGTGGACGCTCCTGTCATGTCGTTCAATGACGAGAAACTGCTGCGGAAGAGCTGTGTGGAGTACCTGACCTCGCTGGGTGTGCCGAAAAATGTGGTGAATGCCGCGGTGACCAAGGCATTGGAGGCACAGAAAAGCTATATGGAAGGCCTGCGTGACCGAGCCAAGGAGATTGTGGAAAATGCACGACAGGAGAAAAGGATGGTGATTTTGCTGGCGGGAAGACCTTACCATGTCGATCCGCTGATTCAGCACAAAATTGCCGACAGTGTCAGCGATATGGGCATTGATGTGGTGACGGAGAATATTACCCTTCATGCTGATAATGAGGTTTTTAGCCAGATACATGGCATCTCGCAGTGGACCTATCCCAACCGTATCTTCAAGGCGGCCCATTATGTGGCGGAAAGCAAGGACAATATCCACATGGTGCAGCTTACCTCTTTCGGTTGCGGTCCCGATTCTTTCATTCTGGATGAAGTGAAGGAGATTCTGAATCGTAGTGGTAAGAATCTGACTATCTTGAAGATAGATGATGTGAACAATATCGGCTCCTTGCGTCTGCGCATCCGCTCGCTGGTGGAGAGTTTGCAATTCAAACCTGCCGAGCTGAACAAGCGTCCGAGGGTGACCACCAAGGTGTTCATGCCAGAGGACAAGCAGCGCACCATTTTGGCGCCTTATTTTGCCGAAGGCTATTCGGAATTGCTTCCTTCGGTCTTCAAGGCCATGGGTTATAATATGGTCAACCTGCCTCTGCCTACGATGGAATCGACGGAGCAGGGCTTGCGCTATGCCAACAACGAGGTGTGCTATCCGGCCACCATTGTCACGGGCAGTATTATCACGGCGCTGAAGAGCGGTCAGTACGACTTGGACAAGACGGCGGTGGCCATTACGCAAACTGGCGGACAGTGCCGTGCTTCCAACTATATTGCGCTGATTAAGAATGCGATGGTGGCGGCGGGCTTTGAGAAAGTGCCGGTCGTATCGGTAGCTTTTGGCAGTGACGGTAGCAACGAGCAGCCGGGCTTCGACCTGCCCTGGGGCAAGGTCATCCGGAAGGCGCTGCTGATGTTGCTTTACTGCGACTGTCTGGGCAAACTCTATTATCCGGCAGTGGCCCGTGAGAAGGAGAAAGGTGCTGCCAAGCGCTTGCATGCCGCCTATCTGCGCCATGCGGCTATCGCTATCGAGCAGAACAAACCGGCGGAGCTGTATAGCATTTTGCACCATGCGGTGACTGATTTCGCCAATATTACGGAGGAAAATGACCACATTCCGGTGATGGGTGTGGTAGGGGAAATCTACCTGAAATACAATGCGTTCAGCAACCGCCATATTCTGGACTGGCTGGCCGAGCGCCATATTGAGGTGGTGGCCCCGTCAATGTACAACTTCTTCATCAACAGTTTCGTCAATAATCATATCAACAAGGAAAAGAATATCAAACAGCCCGGCATGCCGCTGTGGATGGGCGATGCACTGTACAAGCTGGTGCAGCTCTATACCCGCAAGTTTGACCGGATTTGCAGTCGCTACCGCTATTACCGGCCGTTCTCCGACCTGTTCAAGGATGCGAAGGCGGCGGGCAAAATCATCAACCTGGCGGCCAATTTTGGCGAAGGCTGGCTCATTCCCGCAGAAATCGCCAACTTTGCCGAGAACGGGGTGAACAATGTGCTCAGCTTCCAGCCCTTCGGCTGTATTGCCAACCATGTGATTTCCAAAGGTATAGAAAAACGGGTGAAGAAAATCTATCCCAAAATGAATATCCTTTCCCTGGATTTCGACTCCGGCACCTCCGAAACCAATGTCTTCAACCGTTTGCACTTTATAGTGAAGTAGGGGATAGTGATTAGGGGATAGGGGTTAGGTGTTAGGTGTTAGTTAGTTTGTAGGGGAGTCGTATCTATGTGCCTTGTACAGTACCGAAGGTACGATATCCCAGCAATCCCATACGTAAGCGTGGGATACAGTACTCAGTTCTCACAGAGTACCGAAGGTACGGTATCTTAGTAACCCCGCACGTAAGTTTGGGGTTGAGAGAGGGGTGTAGCATCACCTTTCATCTTGCACACATCGCCAGAGCGAGATGAGGCCCGTAGGGCCGATCAGACTACAGACAGGGGCGTAGCCCCTGGTACAGACAGGGGTGAAACCCCTGGTACAGACAGGGGCGCAGCCCCTGGGAGAGGGAGAAAGGAATACCGTATACATATAAAAGCCTCGAAGAGGCGAAACTAATATATAATAAATACGATGTTTTTCCGTTTAATAAAAAATCGTAACTTTGCAGATTAATCACTAAGGAAACATCTATGAGAAAAATTTCATCCATACTTATCCTCTTCTTTTTTACAACTACTTTATTTGTAAATAATTGTAAGGCGCAGCATGACTTTGAAATCGCCAAAAACGTGGATATTTTTGTGTCGATTCTGAAAGAGCTGAATGCGAAATACGCTGACGAAATCTCCCCTGGCGATTTGACCAAGACCGCTATCGACGCCATGCTGTCGAGTTTGGATCCCTACACGGTGTATTATCCCGAGTCGCAGATCGAGGATTACAAGATGATGACCAAGGGTCAGTATGGCGGCATCGGTGCGCTGATTCAGCAACATGGCGACTATATCGTCATCTCCGAGCCCTACGAGGACTGTCCGGCGCAGCAGGCGGGTCTCATGGCGGGCGACCGCATCCTCAGCGTGAACAAGCAGTCGATGAAGAACAGAAGCTCCTCCGATGTGAGCGAGTACCTGAAGGGACAGCCAGGCACCAAAATCACTATTGAGGTGGAGCGTTACGGCGAATCCAAACCGCTCTCTTTCGATGTGGTGCGTAAGGAAATCAAGTTCCCGAGCGTGCCGTATTACGACATGGTGGATGATCAGGTGGGTTATATCAAGTTAGACCAATTCACGGAAAAAGCCAGCAGCGAGGTGAAGGAGGCTTTCACCAAGCTGAAAGAGCAGGGCATGAAATACCTGATTTTTGACCTGCGTAACAATGGCGGCGGTTTGCTGCAAGAGGCGGTCAATATCATGAATATTTTCGTGGACCAGGGCACGATGATTTCCGAAACCAAAGGCAAACTCGAGTCACAGCACAATATCTATAAAACCCGCTTCCCCGTGACGGACAAGAACATTCCGGTGGTGGTGCTGGTGAACGAGTACAGTGCTTCGGCCTCAGAAATCGTTTCGGGTGCCTTCCAGGATTTGGACAGAGGGGTGATTATGGGTCATAAGACCTTCGGAAAAGGATTGGTACAGAATATTTTACCATTGAGTTATAACACTTCGTTGAAGATTACCATTGCAAAATACTACATTCCCAGCGGTCGTTGTGTGCAGAATATCGAATATTTCAAGAATGATACTTTGACACCCTCGCACACCAAGATTCCCGACTCGTTGGCGGTGGCTTTCAAGACCAAAAACGGCAGAACTGTTTATGACAAGGGTGGGGTGGAACCTGATGTGATTTCTCCGGATACGATGGCCAGCCACCTGCTTACGGCATTGGTGTTGAACAACCACATTTTTGATTATGCCACCCAGTATCGTGCCACTCATGCCACCATTCCACCAGCCAAGGAATTTGTGGTAACCGATGAGATTTACAACGATTTTGTCCATTTTCTGAAAGACAAGGAATATACCTATACCACCGAAACGGAGCATGTGATGGAAGATTTGAAGGAAGTGGCGGAGGATGAGAAATATTTTGAAGACATCAAGACCCTGTATGAAAGTATGAAGAAGAAGATCGAAGAGGAAAAAGGTACTGAATTACAGAAATATAAGGCTGAAATATCCGATTATCTCGCTTCCGAGATTATTGGCAGATATTATTATCAGAAAGGAAAATATGTGGATATGCTGCGTTGCGATCCTGAAGTAAAAGCGGCCCAGCAGTTGTTGTTAGACCAAGTCCGTTACAAATCCATTTTAGGCCAAAAATAAGTGTTTTGAGCAGAGCTAAAATACATCATTATCTCTATGTGCTGCTGACGGCGGCCTTGTGTGTCGCTATTCCGCTGTCGAGGTATATGACCAGTATGATGCTGATCTTTCTGGCTGCCAATTGGCTGATAGAAGGAGATTTCAAAGCGAAATGGCAACGCATAAAAGAGCATAAGTCTGCGATTATTGCCTTCCTGTTTCTTTTGGTGATGATGCTTGGCTTTGTGCGCACCGACAATTTTATGGAGGCCTTGGATTACTGGAGCTGCAAGCTTCCTTTGTACTTGGCTCCGGTCATTGTGGCCAGTTCGCAGCCGTATAAGCGCAAGGAGCTGGACTTTATTCTGGCATGCTTTGTGTTGAGCACGTTTTTTGCAACGGTTTATTCGACAGTGTATTATGTGAGAAATGATATTGTTGATATCCGTGAAATTTCTGTCTTTATCTCGCACATACGTTTCAGTTTGTGTATTGATGTGGCGATAGTGCTGCTCTTGCATTATGCTTTCAGGGAAGAGAAATTGGCTATGCCGATTAGAATCGCTTCAGGCATGCTGAGTTGTTGGATGTTGGCATATCTTTTTATTGCGCAGACACTTACGGGCATTGTGCTCCTGTTTTTGGTAGCTGTGGTATATTGCGTGTATGTTCTGCTATGTCGCAGGAATGAAAAGACATACCGCTGGATAGCCGTTGGAATGTTGTGTTTGGTGGCGTTTTTTGTGCTGGCGTTGGGTAGTGTGACCTGGCATTATTTTCATGTGGACCAGTCACAGTATGCCACCGTAGACAGCTTGACGGTCAATGGGAATCCATACACGAATGATAGTAATTCTATCGTTGAAAATGGCTCATTGATAGGCATGTATGTGTGCCGTGAGGAACTGGAGAGCGCATGGCCTCAACGAAGCAATGTGAGTTTTCACGATTCGATGTTGGAGTCCACACTTGTTCGTTACCTGAACTCCTGCCATTTGCGAAAGGACAGCGCCGGGGTGATGGCTTTGTCGGAGCAGGATGTGCGCAACATAGAGCAAGGCATTGCCAATGTGGATTATACCAGCCGTTTCGGACTGAAACGAGCTTTATATCCGATTTTCTTCAGCATAGAATTGTACCGTTGCTCTGGCGATGTGCAGAATTCCACCATTCTGCAAAGGGTGGAGTATTGGAGGGCTTCATGGAAGCAAATAGAGAAAAATTGGCTCTTCGGAGTGGGCTTGGGCAAGCACAAGACCGCAGTGGGAGAGCAGTTGGCGGCAGATGGCAGCAGTCTGGTGGGCAAGGACCGTACGGGCTGCCATAACCAGTGGTTGACTTTTTGGCTGATGGGCGGAATTATAGTGCTCTTGTATTTCGTTTTCATGTTGATTTATCCGTTCTTCGAACAGAAAAAGAAAATCACTTTTGTCTATGTGGCCTTTTTCATTATTCTGGTGGGGTCGATGTTTACTGAGGATACGCTGGAAACCGAGTCGGGACTGACACTTTTTGCTATCATAAATTCGATATTGTTGTACGCATTTAATATAAACCGATATGAAGACGCTGGAACTGATATCAAAGATCACCGTATATGAGGATCGCTATGAATTGCCGGTAGAATGGCAGAAATTGCTGGACCTCGCGCATGAGGCGGCTAAAAAAGCCTATTCTCCGTACTCCAATTTCAAGGTGGGAGCCGCTTTGCTGCTGAACAACGGCGAGGTGGTGACGGGCAACAATCAGGAGAATGCGGCTTTCCCGTCGGGTTTGTGTGCCGAACGGACCGCTATCTTTTATGCCTCTTCCCAATACCCTGAGGTTCCTTTTAACAAACTGGCTATCACGGCGATAAATCCTATGGAAAAGCTTACGAAGCCGGTGTCTCCCTGTGGCAGCTGCCGCCAGGCTTTGCTGGAATATGAGCAGAAGTTCAACCAGCATATCGAGGTGCTGCTGGCCGGTGAGGAAGGCGAGGTGTATGTGCTGAAAAGCATCAGCGACCTGCTGCCGTTCTCGTTCAGCAATGAATATTTACCGTAAAATCATTCTAAAAACATGATACCATGAAGAAACATATTTCACTATTGTTTTTATTAATCACGCTTTGTATTACAGTTAGTGCACAAACACATGTGCTTACTTTTACGGCTGCTGATACCTGTAACCATCATGTTCAAGTAGATAGAGTGGTAATCATTAATCATACCAAAGGCTGGGAAGAGACGATTTATTGGCCTGATACAGTGCTGGTATTGCATATTGGCACAGGCATTGACGAGGTCACAGGGACAGGGAATATGTTATCTTTGCAATTGTCGCAAAATAATCCGAATCCTTTTGAGGGTGTTACTTTTGCCTATTTGACGGTGACAGAGCCTGGAGATGTTGTGATGGACATTACTGATGTTGTTGGACGGAATATTAGGTCAGTAAATTATTCACTTATGCCGGGCGTCTATCAATTGTGCATTAACTTGTCCACTTCGGGAATTTATTTTTTGACTGCATGGGAGAATGGTCAAAAGTCATCGGTCAAGATGGTAAACCGTGGAGAAGGAGGTAAAGATGCCATTGATTTTGTTGAGTATAATGAGACTGGTAGTATTTCCGAAAAATTGAAAAATTCACCCAAGAGTGATTGCACAAGGCCTTTTAATCCGGGTGATTATATGGAATTTTATTGTTATGCCACCATCAATGGAAGTGAAGAGGAAAGCAATCATTATACACGGTATCAATCTATGACTCAGGAATCTTTTACATTCCGTTTCCCGTTTGGAGAAGGTTGCCAAGATGCCCTTCCTTGTTATGGTATGCCTGCTGTAACTGACATTGACGGGAATACATATAATACTGTACAAATTGGAAAACAGTGCTGGATGAAACAGAACCTTCGTACCACACGATATGCAAATGGCGATACGATTTTTATGGGTAATAATACATTAAGCTTGGAGGAACCATACCGGTATTATCCCAATAATAATGCGGGTGCTGTAAATTCATACGGATATTTGTACAATTGGGCTGCGTTGATGCATGGCAGCTCTTCAAGTAATACCAATCCCAGTGGAGTTCAGGGAATCTGTCCAAAAGGTTGGCATGTGCCCAGCGATGCGGAATGGCAACAGTTGGTTGATTATGTTAGCAGCCGTAGTGACTATCAGTGGTCTTGTGCGACATGTATTGCCAAGTCATTGGCCTATACGTACGGATGGACTTCTTTTGCCAATAACAATGTTGTGGGAGGTAATCAGTCTGCCAATAATGCCACGGGATTTTCAGCACTTCCTGCAGGATATTGCGGCTATGGAGGCGGGCAATATGATTATGCTAACAAGGCTTTATTTTGGGGGGCAACAGAATGCAACGCAGTATATACATATCTTCGGATTTTGAATTATGACGATTCTCATGTGACAAGATACGGTAACGACAAGAAATATGGCTTCTCTGTTCGCTGTATTTGCGATTCATTACCGCAAGTCTTCACAAGTCCTGTGAGCAGTTTTACCGATGAGTCTGTTGTTTGTGGAGGAAGTGTCGTCGCAATTGGCAATTTGGTTACCTCTCGAGGTGTATGTTGGAGTACTTCACATAATCCGACCTTGGCTGATAATCATACTACAGATGGAACTGGTGTGGGAAATTTTACCAGTTATATCACTGGCATGAATCCTTCTACAACATACTATATTCGGGCGTATGCCACCAATCAGTATGGTACAGTTTATGGAGAAGAGGTTTCGGCGCGTACGGCTAATGTGGGTGTGCCGTGTGCTGGAGGTTCCACGGTTGTGGATTATGATGGCAATATCTATGAAACGGTTCAGATTGGTAGCCAGTGTTGGATGAAAAGTAATCTCCGTTCCACACATTTTGCAGATGGAACAAGTATTGCATTAGGGAATGGCACTTCGAGTTGGGTTACCCCCAATCGTTATATACCGAATAATGATGATAGTTTAGTGCCTGATTATGGTTATCTGTATAATTGGGCAGCTGTGATGCATGGCTCTACTTCAAGTAACACGATCCCGAGTAATGTGCAAGGTGTGTGTCCCAATGGCTGGCATATGCCAAGTGATGCGGAATGGAATTTGATGGAAGGGACATTAACAAATACCGATTTGAACGTTATGGATGTTAGAGGAGACCATGCATATAAACTTTCTGGTGGCTTTCAGGGAACATGGGCAGTGGCAAACGGACAAAATGTGCCGGGTAATTATTGGGCACAGGACCGCAATATTACTGGATTCACAGCTCTTCCTGCAGGTTTTTGGAACTTTTTTTATGGTGATGCTAATGCCGCTTATGAGAACTTTCATACGGTTGCCTTATTATGGACTGCTACAGAAGGTGGAATACATCCGCCAACTACAGCCCTTGCTCGTGGAATCGTTTATGGTTCCATGGGGGTAGATAGAGGTTGGAGATCAAAGGTGGATTGTTTGTCAGTACGTTGTGTCCGGAATTAAAAACTAGGTATGTCAATTTTCAACTTTCAGTTTTCAGTTTTCAACTTCTTCATCCAGTAATACCAGAGCACTCCGGCGGTGACCAAGGCGGAAGTGAGGTCGGCGGCGGGTGTGGCGTACCATACTCCGTCCAAGCCGAATAACGGCGGAAAAAGGAGGAGTAATGGCGTTAGGAAGAGCAATTGTCTTGTCATGGACAGGAAAATGGATATGCCCGCTTTGCCGATGGACTGGAAAAAGTTGGTGGTGACCACCTGGAATCCAACCAAGGGAAGGCATATCACATAGATTCTCAATCCTTTGGTGGTGATGTCGATCAATTCTTGGCTATCAGTAAACCAGCGGGCGATAAAGCGAGGGAAGCATTCTGCCGCCAGAAAACCGATAACTGCCACAGCAGTAGCATAATAGATGGTGAGCCGGAAGGCCTCGATGGCACGGTCGTGCTGTTTCGCCCCCCAATTATATCCCACAATGGGCTGCATCCCTTGGGTGAAGCCGAACATGATCATAATCAGCAAGCTGATGATGCTATTGATGATGCCAAAAGCTCCGATAGCCATGTCGCCACCGTATGTGCCTAATTGCCGGTTCATCAGTATCGCTATCAGGCAGGCGCAGCAGTGGATGAGGAAGGGTGCCACGCCGATGGAGAAGATGCTGCCGATAATTCTTCCCGACAGACGGAAGCATTGTTTGGTGAAATGCACGTATGGCTTGCCACTCAAAAAATGCGAGACAACCCATACCAGTCCGACACTTTGGGAAATCACCGTGGCGGTAGCTGCCCCTTTGATGCCCCAATGGAAGACGAAAATAAAAAGCGGGGCCAGAATGATATTGATGCCAATGGTCAAAAGCAGCGATATCATTGCCTTAGTGGGATAGCCAGATGCCCGGATGATATTGTTCAGTCCGAAAAACAGGTGGGTGATGACGTTACCCAGCAGGATGACGCGCATGAAGTCGCGGGCGAATGGCAGGGTGGCGTCGCTGGCTCCGAAAAGGTAGAGCAATGGGTCGAGGAAGCACAAGGCTAGCACGGAAAACAAGATGCCGATGATCATGTTGAGGACGAAGGCATTGCCCAAGGTCTGGATAGCCTCCTCACGGCGTTTCTCGCCCATGCGGATGGAGATGATGGTGGATGAACCAGCCCCGACCAAGGTGCCCAAGGCGGTGCCCAGATTCATGATAGGGAAGGTGAGTGCCAGTCCCGAAATGGCCAAGGGACCCACACCCTGGCCGATAAAGATACGGTCAATGATATTGTAAAACGAAGTGGCGGTGGTGGCGATAATCGCCGGCACGGCATACTGCCAAAGCAGTTGCTTCACATTGCCATGCTCCAAGGCGTCGTTTCGTTTGTCCATTGCAGGTTACAGGTTACAGGGGTCAGGGTACAGTGTTTAATGTTTAGGGATTTAGGGCTTAGGGCTTTGAGCATTGAGCTTAGGGGTTAGAAGGTGAGAAGGTGAGAAGGTGATTATTAATTGTCAACTGTCAATTGTCAATTGTCTAGAATTGGAAGTAAATAAACGGTTGCAGATCAGCGGTGATGAATTGGTAGATGATGAACACGCAGACACAAACCACCAGGACCATGAGCCATAAGGGCATGAGGGCAAAGTTGAGGCGGTACCAGCGTTTCCAGCGAGTGGGCAGCCAGTGGATGATCATGCCGGCCACAAAGAGCAGGAAGACAAAGCGGTATTCATAGATCATCTTGGGAATCAGGTCAGTACGCCATGCACTGCCAATCTGTCCCACCATGTTTTTGGCGGTGTTCCAAGCCACCTCGTTGGCCTCAGAGGGGTCGAGATTGGAACCGGAGCGGAAAAAGAGTCGGGTGAAGGTGATGAAGACGAAGGTTTGGAAGATGGCCCAACTGCGGCTCAGCCATTCCACCGTATGACCTCTGCGGAAAGCGTCGTGAATGGCGGTAAGCAGTGTGCCGAAGAAGATGATACCTGTCCAGATGACCCCGATATTCAGCACGGGAATAGGGTAGAGGTAGTCGGCGATAGCAAAGGCCATGAACAGGGCGAAACACATCAGCGTCTTCTTCAGATAGGTGAGGTTGCGCCAGAGTTTGTAAACAAGGATGCCCACGCCGTTAAGACCGCCCCAGATGACGAAATTCCAGCTGGCACCGTGCCAAAGACCACCTAACAGCATGGTGGTCATTAGGTTGACATGTGTACGGAATTTGCCTTTGCGGTTGCCGCCCAGAGGAATATACAGGTAGTCCTTCAGCCAGGTAGAAAGCGAGATATGCCAGCGTTTCCAGAACTCACCGGCGTTTTGTGCCTTGTAAGGCGAGTTGAAGTTGATGGGCAGGTAGAAACCCATCAGCATGGCCACGCCGATGGCGATGTCGGTATAGCCTGAAAAGTCGGCATAAACCTGCAGAGAGTAGGTGAACAGTGCCATCAAATTCTCGAAACCCGTGAACATGGTCGGGTTGTTGAACACACGGTCCACAAAGTTCACCGCCAGATAGTCGCTAAGTATGATTTTCTTCAGCAGACCGTTGAGAATCCAGAAAACAGCGATGCCGAACTGTCTGCGTGACAGAAAGAAAGGCTTGTAGAGCTGCGGGATGAACTGGTTGGCACGGATGATGGGACCGGCCACCAGCTGCGGAAAGAAAGTGGTGTAGAAACCGAAGTCCAGGATGTTGCCCACAGCCCCGACTTTTCTCCGGTAAACATCCACCAAATAGCTGATATTCTGGAAGGTATAAAAAGAAATGCCTACGGGAAGCAGAATCTTTCCGGCATCAAAGCGGTTGCTGCCACTCCACTCATTAGCCCATTTCGCCAGATAGTTTACGATTTCTATCTTGCTATGGAATAATGAATTATAAACATCCGTGAAGAAGTAGGCATATTTGAAATAGCATAATATTGCCAAATTGACAATGACACCAATGGTCAGCAGGAATTTGCGGTAGCCAGTCTTGTCCGACCGGTCAATGCCTTTGCCGACAAAAAAGCCGAAAATGGTGGAAAAAATCAGAATCAGGACAAAAAGTCCAGAGGTTTTATAGTAAAAAAGCACGCTCATAAAGAACAAATAGCTATTGCGAAGCAGCCTTTTGCTCTTCATCAGGCAGAAGCCGGCATAGACCACGGCAAAGAATGCCCAGAAATTGAACTGCGTGAATAACAGCGGATAGCGTTCATCAAAAGAGAAGATATTGATGAAAAATTGTTTCAAAAGTTCGCCATCCATAGCTGTGTTTTATGTCAAAAATTTTAGCTGGCAAAAATACGAAACAATTTGCAATTCTACAATGTAATAATTTTGTATTTTTGCCGTTTGTATGAATATTGAAATTTGAAAATAAAAAATGTTGATTATGAAGACTTTGAAATTAATGTTATCGATTGTATGCGCAACTGTTTTGCTGACTTCAGGCCAGGTGTTCGGACAAAATAAAGGAGAAAGAGCTGATATTATGTCGCCAGCGAAGGCTGATAACTACAAGGAAATTGCCGCCAAATTAACAGAAGAAGGCTGGAAAACCTCTGCCTATACTATTGAGGAACAGTTGGTTTCCACTGCTAAATTGAAAGGGGAGGTGAGTCCTGTTACCCATGATGCCCTGTATTTGTGGGTGATGGAAGAAACCACTGCCGCCGACCTGGCAAAAGCGAAAGAGACTAACAACATGGATGCTGTCAATAGTTTGACCTATCAGGTTGCGCTTCCGTTCCTGAGCCAATGCCAAATTTTGCTGATTCAAAAAGGAGCAACTGACAAAATGAAAGCCCTGAATCAGATTGTCAATCAGATTACTCCTATGATTGTCCAGAACAACATTGTCAAGTCTATGGAAATCACTCTTGAAAAGGACAAATCAGCTATGGTACGCACGGTGTTTTTGCTCAACAAAGACAAAGTTTATGATATTTTGGTGGAAGAGTGCATCCATCAAGCGGAAGGCGTTAAAGAAAATGCCATTCTGATAGAGTTCTTCAAAGAAGCACACCACAGAATGGCAAAGAGAAGTATAAGATAGAAACTGTTATTCCCAGGTTTCCGTCACCCCTCGATAGGTGATGCAAACTTGCTTTTCTCCTAAATATTCGGCTTTGACGTTTATGTCGTCATAACCTTCTTGGCTGGCGACAAGTTGTACAATGCCCTCACTGCAATAACACCCTCTCTCGCTTTCTTCACGTAGTATGTTTTTTTCGATATTATACTGTAATACGGGGCCATATTTGTATTGATAGCTTCCGCTACCGGAAAGAGTATAGTTTCCCTTGGCGAATAGTATATTGCCGTCATTTTCCAAGGGCTTGATATGCATTAAGCAAGAGCTTCCGTAGCATTCGTTGCCGTCCATTTGAATATACCATTGCTCCCCGTCCTTGCCAACGTGAAGTATCTCACCATCAGACTCATAATCAAAAAACAGTGGAAGCGAAGCATTGCCAATATGTTGTTCTCTGGTAATAAGCCAATGGGAGCCTTCGTCGTTAAGCGATTGCCCGAATGTGTTGATGGTAATCTGTTTCTCGGATCCGCTATAGATGGAATACACAGTAGCCTCTTCCTGCCGTATCCGTTGGTAAGGGAAATATTGGTCTTCAATACTATATCTGATGCTGTCATTGTCGGCATTTATCCATGCGTCGAGATGAAACGCCGGGATAACATCAGCTTCTATAAGCAGAAATGTGGTTGTATGCCAAGAATCGTGGATTTCCTTGCCCCTTTGGGTGAGTTGGCCGCGTTTCTCGCGACCGCAGCCAAAGCATACCAGGGCAATGGCGATGATAATCAATATGTTCTTTTTCATAATTGAATTTTTTTGAAAAATGACACCAAAGGTTATTTCTTTTTGCTGTTGAAATTATAACCGAAACCGGCTTGGATGATTCCTCTGGAACCAATGCCGATTTCAGTAAAGCCATACCATTTACGTCCCACATGGATACCCACGAAGGTGACTTGGCCAGTGGGACTGAGTCCTACATAATCAGTGCTGTAGCCGGCTTTTATATGTCCATTGTTTTCAGCATAATATATTTCATCGAAAAGGAAACTGACACCCAGACCAATGCCGGAATACAGGGTTACATATTTGGTGTTGAGCCAGGAAAAACGCACTTCTGGCATAACGGTCAGCAAGTGACTGTTCAGCGTTGAGTATTTTATGTTGCTCACCCTATCGTAGATGGTCTCAAAAAATCCGGTATAAGAGGCTGTCGCACCCAGCCAGAACCATTTGGCCAAACGGTATTTGTATCCAATGCTGATGGTTGGGGTGGCAATCACACCACTACTGTAGGTGTCTGGCGAAAACCAATCGGTGGCATAGAGAGGGCCCTCGTCATAAGAACATTTGGAGAAAGTGCCATGACCGCATTTGCTGAATAAAGGAAATCTGTCATTGGAGAGTCCCGCGATAAGTGGGTCACCAATACCAAAATAAATGTCGTGCCTCTGAAGCGTCTGCTTCCACGACAGCGTGTCCTGGGCCGACAAACTCCAGCCCAGGGACGCTATTATGAGGATTAGGAATAACTTTTTCATAGGTGTTTGGTTATAGGGGTTAATGGTTAGAAGGTTAGAAGGTTAGAAGGGTTATATGATTTTGAATTTTGAATTCTGAATTTAATTAACTAATTAACTAATTAACTAATTTGCTAATTTTCAACTTTTTTCGACATCGAGTGGATTACCAAGTACACGCAGATAGCGGCGTACATCACGATGGCGAGGATGTTGTATGCGGAGGAACCGATGTAGTCGGTGGGCATTGCCACGTTGGCACCAGCATATTTCATGATGGCACTCACCACACCCATGATGGCACCACCGGCCAGCATACCGGAGGCCAGCAATGTGCCTTTTTCCTTGCGGGCTTTGTTCACAGCTTCGTCTTTGCTGCGGCTGCCGATGAACCATGCCAAAGCGCCACCAATCAGCAAGGGGATATTCAGCTGCAAAGGAATGAACATACCAAGAGAGAAGGCCAAAGCGGGAACACCGATGCGGTCGAGCACGATAGCCAAAATGGCACCGATGATATACAGAATCCAAGGAGTCTGGCCACCGAACATCAGCGGTTCAATGATGGCCGCCATAGCGTTGGCCTGAGGTGCCACCAATGCGTTTTCACCGGTATAGCCGTAAGTTTTCGACAAAAGCATAATAACGGCGCCAACAGTAAGTGCAGATACTAATGTGCCCAAGAACTTTAATCCTTCCTGCTTGTAAGGAGAAGCGCCAATCCAGTAACCGATTTTCAAGTCGGTGATGAAACCGCCGGCCATGGCCAAAGCGGAGCAGACAATGCCACCCACCACCAATGCGGTGATGATGCCGGTGCCGCCCTGCAGACCTACTGCCGACAGGATGAAAGAGCTGAGAATCAAGGTCATCATGGTCATACCCGACACAGGGTTGGTACCCACGGTGGCAATGGCGGTAGCGGCCACGGTAGTGAACAGGAAGGCAAACAAGAAGACTACCAGGATGCCGACGATAATCTGGGTGAGATTCATCTGCATGCCGCCGAAAATGAAGAATAAGACCATCATAATAATGACTGCCAAAAAGCCGAAAAGTATAATCTTCATGGGGATATCACGCTGGGTGCGAAGTACTTGCTGCTCTTCGCCACCTTTGTTTTTGCCAGCTTTGAGGGCCACACTCAATGAGGTCTTGATGACGCCAGCAGATTTGATAACGCCCAAGATACCAGCCATAGCGATACCGCCGATGCCGATGTATCTTACATATTGTGAGAAGATTAAATCAGGATCCATCGTGCTCATCAGCACACCGTCGGGGGTGACGCCATATTGTCCCAACAAAGGAACGATAAACCACCATGACAGGAAAGAGCCTGCGCAGATGATCATAGCGTATTTCAGACCAATCAGGTAACCGGTACCCAGCAGAATGGCGCTGCCGTTCATTTTGAAAACGAACTTGTGGTTCATCGCCAGTTGCTCGCCCCAAGCCGCCATGCGGGTGGTGATGGTCTCGGACCAGAAGTTGAAAGTGGTCATGCAGAAATCATATAAACCTCCGATTAGTCCACTGATAACCAATAATTTGGCTTGGTTGCCACCCTTGGCACCTGATACCAGGATTTCGGTAGTAGCGGTAGCTTCGGGGAAGGGGTATTTGCCGTGCATGTCAGAAACAAAGTACTTGCGGAAGGGGATCAGGAACAGAATGCCCAGGAAGCCGCCAAAGAGGGAAGCCAGGAAAATCTGGAAGAAGTTGACATTCATCTGGATATCGGGATTGGTCTCCTGGATGATGTAGATGGCGGGCAGGGTGAAGATGGCACCGGCCACAATCACACCGGAGCTGGCACCGATGGACTGGATGATGACATTTTCGGACAGCGGGCTCTTGCGTTTGGCCAAAGTGGAGGCTCCCACAGCGATGATGGCGATAGGGATGGCCGCCTCGAAAACTTGGCCGAATCTCAGTCCGGCGTAAGCGGTAGCCGCCGAGAAGATGATGGCCATGATGATACCCCAAATCACTGTCCAAGCATTGATTTCAGGGTAGTTTTTTGTAGCCATCAAAATGGGTTTGTACTCTTCGCCCTCTTTCAGCTCGGTATAAGCATTGTCGGGCATTTTGATCTCCTCAGGAGTCAAGTTGATGTCTTTTTCTTCTTCCATAATATTATTTTTGTTTTTTGAAACAGCAAAGATACAAAATTTTTATATGTGCTAATAATCAAATTTAAATTCCCCTTCTATTAGATTCGATGAAGGAGCGAGTGCAGAGACAAAGTTTACTTTAGCTTTGCCGAGCGAGAAGGAGAAAGGAGGCGAAGCCTCCAACAGGTGGCCGAAAGCCGGGGTAGTAACTAATTCAAAGTTCAAAATTCAAAATTCAGGACTGTCACATGGTGGCAGCCGCGTAGTTTTTTATTGGAGGGTATTGAAAAAATTGATGATTAATTTCGGGAATGCGTAATTGTCAATATCTTGCATTTTGATTTTCAGTCGCTGGCCGGCAGGTTCCGGAAGCGTTGACGCATCGGGGGTGTCGTAAAAGAAGGCATGAAGCGTCTGGTGTGTCAGTTGGTGCTTGGTCTGATATAAGAGTTTGTAATCCAGTTTCTTACTATTTTTGCTTTCGCTCATCGGAAGTTGGTACAAGCCTTTCCAGATGTCTTCATTCTCTCTTTTTTCAATTATGATTTCATCCTGATGAATACAGACAAAATAATGGAAATACCTGTTTTTGATTTGGATACGTTTGATGTTGACGGGAAGTGTATCCACTTCTTGGTGCTTGAACGCATAGCATGCGCCTTGCATCGGGCAGTGCTCGCAATCGGGATTCTTGGGGGTGCATTGCAGCGAGCCGAAGTCCATCAGAGCCTGGTTAAAGTCAGAAGGATCAGCGTCTTTCATCAGTTTTTGGCACAATGCCGTGATATCCTTCCGGGTACTGTTGTCCGCAATATTGTCGTGGATACCGAACACGCGGCTGATGATGCGCAGCACGTTGCCATCCACAGCGGGGTAGGGCAGTCCGTAAGCGAAAGCGCAGATGGCGGCGGCGGTGTAGTCGCCGATACCTTTGAGCTGGCGCACCTGCTCGTATGCGGAGGGGAACTTGCCCCCATGATCACGGATCACGCTTTGGGCGGCGGCGTGCATGTTGCGGGCGCGCGAGTAGTAGCCCAGTCCCTGCCAAATGCGTAGTACTTGCTCTTCGTCGGCCTCTGCCAGCGCCTTGACATCAGGAAAAGCCTTGATAAAGCGCAGGTAATAGTCCCAGCCTTGCTGGATGCGGGTTTGCTGTAGGATAATCTCGGATACCCACACTCTATAAACATCGCGTTCACCCCGCCAAGGGAGTGAACGCTTGTTATCTGCATACCAATGAAGCAGTATATCAGTAAATTGCATAGAATTTAGTTCTGATTGATGATCTGGAACAGTTCGTCCAATTTCGGAGTCAGAATGATTTCGGTACGGCGGTTCTTGGCGCGAGCCTCGGCATTGTCGTTGCTGTCGATGGGGAAATATTCGCTACGACCGGAGGCTGACAGACGAGAGGGAGCGATTTTGTCGTTTTTCAAAATAGCCTTCACCACAGCGGTGGCACGCATCACACTCAAATCCCAGTTGTCTTTTACCTGACCGGCACCCTTGTAAGGCACATTGTCGGTATGACCTTCAATCAAAATAGAGATATCTTCGTCAGCCTCAAGTACTTCGGCCAATTTTGAAATAGCCTGCATACCCTCGTTGTTGATCACCCAGCTACCTGATGCGAACAGCAGTTTGTCGTCCATAGAAACATATACTTTGCCATTTTTCTCATATACATTCAAGCCGCTGCCTTCAAAGCCTTTCAGGGCGTTGGAAACTGTTTCTTTCAGTTTCTTTACTTCGGCATCTTTCTGGTCCAGAATGCTTTGCAGTTCACTTAAACGGGATTCTTTGTCAGAAAGTTCCATAGCGGCAAGGTTGAGTTCGTCGCGCTGTTGGTTGATTTCCGCTTCGCGCTCTTTCAGCTGTGTCTTGATTTTCTCGATATCAGCCAGCAGCTTGTTGACCTGCGTGTTGTTGGTCATGTTCAACTCGGCAAATTGTTTCAGCAACTCGTCATAGTCGCGGATGGCTTTGGCAAGGTCTTTTTCCGACTGAGCCAATCTTTTGCTGAGCGTCAAGGTGTCAGCGGCCAGCTGTTTGGTGCGTGCCTTCAGTTGTTCCACCTGCTGTTCCAGTTGCTTGTTCTGGTTAACGGTGTTGATATTATCCTGATTCAGCACCGCCAGATTTTCAGAACAGATTCTATAGCTGTCTTCAAGTTCTGCGTATTTTTGCTTGGTAACACAACCAGATAGCAGAATACAACCTGCTATCACTCCTGAAATCAAAAAAATTCTTTTCATTGTTGTTCGATTTTAAATTTAATTTAAAGCGTTTTTTTAGATGTAAGTATTTAGCATATAAGTATAAATGCAAAAGTACGGATTTATTTTCAGTAAATAAAAAATTATTCTGAAAAGAAATAAACAACTGATTTTTGATAAAAGAAAAAATTCCTTTAATTCTTGATTTTATAAAAAATCTGAAAAATGCATTATTGTATATGAAAAATATTTAAATTTGCAGATTTATTGGAATATTGCGGGAGAAGTGTTGAAAAAGTGTATTAAACGTAGAAATAATTGATAAAGAACAATATATGATTCGCAGGTTATTATTGCTTATACTTCCTATTGCTTTTGTGTTTGTGGCAAATGCGCAGTCGGTGATACTTTCTGAGGGGTTTGATGAGGGACAGCTTCCGGTGGGGTGGACTATTATTGATCATGATGGTGATGGCTATAATTGGGATGCGTCATCTTGGCATGGGCTCACAACTGAAGTTTTTTCAGGACAGGGTATGATTGCCTCCGCATCGTATCGGGATGATGTTGGGGCATTGGCACCCGATAACTGGTTGATATCTCCGGCTATTGTGGTTCCTAATTATGCCGCTTTGTCATTTTATATCAAAAGTCAGGATGAATTTTATGCCGACGAGTATTACAGTGTTTATGTGTCCCAGGTCAATACGATAGAGGGATTTTTGGAACATCCGGCTGTTTTGACAGGGGTGTCCACCGGTGAATGGGATTGGAAAACAGTTGATTTGGGCGACTATGCGGGTGAGACAGTTTATATCGCTTTTCGTCATCACAACTGCAGTGACATGTACTGGCTGGATGTGGACGAAGTGAGTGTTGTGGGAGGTCCAGTACCTTTTATTTTGACCAATACCGATACGGTGCATTGCGGCATTGTTGAATTAGGTTCCAATTCCATTAAGCAGATTCCAGTACGTGCATTTGGTCTTTCGTCGTCCATAAACGTAAGTGTGGCAGCCCCTTTTACTTTGTCTGCAGATGATGTGACTTATGCCAGTACGGCTGTGTTGACTTCTACGGGAGGTCCACTTTATATCAAATATACCCCTGCCGAAATCGGGATGGTGGAAATGCCGCTTGTTTTGTCGGCTACAGGAGCCGCTTCTCAGCAAGTGGAAGTCATAGGTGTCGGAGTGGAGTGTGTTGGTATCAATGTCTTCCCTTGGACAGAATCGTTTGCCATGGTTCCTCCTCCATGCTGGAATCTGATTCCACAAGACGACACGACGTGGATCTCCTTGTGGTATATGGGCACATGGTGGGCTTCTTGCCTCGGTGGTGATTCCTTCAAGACAGAACAACTGGAAACGGATGTCTTTGATTTTAGTTCGGCTATCCATCCGGCGATGAGTCTCTCATTTATGACCAATCCTTATTATGTGGTAAATGATTTTATTGACTTAAAAGTGTATGTCAGTTTGGATGGAGGAAGCTCTTATTCGGCTCAACCTATCTGGAAATTAAGTCAATACGGTTCGTTTGAGGAATGGATGCCCACAGAGGCCTGTATCGATATGCTTTCGTTGGCAGGTGAATCATCGGTTAAGTTTAAATTCTCTTACGAAGGACGTGGCTGCCAGATTGTGTTTAATGAACTGGCTGTTATAGATCTTCCGGCAGTTTATGCAGATCATATCATATACGTGAAAGCGGATGCGGAAGGCGACGGTACCGGCTCTTCATGGGGAAATGCCATGAGGGATTTGAAAGCTGCTTTGCGAATGGCCTCCTATTTGGATACCGTTCAGCTGTGGGTGGCGGCAGGTAGCTATTATGGCGACACTTCTCTGACTTCTGATAATGCTTTTGTGATGCTGAATGGAGTTGATGTGTATGGCGGTTTTGCAGGTAATGAGCCGACAGACTTCGATCTGTCCCAGCGTAATTTGGAGTCCAATGTCACCATTTTGGATGGCTTGAATGCCCGACGGGTTTTGTATCAACCCATTGAATTCAGCAAGGAAACTGTTTGGGATGGCTTCACCATTCAAAACGGCCGTGTAGAGGGTAACGGCGCAGGAGCTTATCTGCGTGGAAACAGCGTTTTGAGCCACTGTATAATAAGCCATAATATGGCTGAACACGGAGGCGGTATATTTGCAGAGAGGTCTTCTGCTATTTATAACTGCTTGGTTTCCAATAATGAAGCCTTGTATAATGGTGGTGGATTGTATATGAACCATTCAACTATTGAGGTGGTAAACTCCACGATAGTGCGAAATTTGGCAGAAGGGAGTGGCTCTGGCGTGTATGGTTTCGGTGGCAATCTCCGCAATTGTATTGTATGGGGGAACACAAAAAGCCAAATGTCTGATAATATAGAAGGTTTTGACATAATTGCTTATTATACTGCCGTTGAAGGAGGCTATGCAGGCGAGGCGAATATCGCATTGGGCGATTTTTACAATAATCCGATGTTTGTCAGTCCTTCAAATGTAGCAGGTGATGCTGATGCGACAGCCCTTGTCGATTGGCATTTGCAAAACGGTTCGGTATGTGTCAATAGAGGAGACAATGTTGTGGTGACGGACTATTATGATCTGGATGGCACAACTCGTATAAAGCTTGATACAGTGGATATGGGATGCTATGAGTCACCTTTTTATAGTGTGCCTACTTCTGGATGTGTCTATCAAACAGTTAATTTCACAGTTGACACATGTGACTCCTATACATGGAATGGTCGTGTCTATACGCAATCTGGCGATTATACGCAAACGTTTATGAATGGAAGTGGTTGTGATTCGGTGGTGACAATGCACTTGACGGTGAATTACACCACCTATGGAGATACTATTGCCACTGCCTGCGACAGTTTTGACTGGTATGAACACACTGTCCTCACGCAGTCTTGTGATAATCTGACGCATACGTTTGTCAATGCGGCAGGCTGCGACAGCATTGTGACACTGCACCTGACGGTGAACTACACCAACTATGGTGATACCAACGCCGTTGCTTGCGACAGTTTCGACTGGTACGAACACACTGGCCTCACACAGTCCTGCGAGAATTTGACGCACACGTTCACCAATGCGGCAGGCTGCGACAGCATCGTGACGCTGCACTTGACAGTGAACTACACCACCTACGGTGATACCAACGCCGTCGCTTGCGACAGCTTCGACTGGTACGAACATACTGGAATTACACAGTCTTGCGATAATTTGACGCATACGTTTACCAATGCGGCAGGCTGCGACAGTATCGTGACCTTGAAATTGACGGTGAATTACACCACCTATGCTGACACCTTTGCCACTGCCTGCGACAGCTTCGACTGGTACGAGCACACGGGCCTCACGCAGTCCTGCGACAACCTGACCCATACGATTACCAATGCGGCAGGCTGCGACAGCATCGTGACGCTGCACCTGACGGTGAATTACACCACCTATGGTGACACCCTTGCCACTGCTTGCGACAGCTTCGACTGGTACGAACACACGGGCCTCACGCAGTCCTGCGATAACCTGACGCACACGTTCACCAACGCTTTGGGTTGCGATTCTGTGGTAACGCTTCACTTGACAGTGAACTATACCACATATGGTGACACCCTTGCTACTGCCTGCGACAGCTTCGACTGGTACGAACATACTGGCCTCACGCAGTCCTGCGACAACCTGACGCATACGTTTACCAATGCGGCAGGTTGTGACAGCATTGTGACACTGCACTTGACGGTGAACTACACCACCTACGGTGACACCCTTGCTACTGCTTGCGACAGCTTCGACTGGTACGAACACACTGGCATCACACAGTCTTGTGATAATCTGAAGCACACGTTTACCAATGCGGCAGGCTGCGACAGCATCGTGACCTTGCACTTGACGGTGAACTATACCACATACGGTGACACCATCGCCGTTGCCTGTGACAGCTTCGACTGGTACGAGCATACTGGCCTTACACAATCTTGCGACAATCTGACGCACACGTTCACCAACGCTTTGGGTTGCGATTCTGTGGTAACGCTTCACTTGACAGTGAACTATACCACCTATGGTGACACCAACGCCGTTGCTTGTGACAGCTTCGACTGGTATGAACATACTGGCCTTACACAATCTTGCGAGAATCTGACGCACACGTTCACCAACGCTTTGGGTTGCGATTCTGTAGTGACGTTGCACTTGACAGTGAACTATACCACCTATGGTGACACCAACGCCGTCGCTTGCGACAGCTTCGACTGGTATGAACACACAGGCATCACCCAATCTTGCGATAACCTGACGCACACGTTCACCAACGCTTTGGGATGTGATTCTGTAGTAACGCTTCACCTGACAGTGAACTATACCACCTACGGAGACACCACTGCCGTCGCCTGCGACAGCTTCGACTGGTATGAGCATACTGGCCTTACACAGTCCTGCGACAATTTGACGCACACATTCACCAACGCTTTGGGATGCGATTCTGTAGTGACGCTGCACCTGACGGTGAACTACACCACATACGGAGACACCATCGCCAATGCTTGCGACAGCTTCGACTGGTACGAACACAGTGGCATCACCCAGTCCTGTGACAACCTGACGCACACGTTCACCAATGCGGCAGGCTGCGACAGCATCGTGACACTGCACTTGACAGTGCATCCGAGCTACAATGTGACGGACACTCAGACTGTGTGCGAGAATGCATTGCCCTATACATGGAATGGGAAAACCTTTACGGGCGCAGGTACCATGATAGCAACATTGGAAAGTGCTCATCATTGTGACAGTGTGGTGGTGATGACCTTGAAAGTGGATGCCAAATATGAACAAAACGAGGCTTTGACCATCTGTCAGAGTGAACTTCCTTACAGCTGGCGTGACACCTTATTCGAAGAGGGAACAGTGTCAAATGACTATGTTTTCTACCGCACATCTTCCCAAGAGTGCGACAGTATTGTGACGCTGCACCTGACGGTGAACAATACCACTTATGGTGACACTATTGCTACTGCGTGTGACAGTTTCGACTGGTATGAGCATGTGGGTATCACGCAGTCCTGCGAGAATCTGACACACACGTTCACCAACGCTTTGGGTTGCGATTCTGTGGTAACGCTTCACTTGACAGTGAACCATACCACCTACGGTGACACCATCGCCGTTGCCTGCGACAGCTTCGACTGGTATGAACACACTGGCCTCACACAGTCCTGCGACAATCTGACGCACACATTCACCAATGCGGCAGGCTGCGACAGCATCGTAACGCTGCGTTTGACAGTGAACTATACCACCTATGGTGACACCATTGCTGTTGCCTGCGACAGCTTCGACTGGTACGAACACACTGGTCTCACGCAGTCCTGCGACAACCTGACACATACATTCACCAATGCGGCAGGCTGCGACAGCATCGTGACGCTGCGTTTGACAGTGAACTATACCACCTATAGTGACACCATCGCTGTTGCCTGCGACAGCTTCGACTGGTACGAACACACTGGCCTCACGCAGTCCTGCGAGAATTTGACGCACACATTCACCAATGCTTTGGGTTGCGATTCTGTGGTAACGCTTTACTTGACGGTGAATTACACCACCTACGGTGACACCAACGCCGTTGCCTGCGACAGCTTCGACTGGTACGAACATACTGGCCTCACCCAGTCCTGTGATACCCTGACGCACACGTTTACCAATGCTTCAGGCTGCGACAGCATCGTGACTTTGCACTTGACGGTGAATTACACCACCTATGGTGACACCCTTGCTACTGCTTGCGACAGCTTCGACTGGTACGAACATACTGGCCTCACGCAGTCCTGCGATACCCTGACGCATACGTTCACCAACGCTTTGGGTTGCGATTCTGTGGTAACGTTGCACCTGATGGTGAACTACACCACCTACGGTGACACCCTTGCTACTGCTTGCGACAGCTTCGACTGGTACGAACATACTGGCCTCACGCAGTCCTGCGACAACCTGACACATACATTCACTAATGCGGCAGGCTGCGACAGCATCGTGACGCTGCACCTGACGGTGAACTATACCACTTATGCTGATACCTTCGCTGTTGCCTGTGATAGTTTCGACTGGTACGAGCACACTGGCCTTACCCAGTCCTGTGATACCCTGACGCACACGTTTACCAATGCTTCAGGCTGCGACAGCATCGTGACACTGCACTTGACGGTAAACTACACCACCTATGGTGACACACTTGCCACAGCTTGCGACAGCTTCGACTGGTACGAACACACTGGTCTTACCCAGTCCTGTGATACCCTGACGCACACGTTCACCAATGCTTTGGGTTGCGATTCTGTGGTGACACTGCATTTGACTGTGAACTATACCACCTACGGTGACACCACTGCCGTTGCTTGCGACAGCTTCGATTGGTACGAGCACACTGGCCTCACCCAGTCCTGTGATACCCTGACGCACACCTTTGTTAATGCGGCAGGCTGTGACAGTATCGTGACGCTGCGCTTGACGGTGAATTATACCACCTACGCTGATACCTTTGCCGTTGTCTGCGACAGCTTCGACTGGTACGAGCACACTGGCCTCACGCAGTCCTGCGAGAACTTGACGCACACATTTACCAATGCAGCAGACTGCGATAGCATCGTGACACTGCACCTGACGGTGAACTATACCACTTATGCTGACACCTTTGCCACAGTTTGCGACAGTTTCGACTGGTACGAACATATTGGCCTTACGCAATCTTGCGACAATCTGACGCACATATTTACCAATGCTTCAGGCTGCGACAGCATTGTGACGCTGCACTTGACAGTGAACTACACCACCTACGCTGATACCTTTGCCACTGCCTGCGATAGCTTTGACTGGTACGAACACACTGGTCTCACCCAGTCCTGTGATACCCTGACGCACACCTTTACCAATGCGGCAGGCTGCGATAGCATCGTGACACTGCACTTGACAGTGAACTACACCACCTACGCTGATACCTTTGCCACTGCTTGCGACAGCTTCGACTGGTACGAACACACTGGCCTTACGCAATCTTGCGACAATCTGACGCACACATTTACCAACGCGGCAGGCTGCGACAGCATTGTGACACTGCGCTTGACAGTGAACTACGCCACCTACGCTGATACCTTTGCCACTGCTTGCGACAGTTTCGACTGGTACGAACACACTGGCCTCACCCAGTCCTGTGATAATCTGACGCATACGTTCACCAATGCGGCAGGCTGCGACAGCATTGTGACACTGCACTTGACAGTGAACTACACCACTTATGCTGACACCTTTGCTGTTGTTTGTGACAGCTTCGATTGGTACGAACATACAGGCCTTACACAATCTTGCGACAATCTGACGCACACATTCACCAATGCGGCAGGCTGCGACAGCATTGTGACACTGTACTTGACAGTGAACTACACCACCTATGCTGACACCTTTGCCACTGCCTGCAACAGCTTCGACTGGTACGAACACACTGGCCTCACCCAGTCCTGTGACAACCTGACGCACACATTCATCAACGTGGCAGGCTGTGACAGCATCGTGACACTGCACCTGACGGTGAACTATACCACTTATGCTGACACCTTTGCCACAGTTTGCGACAGTTTCGACTGGTACGAACATACTGGACTCACGCAATCCTGTGATACCCTGACGCACACGTTCACCAATGCGGCAGGCTGCGACAGCATCGTAACGCTGCATCTGACCATCAATAATTCGGTAACAGAATTTTTTGAAGCCACTGCCTGCGATAGCTTTGTATGGAACGACAGCGTTTACACTGAAAGCGGTGATTATGTACAGATATTCCCTGCTGCCAATGGCTGCGACTCTGTGGTGACGCTGCACCTGACCATCAACAATTCCGTGACAGAATATATTGATGCCTCCGCCTGCGAGAGCTATACGTGGAATGGGGTAACCTACACAGAATCAGGAGAATATACACAAATATTCCCTGGTGCCAACGACTGTGACTTTATATTGACATTGCGTCTGACTATCAACACTCCGGTTACAAAGCTTATCGAAGCTTCCGCCTGCGACAGCTATACGTGGAACGGGGAGACCTACACCGAATCCGGAGACTATATACAAGTATTCCCCGCTGCCAATGGTTGCGATTCTGTGGTGACACTGCACCTGACCATCAACAATTCTATAACAGAATTCGTCGAAGTCGCCGCCTGCGAAAGCTATACCTGGAATGACAGCGTTTACACCGAAAGCGGCGATTATACACTGGCATTCACCGCTGCTAACGGCTGTGACTCTGTGGTGACTATACTCTTGACCATTGGTACTCCGGTGGAAGAGTCTTTCGAAGCCACTGTATGCGATAGCTATACATGGAACGATAGCGTTTACACTGTATCCGGAGATTATACACAGACCTTTGCCACTGCCACCGGTTGCGACTCAGTGGTGACGTTGCATCTGACCGTCAATAATTCCGTGACAGAGCTTGTCGAAGTTACTGCCTGCAACAGCTATACCTGGAATGCGGTAGTTTACACCGAATCCGGAAACTATACGCAGATTTTTCCCGCTGCCAACAATTGCGACTCAGTGGTGATATTGCACCTGACCATCAATACTTCAGTGGCCGAGTCTTTCGAAGCCACTGCCTGCGACAGTTATACATGGAATGGGGTGACCTATACCGCATCCGGCGATTATACACAGACTTTCCCCGCTGCCAACGGCTGCGACTCTGTGGTGACCTTGCATCTGACTATCCATGAGTCGGTGACGATTGATGTTTACCTGACCATCAACGAAAGTGATCTTCCTTACACTTATGGTGATACCACTTTTGAGCCTGGAACTGTCCAGTCGGGAGATTATTATTTTAATTTCACAACTGCTGATGGTTGCGACTCCATCATAGTGCTGCATCTTACTGTCGAAACAGGTGTTCCTAATCACGTTTTAGCTTCTGATATGAAGGTGTATCCGAACCCGACCACGGGCGAGTTATTCGTCGAGTTTGAAGATGTGAGCATGAATACGCAGTTGCAGATTTACGATATCTATGGCAAACTGATCATGCAATACAACATCAACGACCGTCTTACCGAGCTGAATATCGGGCATCTCGCCAATGGAGTGTATATGCTTCGAATGATTGATGGCAACTCTAGCAGCAAGATGGTGAAGTTGGTGAAACAGTAAAGTTGTGGTAATGCTATGCAGTGAATGTTCCATGGAGAGGAGCTATTGACCAATGTTTCTTCATTATGGTGTAAGCGAATTTAACTGCAAGATCGTATAACACACGGTTTTGACCGCAAAATAAAAAATTTCAAATAGCTGTTGTGCGTATTGAAAAAAGTTGTATTTTTGCACTCTCAAAAACGGCGGGGTAGCTCAGTTGGTTAGAGCGTCGGATTCATAACCCGGAGGTCTCGAGTTCAACTCTCGATCCCGCCACTTTCTGAAAGAGAAAAAGCCTTGCATTCGCAAGGCTTTTTCTCTTATTCTTTCTCTGATAACTCCAGCCACCGCATGGATTTTTCGTCTAAGGAACTTTCGACCTCTTGGTAGCGGCGGCTCCAGTCGGTGAGCTCTTGCGAAGTGCCGGCACCGCTGTTCATCTTCTCAATGAGTTCGGCTTTTTCTTTTTCCAATTGTTCAATTTCCACCTCCAAAGTTTCGAATTCTTTGCGCTCCTTGAAGGTCATTTTGTTCGGATTGGTGGCGCGGACAGGTTTGCCTTTGCTTTCCTCCGTCACTGCGGGCGCATTGATTTTGGCGATGCGCTTTTGCAATTTCAGTTCCTTGTCCTTCTCCAGACGATATTCCGTATAGTTGCCGTAATAGTCCTTGATCTTGCCATGGCCTTCAAAGACAAAGATATGGTCCACCAACTTGTTCATAAACCAACGGTCGTGCGATACCATCAGGATACAGCCGGTGTAGTTTTCCAAAAAGTCCTCCAGTAGATTCAGCGTGTCGATGTCGAAATCGTTGGTGGGCTCGTCCAGAATCAGGAAGTTGGGATTCTTCAGCAGCGTGATGAGCAGATGCAGCTTGCGCTTTTCTCCGCCACTAAGGTCTTCATAATAAGTGTATTGCTGCTCATATTTGAAGCCAAAATGATTCAGGAACTGCGAAGCGCCCATGTAGTTACCGTTGTCCATGCGGATCACTTCTGCCTGCTCTTTCACCAAGTCGATGATGCGTTTGTTGCCGGAGTAGGGGAGACCGTCCTGCGAGAAATAACCGAATTGGATGGTCAGTCCAGGGGTGATTTTACCGCCATCGGCCTGCAACTCGCCCATGATCAGTTTCAGGAAAGTACTTTTACCGGTGCCGTTGGGACCGACAATGCCGCATTTCTCCCCTTTTTTAAAAATGTAGGAAAAATCATCCAGCAGTACATTGTTAGGATAGGCGAAATCCAGATTGTTGATTTCTAGTATCTTATTGCCCAAGCGTTCGGTACGTACCTTGAAGCCCTCCTGCTTTTGCTCGGGAGCTTTGCTCACTTCTTTTTTGAGTTCCTCGAAGGCGTTGATTCGGGCTCTGGCCTTGGTGGTACGCGCCTGCGGTGAGGTGTGTACCCATTCCAGTTCCTTGCGGAAAAGTTGTCGCAACTTTTCGTTTTCCGCAGCGGCATTGGCCAAACGCTCGGCTTTCTTCTCCACAAAATAGTCGTATTTGCCCCGGTAATGGTACAGTTGCCCGTGGTCCAACTCGATGATGTCGTTGCACACCTGGTCGAGAAAATAACGGTCGTGGGTTACCATCAGCAACGTCACATTGGCGGCTTGCAGGTAATTCTCCAACCATTCAATCATTTCCACATCCAGATGGTTGGTGGGCTCATCCAAAATCAGCAGGTCGGTGTCGGCTATCAGGGTTTTGGCCAATGCGGCCTTTTTTCGTTGTCCTCCGGATAATTCATTGATATTCTTGAAGATGTCATGGATGCCAAAGCGTGACAGGATCTCCTTGGCCCTGGCCTCAAAGTCCCAAGCCTGCAAGCGGTCCATTTCCAGGATGGCTTTTTGCAGGCGTTGGTGTAACTCAGGACTGTCGTTTCCATTTTCTGCCATCAGCATACAGGATTCATATTCCTTAATGGCTTGAATGGTAGGTGTCTGCGCATCGAAGATGGCATCCAGAACAGAAAAGTTGTCCGCAAAACGGTCCATTTGCGGCAGGTAAGAGACAGTGAT
>JAGCSI010000146.1 GCA_017964255.1 Bacteroidales bacterium | reverse complement strand
CAACCTCCTTACCTGACTCACTTCCATCCCTCCGTACTTGCTACGCCACTGGTAAAGCGTTGACCTTGATATCCCGAGCTCACGGCAGATCACTTCCGCCGTCGCCCCATTCTCCAATGATTTGACAGCCTTTACCTTTTCACTGTCTGAATGTTTTGACTTCTTCATCTCTTTCGGTTTTTGTGTTACAAAAATAATACTTTTTGTCCACTTTTAACCTGTCCGTTTTTTGGGGAGGGCTACAAAATACGAGCATTACTTTTTTCATTGTCAACATTTCTTAAAAATCCCTGCACTCTTGCTTCCGTTTCCTTTACGGCCTTAGCAGATTAATCGGAGCCACAAATACTCCATCTTCTCGCTTGTATGCGCCACCAACGGCAGTCAGCACCAGCAGGAACGAAGGAGCCTTCTGCCATTCATCTATCAGCCTTGGCTTCTCACCCAAAAAAATTCCCAAGATTTTCAATCAAAAATTCCCAAGATTTTCAATTATCAATTCACCCATTTGGTAAATTCTATCCATAGCCTCGGGACGAGTTCCAAATACGAGCATTATTTTTTCATTATGGGGTTAGAGGATTTTTAAAGGAACTTGCAGCACAATATTCTCTTCCTCCTTGTTTCAAACAAGAAGAACCTAAGGGTAAAAAGCGGTTATAACCGCCTGAAATCCTGAACTTTCTGAACCCAAAAAGCCGTATTAGGACTTCCCCTAATTTAATAAATATCATTACTGCAAATATACAAAAATCCTCAAATTACGCACAGACGAATAAAATTTCGCTGCTTTTTCATGCCTATAAACAAAAAAGGCCGATGCCCGTGAGCTATAACTCTTTCACCACATACGCATAATGAGAAGTGTCCAGTGGGTTATTCTCCATGCGACGCATTACATATTTGTGTATGTAAACCTGTTCTTTGGCTAATAACTTCTCTATAATCTTCGGATTGGCCACCACCAGCCAACCTTCCGATGCTTCATAACGGTTTCTTGACGAGCCATTGACATTTCCGCTTTGCCAGTAAACCGATTCCACCATTTTCTCTCCCCGTTCATCCTCCCAAGCAAAATAGCCCTCCTTGCATGGACTCAATTCCAAAAAAGCGGCCAAGGCCGGATTGATGGCTATCCAATGGCTCTTGTTCGAAAAATCAGTGTAGTAACCACCCCTAACCAAAATCAATTCGGGGTCTTTCCAGCCCAATCGCAAATAATCAGAGGTGTCGCGCATGAAAGGTGCTTCTCCGAATACGAAATTACCATTAATGTCATTTTCTTTATCTGCAAAAAACGAAATCTTTGACTGGTATTCTTCAACAGGGTTATTATCACTCATTTTTTTGATATGGGTAATCTCGCCTATCATTACAAGCCCATTGTATATTGGCAATGTTTCCACAAGTCTTGGCGATTTATTGGATTTTTTAATCCATTCCTTATCCACCGACCAGGATTCAGGATCCGCAATGCGTTGTATGAAATCAGGCTTACCAGTTGCTTCAACAACAATGTTCCTGAAATCACGTGAAGCAAACATACTGTCCATATAATTATAACGGATAGCGCCCGCGTCTTTCAATTCGGCTGCCACGGCCAACATTCCGTCCAAAGCCGCCTGAACATGGGCTTTCTTATACGGATATCTAAGGCCGATGTTGTCATAATGCTTTCCGAACCAATTGTTTTGTTGCACATAGTCAACAGTCGTATCCTCATACTTCCTCATCAATTCCACCGCCCTATAATCCAGCGTCCGACTGTCGATTCCCGAAAGATCCGATAAATAACCGCTCCAATGGGAGGCAATTTTCATGACGCTGCTCGCATCCCGCCAATTAATTTTTGTGACATCGTTCTTTTCTTGCGAGAAATCCAACGGCTGCTCTTGTGTTTCAGTGAATACCAAAGAATAAGTCGCAGGCAAGGTTTTTCTTGGCGCTTTCGGAATCGGCTCTCCAAGAGCATTGAGAATCTTGGCGGCATAAATGCGAAACTGGTAATTCTCCGATATGGCACTCTTTATGGCAAGGCCTTTGAAATCCGCCAACCGGGAAGATTTTAGTTCAACAAGATAGCATCCAATTTCAAGGAGCATGCGCGTTGAATTGAAGTCGTCAGACATTGATCCAATCAAATCGACCCTACTTTCATTGTATAGATAAGTCAACAGCATTTTTGAACGCTCCATAATGCACACAATGGGCGTATTCGCCAAAAAGAGTAGCCAATCACGAATTATTTCACAAACAGAACTATCATCCGGGTTGATTTCAGGTTTATCCTTCTCACAAACGGTATCCTCTCTCATAATCCGGTTCATATAGGCAAATTCTTCAGCGAATAGCCGTTTATGGTCAACCGACTTGGTAAGCAACGGGAAGGATTCGTCCAAATAACTAATTGTGCCGTAAGAATACCCATCAAGAATATCATTGGCGAATAATTCCAAAGTTACATCACGCCCACGCACTTCATCCACTTCCTGCAACACCGAACAAGACTTAATCCTTGTACCTCCATCATAAAACTTATTCCATCCTGAAGAATTTGATGCCTCAACCGCTTCAATAGCCTTATTCCATGCCTCGTCTTTCTTGCCTTTTGCCAACAACTCTTTGGTCTCCATGCATAGTCTTTCACACACTCTCTCTGATTTTTTCTCTTCCGTTACTGATTCAGCCAGCATCTCATGGAGTTTCTTCATTAAATCGGATGAAATGTTTTCCGGACACTCCGTCTGGATTTTTTGTTTCAAAAACGGTACTTTATCCATAAACGCTTCACCTAAGATTCGTTTCCCACAATTGACCACGGCACTCAACACATCCGTGTCCAAATCATAGGAATAATTGTCATCCGTATAGAGATGAATTGTGGTGAAATAGCGCAACAAAGCCTGAAACTCTTCTTCTGTTTGTGCCCTATCCGAAAGTGTTTTCAATAATGACGAGGAAACTGACAGGAAATAATTGTATTCCTTGTCCAATTGCCATATCGCCAGTTTCAGTCCCGACCGCAGATTAAACGAAAGCGTCTCGTTCAACAAACCTTTTGCAGCATATAAACGGGTTCTGCTTTCAGCTACGGATTCTATATATTTAAGTCGGGAGGTCAGCCAGTGAATGCGTTCCACAGCATTCTCGTTGTCATTCCTGATGGAGTCTCCAATCCATTCCGCAAACATTGAAGGCTGGTAATCTTTCCTATAGCCGATGCCAAAACACTCTTCAAGCATTTGATGGAACCACACTTCCGCCTTGTCATAACACCCCACTTCAAGCCAAGCTCTGCCTTGTCGCAAAGCCTCCACCTCTCGACCATTGATGTCTTGTTCTTCCAGCATGGTCGATTCTATCTTCAACAACTGCGCCTTGCACCATTCCTTATCATAGCCCACCTTATAAAAAGCCATAATGGCTTTTCTTTGTGAATGGGCATCCGCCCGACATGTGGCTTCAGCAAAATAATCGGCAAACGCATTGGCCACGTCACCCAACATCGAATCTCCAAAAACCTTGGCCGAATCCACTACAAACTCATAAAACCCTCCCCGATGCTTAGACAATTGATAAGCATATTTATTGTGCGGTATCGGTTTGAGCAAAGCATCATAAGACCTGATGGAGTATTTCACGTGTGACAAGAACGAAGTGTCAAAATAACCCGTAAAAACCTTGCCTGTCATCTGTGCAATGGTAAACACTCTTCTTGCATAACTCACCATCAAACCATTTTCAGGATTGGAATTGTCGTCCGGCACCAATTTCATCATTTCGTCGTCATAACCCAATTTGGCACGGACACCGATATAGAATATGTGGGAGGCTAATGCATCAAAGTCTTCATCATGGTATCTGTCCAGGTAAAACGAGCCCAAATCCTTCCACGAAACTTTATCAATAAATGCCTTAACCTCATCGTTGGGCTGCTTTGCTTTTGCTGCAATATAAGCCATGCGCAAATAATCTGTCTTTGGTGCGTTTAATGTCAGGAACAGGTTCTTTGCCTTGTCATAATATGATTGCAACAAATCCTTGCTTAAAGGCGCTTCTTTCAGATACTCTATAGCGGTGTTGTAAGCATTGTAAATAAGCAAGCTGTTGTTTTTTTCCGTAGCCAAAATCCCAAGCACTTTATCAAATTTCCCCCATTGCCCTTGTTCAGCCAACGAATCGAGATATTCATTGATAAAGCCCCGTTTGATTTTCTTCTTGTCTAACTTTTCACCTTGCTCACTTGCCAATGTGCCACAACAGGCCACAAAACTATCTATGTGTTTTTCTACCTCCTCCCAATCCAAAAAATAACCAGCGGTCTTCACCCAAAGTTCAAGCATTTCCCTTTGTTCACGATAATCCTGATGTTGATGTTTTCTCTCATTATATCCAGGCGACAAAAACTCAGGATACGACAAATCAAACAACAAAGCGCCTTCGTCTTTATCACCTGTTTTGCAAAACTCCATAGCCATGGTCATGGCATACGTCTGTGAGCAATGCAAGTGCAAACCTTCCCTGAGTATTGACTTCGCCAGTGAACACCGGCCCGACCAAACAAAATCCTTTGTCAGTGACATCACGGAATAGTCCTGGAAATCCATCTGGCTCAGCTGGTTCTCGAACAATAGGTATCTTACCACCAGATAAGGGTCTTTACGCTGCTTGGCAATCTCCACGCCATATTCCATATCATGCCTGATACTCCATAGCGGACGATAGTTTTGTGCTTGAGCGTATAGGTTTTCGGGCGTTATTTCATCAACAAATTGGTCATATTCGCCTGCCTTGTACAAGTAATAGCCGCGTCCCCATCCTGAACGATAATGCTCCGACAGTTTTTTGTAATAGCCTATGTCCTTCTCTTTGCTATAATCCCCTGTCAGAATATCTGTAGCGGTTTTGTCCAGCAGATATTGACGGAAAGAGTTGTGAAAGAACGAGAGTTCCTGACTTCCTTTGTCGAACCTGAACAAATGCCACATTCTATGCCTGATATCCAATATGCTGTCTTCTGTACACAGGTTCCTAACATCATCAAGTTTGATAACGCCTGTGATTCTGGAAATCAAGCCCAAGGCATTATTTAACGCTGTCTTTTCTTCAAGCAGAGTTCCCGTTATTCTTTGGTAATAATCCTCTACACCCTCAGGTGCGTCGTCAACAGTATTTATTACATCTACACCTTCGTTTGATATCTGATTCAGCAAATAATGGAGATATAGTGGATGGCCTTGCGACTTGCGCCAACATTTCTCCAGCAACTCATCGGTAATCAGTTCAGGTGTAATCAGTTTGTGACACAAAGCATCCGATTCCATCTTGCTCAACGGTGGCATTTCCACAAGATTGGTTTTCTTTGTCGATTCTTTTTCGACTTCAGCATCCAGATTCAAGTGGTCGAAATGCTGGCTACCCAAAACAAACACCACACCATCAGGAATGTCCGATGGTGAAGGCAACACACGCATCAAGGTATGGGCACAGTCAGTATATTCACGGGTGATATGATCCAGACCATCCACAATAATAAGAAACGGAACACCCGTTTCGGCAAACTTTTTTGAGAGGGCATTCATCTGCTCATAAAACCGTTTTTTCAGGGAAGAAAAGTCCTTGAATGAAGGTGGCATACAACCGTTTTCAACACTCAAAGCATGTATCTGAACAACTATGTCATTCAAGAATGCGGTTCCACTGCCACGGAAACTATCGTTTCTCTGTAAAGAAGGATTCAAAAAATCAAACGCATAAAACCTCACAGTAGGATTCACAAGTCCTCTCGTCCATTGCGTAAGCAAAGTTGATTTGCCAGAGCCTGGGGAACCTTTCAAAAACAGATAGCCCTTTGTTTTGTCTTTTAGGCAAGCATCCAATTGGGCCATGCCCGCTGCATTTGGAACGTATGATTCTTCAGGCACCACAAGATTGTGTTCAAAGATGGTCTCTATCCTGTTGAGCCAGCCCAACTTAATGAAAAAATCTCTCTTGCTTATAGGATTATTCACCCCCTTGCGAGCAACCAGTTCTTGAATCAATCTATTGATGTGGATGATGTGGTCTATTCTATCGTCCTCGTTGGCTTTGGCCACTTCAATGAGTTCCTGATGATAATCGAAAGAGAATGAAAATACCTGCCAGAAGGCATTCCATTCGCTTTCAGTTAAAGTGGATTTTGTCTTCAAGTCATTCAAAGCCGCCTGCCATCGTGATTCAACCGTTTCCCCTTTCTTTAGTTTTCGAAGCACTTCTTTCTCAAATGCGGCAAACCCTCCGGCTTTTTTTCCTACCAATTTAATAATGCTATGGTCGCCAGTAGCGAGCAATTTGTTTGTCAACAATTTCGGCCAAACTATTTTGTCGGGATAGATACGTTTTAAGTTTCTCCAGCCCTTCACTATATCCGGAATCAACGCCTTGAAGTTAAGATATGACATAGTATCGTCAACAGTAGTCCATTTCACTTGATAGGCAAACACACCTTGGCTGGTCACATATACAATGTCATCCAATTTGCCAACACTATCTTCATTATCAGCCACACGGATTTCTTCCAAGTCGTCCGACTCAATGGCTTCGTACACTCTAATGGCAAATTCATCGTACTGCGGCAGGTAACCACTCATCGCAGCACGCTCACCTATTAATGCTATGTCAAACTGGTCGTTGCTCATCATCAAACATTAAATGCAACCATTGGGTTATCCATTAAATCATAATGGTATTGGTTCTGATGTCGTCTTCAAAACTGGCAGCCACTAATTCAAATGCAAAAATACATAATTAATCCGACAACGGCCACAACTTGAAGTAAAGTTGTAGCCGCTGTCGTCTTCTTTCGATATCACCTTTTCAAACACATCACCATTGCTGAACAACAGCCTTTCGAATTCATGTAGTATGCCAAACAAAGAAGGCCGGACCCCACAAGGGAATCCGGCCTTCTTGCTTCTTACATCTTGCCTCACCCGTTGACACATTGTCTTCGAGCGTAGTCGTGTATTTGTTCGTTATCTATCAGGGGAAAATCCGTGCGACATAATTCCGCAGCCACGCCCCGTTCACCGCCATGCGCTCGCCAATATTGATTATCCAAGTTTTTACATATTGTGAACGGATTTCACCGTTTTGGGTGGGTGAATATCATCCGTTTTTTACATCTTTCTTATCCACTGACACAGCTAACAATTTTCGAATCTGTCCTGCTGCACGATTAATATCTGCACTTTGCTCTTCACCCTCTGATTCGGCCTTTGTGTGGAAACCAGCCATAACGATGGTCTTTCCGTCATCGGAATAGCCAAAATAGATGCGCAATCCCTGCCCTTTTTGCCGAAGTTCATATACGTCAGTTCCACCATCAACATCGGTTTTTTTAATAAGACGGTCGTCAGTCTTGATAGGAAAAATCATACCCTTATCGATAGCATATTTGAACCTTTCATATGCCAAACCCTGCAACATTGTGGTGGCACTATTCCAGCCTTTCACAAAATCGCCTGTCAAAATTGTTCTCTCTAATCCGAACAACACCTTAAAACGCTCCAATCCTTCCAGACCAGCATTGGTCTTGTCAGTTATCCATTTTTCTATAAAAGTTGTGTCATCCTGTGCAAAATAATTGGCTACGTCAAGATTGGTACCATTTAACGACTCTAGTGTCAAGTAATTGTGTTCTAATGTGGCATCTATCGGAATACTCAACAATGGCCATTCCATTTTGTGAGCAATGGCCATATTAATGGCATTTTTACCTTGAAAAGTATAATCCGCCTCTAATAACTGTTGGTTGTCATCATCGGTCAACGAGTTTTCATGCGAAACAATCAAATTGTGTCCAAACAGGTATTGAGCTTCTGTTCTAACATTGCGATTATTACATTTGGCAATAAGATCATTTAAAGCTATCCCGCACACCTTCAACTCACAGGCAGGGCTTCCAGTCACAATCGGTTTTGAAAGACGAAGTTTATTAATCAACCTAGCCGTATTCTTCACCATGCATTCAAATAAGGCCTGTATATTTCTTTCTGAGCAAGATGGCAAAATCTCGTTGAAATATAATGTCGTCATACGTATTAACTCAATAATATTGTGGTGTTGATGCCAAATTGGTCAAACATACCGGCAGGCCATTGATCTAAACTTCCGTCATCGTCCATCATGGGACTTTCAACATGCGTAAGTCGATGACTATCTAGCTCAAACCAATGAGTACCCACCTTTGTAGCAAATCCAGAGTGCTGTTTTGCATAAATCCTGATCCCATCGTATAGATGATCGCTATGTGTCTCAACTAATACTTGAACGCCAGCATCAACCGCAGAACATATTAAACGAGCCATCTCGGTCTGCCCCTTGGGGTGCAGGTGAGCTTCTGGGTTTTCTATCATAACAATTGTATTCTTCTCCAAAGTTCCTATGAACAATGCCACTATAATGGGCAATGTATAACTCAACCCAAATCCCACATTCATGGCACGATGACCATCAAATAGGGAATACGACATATCAGCCATTGTGTGAATCTCACTTTTGAATTTCACACCTGGCGATATGGCATTGAGCCAAGCCCGCACATTGTATTCAAACGTGTCACCCTCCGAGTCTTCGTGGTGGAGATGATAATCAATTTCCTCATTCGCATAATAATCTATGCATTTCAATACATTCTCCCCCCGGGAGCCAAGCTCGTGGCTGGCATCAATGGGGATTGACGTTCTTGGCCCGAAACGGTCGGCAGAAATGTAAATGATACGGGGAAACATCGCTATTTCCTCAGAAGTTCTCGCTTTTTCCCCAATACCCACATAAAAATCCTTCCTGTTATAATCATACGTAGCTTCAATACTATATGGTTCGCCATAAAACGAGTTTTTCAACTCCTCGACAGTGCCATGACCAGAGAGGATTGGATTTTTGCCATAATAGTGGCGTTCCAGCATGCGTAGAGCTTGCATAACTGAGCTCTTCCCACTACTATTCAAACCTGTGAGAACAGTCAATTGCGATATTCTCAATGTTTCTTCATAAAACGACTTAAAACCTTTTAACGTGACCTCTTTTATCATAAATTTTGAATATACTTGTGGATTAACATTTTAAGTTCATTGAATCGTCTGCTTACTGAACCATGCCTCATGCTATCGCGTGAAATAGCAATTTCAAAGTCAGGATTTTCCAATATTTTACAATATTCACCCGTCATAGCATCTTTGTTACGACAAAGGTTTTCGAACTCATCCTCACTCAATTCTGTCAATAGCACACTCCATGTCTCAAAGAGTGACTTGTTAATGGGACTGCGGCGCATATCGCCCGTACTCTTCCTAAAAGCATGGCGACCAAACAATTTCTCAGCCCGGTGCATAGCAAGTGCAAATTGACTACGGATAGTATCAAAATTGATATTAGCAATGTCGGAAAGGATTACTGTACGCTGCTGAACGCATTTCTTCAACTCGCGACTGTCAAGTGAGGGTAGTGCGTTCAATATGATCATTGTGTCAGACAACCATGTATCAATATTGAAAGTGCGGATATAGGTGGACGGTTCACGCACTAAAAAAGCCAAGAATCGAAGCACTAACTCACGATCTTCCATACGCTGCACATGGATGGAATTGCAAGTAGCATCCTTGAATGCTTGGGTTTCGGCCAGCTCATTGAGAAGCTTAGTGGATGGACCTGTGTATAGGGCATTCCTTATTTCTTGTGAACTCAATGGCATACCTCCGGTATTCAGGCGCTTAAATATATTGCGTTTCACCTCCTCATGAGTGCCAGGATTAACTATGGTGAATGTAAAAACAGTTTCTAATATCCTGTTGTACAGATGGGATGGTAATTCGTTCATGGTTTTCCCATTGAGAGTCTTCCAAAACTCTAATCCCGTCAGCCGCATCCCATCGCCTTTTTCGTTCTTATATTTTTCCCTGTCTTTCATGTAATTCTCACCAAGTATGAAGTCTCGGAAAGAACTGATACGCTGCAAACCGTCAACCACAGTCCAGTTGGCCTTTTCATCAGATGAAACATAGAACATCGGAATAGGAATCTTTAGCAGCAACGATTCTATCAATTGCGATTTACGTACATCATCCCAAACCTCTTGTCGCTGAAAGTCAGGATTTAGACGAATTGTTTTTTGTTCCAATCGCCTTAACAAAGTTTCCATTGTCACTGGCTTTGTGTCTATCGAAATCTCATCTGGATTAAACGGATCTGTCTCGTCATTGGCATATACTGTCTTTGTGTCATCACTTTCATTTTCGATACCTGTAAAAACCTGCTCAATGGCCTGCAAACGGAGCGTATCTATTTTTCTAAGCACACTTTCCTCACTCTCATCAAACGAGTTACCGTCTTCCAATCGAGTAGTATCGTCTTCCAATACAAACCTTTGCACTATCTCTCCCCCTGAGTCCACCAAAAAACCATGCGTATCATCTGTCAGTCTAACCGATAACATTATGTCCTGGCCTTTATATTTAAAACTTTTTTCCATATCCCGAATATTATAGTTTAAGTTTTGTCTGCTCACCCAACAGATTGAAACTGAGCAATACAAATTAAAAATGGTATTAGAATTTCATAATTAATTAAAATTAAAATTCAGTATCTTATAATATTTACAACAAAAACGACCATCACAACACGCTACAAAAATACAATAAAATTCGATAAGATTGGATGTGTTTTCAAAAAATCATCCTACCATATCTTGCAAATAATCAACGATTAATTCGAACTCATCGCACATCATTTTTTTTTCAGAAAATCGGCTTTCAATGTTTTTAGGACATCTCTTTTTTTCAATTCCTAAGGATATCCTTCTCGCATTTTCCCGTTCTCAGTATCTTTGATAATTTACGATAATTCCTGAGATAACTCACCTCGCAACGTTCCCATTTTTTCTCTCACATAATTGATTGTTGCACTACATATAACCAGCATTAGCGTAGCTTCTTGTGCTGTTGGCAAATATGTGTTATCATCTTCCACTTTGGCATGCCGTATCCCTGTTTCCTTTTGATTTGTGTAGTCATACATTTTCTGTATCATTTCTTCCAATCTTGGATGGATTGAAATCTGTTTTTTGATTTTACCATATGCCTTCCCAAATGTACTCTCATTTGTCAACTCGCGAAACAAAGTCTCAACAGCGGTGATAGATTCCTTTATTGAATTTCTATAGTCTGGATTAGGTTTTAATGCATATAAATTCAAGGCCTGGAGCATGTGAACAGATACATTATTTTTTGCGTTAACCTCAACCGACTTGTTTATTGACTGTATCTCAATGTCTGAGATTATATCTACTATCTTACCTTGAACAATTCTATATCCATATTTCAATCTCTCAAACTGCCTATTAATTTCTTGAACAAAATCTTCAACAACCTTCTTTCTTATGGAATCTGTATAGTGAGTTCTCATAAACTCTATTGCAACCTCTACACAATCAAGTTTCTTATACCACTTATTTTTCTTGTTAAGCAAACAAACTTGCACTGCATCAAATTCGCGCATATTGATACCACCAACATACTTGTCAGCTCTTCTGTTCATAAAATCCGTCCACACCGTCCTATCCATCTTGTAAAACGATCCGTTTGTAAAAATTAAATAGTCCTCATCACCATTCGCTTCGCTTATCAAATAATCGGCATTATCCAAATCTTGTTTCAACTGCGTAAAACATGATGAAAGCGCATTGACTATGTTGTGCGTAATCTTTCCTTTGATTATGTAATCAGAGGACTTAGCGTAACCATTCCTTTCTGAAAATAAACTGATCATAATAAAACTTTGGTGTGTCCTTCTAATATCATGGAAATTGATATGATTACTGACGCCCTCTCACAACTCCATACCTGTCTCAATACTAACTTTATTTCGAAACTTCTCCGTCCCTTTCGGGTTATACTTCCCGTTCTTGCGCTCCAGGATTACTGTGCCGGTTTCGAGGCTCTCGGCGTTGTGCCACTGGCCTTGAGGGACGGAAAGGCCCCGAAGGTTGACATCAAATGAGAGATGGACGGAGTCTGTATGGTTGCTTGTCATTGTAATTCTTTATCCCCTCTCTCTTATGCCTCAACAAGACTTACTTCCACTTCATCAATGAAAGGTAATTCATTTTCAACGATAATGAAGCCTCCGCTGAATATGATGTGCTTTCCGTCCATAGTCTTTACCAACAACTTCACAAGATGGCTTTTACCAGAAACTTACTCAACAACTATTCTTTAACCCACAACGATTTTTTATCAACAGGCGCAACCTGAGCATCGTCTGTAATAATATCATAGGAACGTCTCAAGAAGTCGCATAGATTTGCCGCTATATACTTACGCCATCCATCACTGACCTTCAACAATGGATCCAAGTCATTTTCGGCAGTATAAATATCAATGGTGAAATGCCAATAATTCAACATCGTTGGAGCATGATTCACCTTAGCTACACCCATAACCTCAACAATACGCTGTTTTTTTTTGGCTGGATTGGTTTTCAGTTTTTCCCAAGTATCTAAATAAACGACCATCTTGCGTATTTCAGCTACATCTTCAACCTCCTCTTTGAATTCTTCATATAACTGTGGCTTCTCAAACGTGCGATTATATGGCAATTCCTTACTAGAAACGTCCTTCACTTTCCAACCCACAACGGTAACTTCAGGAAAATGATAGTAATTCTCTTCACACAGCATTTCCTTACCCACAAGTGTTCCTTCCTCCCAAGCGGCTTTTCCCGCATTGTCTGGCAAGAAGTGAAGATGATCCACTTTGAAGAAAGTACCCAACAAACTGCATGAAAGATTGGGAATGCTTCCTGTTGGTAAAACGTTCATGTATATAGAGCCGTCTTCTGGATTGATACATTGTTCTTTCGTACCATCCATTTTCCGACCCAACATTGCGTCAGGGCAACTATCCAACAAATCTTGTGTGCAGATGCATTGCCGCCAACCTTGTTGTGGAAGAATCTCGTTTGGGTATTGCGGTTTTGCCATTCGCTATGCCAACTCTTTGATTCTATTCTCAACGTTATGAATATACTCCGATAATAATTCTATGCTGGCACTATCCGATACCAATAGATCCCGACCATGATACACATTGAACATCACAAATTGATCATTCATAGTTTCAAGCGGTTTGGAAATAGACAGAAGCATATTGTCACGCAATTTGTACGAAACATTTAACACCTCGTTTTCCGTATCACAATCCATGACAACACGTTCAGCATCAATGTTCCCTATACCCTCTGTCACAAAACGCATTACAGGTTCCATAGATAAAGCCTCGGGTAAACGTGTGATAAGTCTATCGAATGCCTGCACGGTTTTGAACTCAGGATAACTATCGGCCAAAAGCTCAACAGATATAATACCGTTGGTCTGCGTGCTTTTTGTTGGAATTCTTGCTATTGTTTCTGTATTCACAACATTATTTTCAACATCGTAGCTATCAACAGATGACGCACTGGCCACTGTTGCAGTAAACATAAATGCAATCATCACACCCTTACGCAATCGCCTCTTAAAGTCTTCACGCAGGGAAAATGTTTGTGCAGTATATAAAGTTTTTTTCATCGTTCCTTAATTCATTTCTTTTATAATCTCTTCTTTTACACACCAATGAAAAGCATTATACAAAATCGCATTATATTCTTTGATTTTATCTATAAAACCATCCAGACCAATGGGACCGTTGTTCATTTCTAAAGATGTTACAAGCGTCAGATGGTCATATTTAGTATTGGTATCAGCTTTCTTAAAACCAAAAACGACATTAAAAGTAGAGCCACTGTCTTCATCCTTTTCCATCCATGTTTTTTCAAAACTATTTAGCCCGTTAAAAGAAGTGTTTTGGGGTATTTTTTCCATCAATTCACCACTAAAAACCTCGCTCATCACATCTTTAAACTTAAAATCAGCATTATTACTTCGGAAAGAGAACTCACTGTATTTGCGAACCATAATCCCCTCCATCCGACATACTCCAATAGCATTCATGTAATCAAGCAACAACTGCCAATACTGGATGGCAGAGTCAAAAGTACTATAGAAAGGAGTACTCAACTTTGCCTCGGCATAACTTAAAGAAAAGAGGAACTCCACCTCCCTATTGCTAGAAATAACACTGATGTTTTCTTTCGTCAGGAAATCATTCACATCGATGTTCGTTCCCTTAAATTTATTAAAGAATTTCTGTAACTGATCCTTCTTCACAGAATCAGTATCAACCGGTGAGAACTCAACCGCAACACGTACATCTTTCAGAAAAGTATTCTGATAGATATGGTGTTCGACAGGTTTAAATGAGTATGTCATCTTTTTCTTTTTTTACTACTTTTCACCAATATTGTCCGATACAAAACAGTTTTGCAAAAATACAACTTTTTATCTTATAAAACGTAATGAGATTTTTTTTTCATTTTCTTCATTGCATTATATCCGATTCCGAGGATGGTAATTTTTCAAAATCTCGCGCTGCCGGAAGAGATTAACATGCAGGTATATCTGCTTGGTGGAGATGGAACTGTGGCCCAAAATATGCTGGATATATGTGATGTCCACGTCCTCTTCAAGAAAAAGGTATAACCCGTCACTATCGCAAAGCTAACTGTCATTATGTCAGTCGTTGAGATTGGCATGATTTTTGCAAAAGAAAATATAGAAGGTTGGCAGAGTGGTTTAATGCACCTGACTGAAAATCAGGAAGCCTTCCCTGGCTCGGGGGTTCGAATCCCCCACCTTAAAATTCATTACACAACTATATATAAGCAGGAGAAATCCTGCTTTTTTTGTATTCAGCACTCAAATATCTGGTTCTTGTAAACATCCCCTTTTTGTTAAAAAAACTCATTTGTCATTTGTCAAAACACTCTTTTCAATTACAATAGTCTTATTATTACAATCGGAATCTTTAATAGTTATTGTATTTTTTATTTTGGCCAACTCAAGTATAACTTTACTCAATTCAGCAATGCGCTCTCGCTCTTTAATATCTAGTTTGCGCTTATGTTCATTGTCACGCACATTCTCTTCAATTATAGCCTTTTCCTTCTTGTCATGGAGAGCCATCTCCATTTCATGACCGAGACGCTCATATTTTCGGTCTTCATCTTGGAATCGAATTTGATTCCTATATTGGAGTTCCCACATTTTTTGCTCAAAATCTAACTTTTTCCCAAAATACGGAAGAAGGCTTCTAACAGCCATAATGATTGACACCATAACAATCACGCCTATTATGACGCAATACAAAAGTATAGGCCCTGCTTTCTGAATAAAATCAACAGCATCCAAATGATTCAATTCTTCAATGTAATGTTTCAATGGACTCAACAAAAACCAAGATATCGAAATAATTGTCAATAACAATATCAAGAACATCCAAAATGGATTGAATCCTTTAAAAATTAAATTTTTCGTCTTATTTTCTATTTCTTTAGCATTACCTTGATTGGAAATATTGCTGTTGGCATTGTTAAATGACTCGTTACCTGCAAACGAAGTTTGAACAGAAATAGGATTAGCATGTAATAGTTTATTTAACAGTAGGCATAGGCAGTTCGATTTGGTTATTGGTGTGAAAACAGCCATATATTCATTTTCTTCTGTTACTTGTATTTTGCGATTATTTTCTATCGTACCATCGTTCCACACAACAAATCGATGGCTTTCTTTTGCATTGGCTATCAAATATAAGTCCACCCCTTTTTCCACTTCATAAATATCCCCTTCCACAGGATCTATCTTGGTTTGTTCTGCTACATCAGTGACCGAAACAGTTCCCATGTTATCAAAACTTGCTCTAACTATAATTTTTATTTTTTCTCGCATATTCTGATGGTTTTAATATTCTGAATTAATAAATTGCGACCTGTCAAATTGATTTTGGGCAATAGTTTCTCTGCTCAATTTGTCTGGACCTTCAATATATGCCTTGCGAAGGCTGTAAACATTCGAATTCTTGTAAAGCTTCTCAAGACGACGGTGTTGCTCAGCAACAACTCCACAATTGAGGAGGAATCTATCACATGCAATGTTAAATTGGCACGTATCATTGTTAAGGTCATCATTCAAAAAATGCATTGCACCTATCATTTCCCTGTATGACTCTCCTTCCGTATTAGCCTCCACTGCTTTTTGATAGTATTTCAATGCCATTTCGGCCGCATAATTACTAAAAATAGTATTAATGGTTATGTCATCTATGTCATGACGCAAGCGCTCGTATAAGCGATCACTTCGGGAACCATAACGACTTTCCTTTTCCGTTTCTGTTTCATTCTGTGTAATCCAATCGCTACATTTACTCATCGCTTGCCCCAAACGTCTTCTTAACCCCTCGCCCGCACCAGCACTTTGAACACTGCTGCTACCCCATATATTTCCCACAATCTTTTCGGCTTCTTTTTTACATCCTTTTTTTATAAGTTCATGATACTGATACAGAGTATATAAAAATTCATATTTTCGTGACCATTCCCAAAAAAAGTTATATACAACACCGACAAAACTCTTCGAATATGATGTTAGATGATTGTGCGGTGTAAACACATTAACCATATTGGTAATGCAAACGAGCGAATCGTGAATCAAAAACTCAATCAAGTCCAAACGCTTATTCACATCATGTTCAATATCAATATCAAAAAACTGATAATCCTTTTTTACAGAAAAAACACGAGAGTCAAGAAAATCGTATAACTTCTCATAGAAAACAATGTGATATTTGTCTGAATAATCCCTTGCTTTTTTGTCAATAAGCGGATTACCCCCAAAGAGAATGTTCATTATATGGTCATTATACCTCATTTTAGTATAATATCCCATAACCTCTTCATAGAATGTTGTTTCATAACGTCGTTGAGGAGTAATGAGAGGGTATGTCAATTTAATGAATTTCAGATAATCATCTTGTTCATATCCCATGAATCCTTGTTTGACAAGAAAGCGGAGTCCTTTTGCCCGGATTTCAATTGCACGAAGCCACGCAGAACGTACAGCAGGAAACAAAGACAAACGGGTAAGGTCTATATTATGACGAATCTCCTTACTGTATATCCATTTCAACTCATTTATTTCACTTAAATTGGTTAGGTCATATTTATAACTTGTGTACCTCACAATCAAATGAAAAAGAGTTGCTATAAAAGAATCATTGAACTCTTTATCTCCAATCAATGCAACAACAGTATCTTTTTCATCTCCCCATTGTAAATTAGACCCATCTTCATAATAACACAACACTTCTATGTAATAGACAAGGAGATTGAGAATTTTGTTCAAGCAGCCAACAGCATCGTTGTAACAAGCATCCATCAGATAGAACCGATATGCATCCCAATAATATAGAATACTTTTATCAAGACGACTTAAGGGAAGGCATTTCATTAATTCTTTTTCCCCTTCAATTATTGTCTCCAACTCTTCCTTCTCAGTATCCTTAAAACTTAATTCCTGCAATAATTTTATGACGCTCCTGCTAATACCATTCGGCGAATAGTGCTTTTTCCCTTCACGATTATTACCCGAAGCGCATGAAAACATCACATTACCAAAACCCTCTAGAGTCTGTGCCAATGCTCGAATATTGCTTGAATTAGTATAAAGCAATTTGTTTTTGAACGAATGTTTAATGATACCCATGGATTTAGTAATCGTATTATCCAGTACATCCTTATCTACAAACATATTATCTGCCAAAATCCGAAGACTACGCACATAATACTTACAAGCATAACAAGGCGTTCGCAACCCACATTGACGGAGCAATTTGCTGTGATTATCACACGCCTCAACACTTCTAAAATAAAGGACCTTTCTGGAATTAGGTATCACATTTTCAATGTTGTACTTCAGGTATCTTTTGACGTTTTTAGCAACCCTTTCCCTATCTATTTTTCTATTTTCCGCTTGTAAGGTCTTATCATCGTTAAGAAAAAAATCAACATTGTCATCAAGATATTGATAAAGGCGATCCAATGTACACCGATTCCCTAGTGAAGAGTAATCTACTTTTGGTATTTTATCAGATGCTGAATTATTCAGTATATAAAAGAAATATCTTATATCATGTTTTGAAGTATGTGCATTGTCACTACGTTGTGTGCAAAAATCGTCAAGATTAGCCATTAAGTCCTGATCAAAATAATAAGCTGAAACGTAAAAGGCATCTTGGTTCTGTGTTAAAATTGTAAGATTGTTTTTGTAATAAAGTATCTCTGCCAGTTTTCTAAAAAAATCAGCAGCAATAATAAATTTCTCTCTGAAATTTACACTCTTATGTATTGTCCTGAATTCTCCCTCCGCTACATCAATATTAGTTTGGGTGATTCCACTCATACCCATTTTTTCCAAGATGCTTAATTTTGCAAGAATTGACTGATACAAATACCTTATTTCCTCAAAAAGAGTGAGGGTATTGATAGTCTGTGACTTTTGAACAGTTAAGTCTCTGGCAAAAGTCGATATAATACCATCAAAATTAGCACTAAAAGATGTATTTTCCGGAAGATTGTAATTACCTTCAAACAAAGGGTGTTTGAATTGATGTGCGAAGTTTGCGTCTTCATACCAAGAATATTCTGGTGTAGGGGGATATATCATTACCTGACGCTTCTCTTGCCAACCTTTGATACGAGCATCCATCACTGAAAGACCAAATTCTTCTTCGTGGACCCAACGTTTGCTAATCAACAAATTAATGAGACGACAATAAGTTTGGTATGCATTGGGATAAAGTTTACGTAATTCATAGGCAAGTCCTAATTTTAACATACACCTAACCCGTGTAAGAAATCCAGATTCATCCTCATTGCTGTCAGGAAGCGTCTCTATAGCTGCCCTATACTCCAATGTCGCAGAGTAATAATCCTCATCCCAGAAATGCAAATCCCCTAAATTAGAATGAATACGGGCAATAAGGGGCATGTACTTCTGTTCTTTTTGTGTATTATTATCTTGACTACTTTCTTTATCAAGTTTCTTATAATAATTGAGCAGACGGGTGTTATATTGAATTACCGACAGCGATTCGTCTAGTGTGAAATTAAAAATGGCAGAAGCTTCATCTGACATTCTTGACATTACAGAAATCTCCTCCGCAATGCTTTTGTGAAACTTATATTCGTTCAATCCAATGAGTATTGGAGAAATATGCACCTGCGTCAAATACTCCATAATTGAGGTCATCTCATCACGAAGTTCTGGTGCTTTACTGGTCTTCAGCAGATCAGGAATTTGCTCCAAGTTTCGCCAAGAAAAACTTCGGCTGTGATACTTATAGATATGGTCAATGATAAATGATAAGGAAACCAAGAACCGGTCTCCATAATTGCTCATATCATTGGTTATGGTACCCATGATCGGATTAGAGAGATAATAAACAAAATTAATGGTTTTCTGCTGAATAGGCTCAAAAAAAAGTACTCTTTGTCTCTTATCACTCCTTATCTCTTGCCCCACAATACACTCATCCTTCCAGTCATTCATGGGCAAACAGTCTTTGGCAAGTCGAATGTATTTGTCAAAATACAAGAAAATCTTTTTAGGAGATCCATTGCTGATATGTGTCAAATAAGCAGCAAAAATATGGAGAAAACCTATGACATAAGTAGCTTCTTGAGGGTCATTTTTGCATTCGTCAACCAAATACTCGTAATACCAACGCAAGGAGGGACGTTCTTGTTTTAACACAGCCTTTTCCTTATTCATTTCACTTTGTCCTTTCATTCTCCCTTCAGCATTCATTATTTCTTTCTCCTTGAGCCATGTAAATGGTATCAATTGATTAGCGATGTACCATTCCGACATGGAGCGTACATCTGTTTGCCCACCTTCCGGAGTAAGGAAACTATCCACATTAATAACTCCTGAAAAAATACTGCTGATGGCAAAGTCGCGATCACTGAGATCTGCAAGATATGCATCATAAAGTTCACGGCCAGAGATGAAGATAAACTTTGCTTTAGCTGTCGAAACAAAAAGTTTGATGTTTGCCAATAGTTTCAACACATTTCTCCTTCGTTCGCGGGAATCCATGCCATCCGGAAATCCTTTCACAGAATCCGTAAATTCCGGCATTTCATTAACATTGTGTTGTTCCATTATTGCAGGATCAATTTTATCCATTTCATCAAACACGACAATAAAGTGAGCTCTATAATTGTTTGGGCACCCATCAGAATTAATCTGATTGATAATTTCAGCTAATTCAGTCTCAATCTCTCGAATATCAGCAATAGGCCTAATCTTATGCCTTTGTCTATTGAAGAAAGAAACCGACAATACATTTTTTTCAGCAACAGATGTCGCACCAGACACCTCCTCGGTAGTGGCTACAATCCGTTCCACTAATGTATCAAGCCGTCGAAGAACTTTTCGTGGCGTTGAGCGTCTTGGTATCAACAAATTTAAAAAACTTCCCAACCACCAAAATAAGGCAACAAAAGAACCATACATTAAAAATTTGAACAACATTCTTGAAAAGGGGTTATTCCTGTATGTTTCATGAAAAGCATGTCCAATGTTGTACATTAATCTCGGAAACCACGATTCGCCATGATTACCTTCGATTTCAAGAAATTCACCATCAGCATTACAATCAACAGCTTTCTCTCGATATACTTCTATATTATCTGAATATTTCTTAAATCCAGCCACATTAACAACCTCTTTTTCGACCCAAAGAGCACCACCAGCGCCAAATATTCCCACAATGAGTACAATTATCATGTTGTGAAAAAAATGAGGCTGTATGCTTTTGACGAACACCTTGTATTTGTTCCTTACACTGGTTGCAATCATGCTCAAGACATCACGTTCATTGAGTACTTCGTGGCCTAAATTAATTGAAACCTTGATATTGCTATATTTTTTTTCGCTCTTGTCATCGTCTTTACCTCTTGCCATTTTACTGACATGTTCCTCTTCAAATTTATCCCTATTGGGATACTTGTATCTTTTTTTATTATACTTGTTACAGTATCCCAAACACCCGAGAGGCAGGAAAAGAGACATGAAAAAAATCACATAAACATAACCTTGGAGTGTATTGACAATGTCAATTGAATAAATAATTCCTAGACACAGTAAAGGTAGCAAGAGCAATATAAAGTAGTATCGCTCACTCTTCTGCTTAATTTCACGTGTTAACCGATCTGTTACTCGGGTTACGAGACTTGTTTTGCCCATCCCTCGAAAACCTGTTACCAAATAAGACCCGCTATCTTTATTTTTGTCAGAAAGCCAATTATACAATCGTTCCATCAAACGCTCACGTCCAACAAAATCATCAAAATTGTTATTTTCAACCTCGTCTTTTCTATTTGACTCTTTGGAAGGAAGAAAAATCTTAATAGAACGTGTCAACGACGTAAATCTGTCGTTGAAAGCATTGGTTGAGACAATGTTGTTTATTTTGTTGTTTATTTTCTCAGATCTAGACATAATGCAATGTAAAAATATGGAGGTTAAATACTATTGTCTAACTTTAACAACAAGACTTATAGGCTTCTCCAATGTTTCTTCCGTTTTCTATATGTTTTTACCCATGATGTTTGGTCTGGGTTTGTAAAAGACAACTCTCATTTTATATGTGTTATCATCTTCCACTTTGGCATGCCGTAGTTACTGACGCACTCTCACAACTCCATACCTATCTCAATACTAACTTTTATTCCGAAACTCTTCCGTCCCCTTCGGGTCATACTTCCCATTCTTGCATTCCAGGATCACCGTGCCTGTTTCGAGGCTCTCGGCGTTATGCCACTGGCCTTGCGGGACGGAGAGGCCACGGAGGTCGCCATCGGCGGAAAGGAGGAAAGACTCTGTGAGGTTGCCGTTGTCATCGAAGTAATTCCAACGGCCTTTGCCACGCAGCATCACCACCGTCTCGGAGCTCTCCCTATGGCGATGAATCGGCAGCACAGTACCAGGCTCGATAGCGTTGAGCATACGCTGGGAACTGTCCTCGGCGCCGTTGCGAAGGTCGCAATTCATCCGCAAACGGGGCGATGCCTTGGCACGCCCCGTTAAATCATCCAATAGTTCTTTGTCTATTTTCATGATATCCTTTTCTTTACACTCTGCTAAAACTTGCAATACTATAATAAGTGGTTATTTTTTTGCAGGGATAATCCCTGCCACCACGGAGCACCCGATTGCCCAAAGAGTTTCTAAGAAACTGACAAAAGTAGTTGCGGAAAAGAACTTCCTTAACTGAAATAAAAATAATTTTACTGGCGTCATATGCCCTCCTTTCTGTATTTTAGTGAATAAATGAGTTCTTGAATTAATAATGAGTTTCATTATTGACAACACAATAATCAATGAAAGTTGGACAATGAATGCGTGATGGCAGTTGCTTACTCCTACACACATGAAGTGTCTAAAATCAATAAGATTGTAATATAACAATTCTTTACTTCCTCCACACCATCTTGTTCACAATGCCCGTGTAGCTTTGGATGATCTTCACTACTTTGGTGCTGACGTTCTCATCCACATAATCCGGTACAGGGATGCCATGGTCACCGGCAAGGTTCATCGAAACAGCCGTCTCAACCGCTTGCAGCAACGACTTCTCATCTATACCGGCAATAAAGAAGCAGGCCTTGTCCAATGCCTCAGGGCGCTCGGTCGATGTGCGGATACAGATCGCAGGGAACGGATGACCCACCGACGTGAAAAAGGAACTCTCTTCCGGCAGAGTGCCCGAATCCGAAACCACCGCAAAGGCATTCATCTGCAGACAATTATAGTCATGGAATCCGAGCGGCTCATGCTGAATCACTCTCTCGTCAAGTTTGAATCCACTGGCCTCCAAACGCTTTCTGCTACGGGGATGGCAACTATAGAGGATCGGCATATCGTATTTCTCCGCCATAGCATTAATGGCGTTGAACAGCGAAAGGAAGTTCTTTTCAGTATCGATGTTCTCCTCACGGTGTGCCGAAAGCAGTATATACTTGCCTTTCTCCAAGCCCAGCCGCTGGTGAATATCCGACGCCTCAATCGATGCCAGATTATTGTGCAGCACCTCCGCCATCGGGCTACCCGTCACATAAGTCCTTTCCTTGGGCAGCCCGCAATCGGCCAGATAGCGACGGGCATGTTCAGAATAAGCCATGTTCACATCAGAAATAATATCCACAATCCTGCGGTTGGTCTCCTCGGGCAGACACTCGTCCTTGCAGCGGTTGCCAGCCTCCATGTGGAAGATGGGGATATGCAGTCGCTTGGCACCAATAACCGACAAGCAGCTATTGGTGTCGCCGAGAACAAGGACTGCCTCGGGCTGCACCTCCACCATCAGCTGGTAGCTCTTGGCGATGATGTTGCCCATCGTCTCGCCCAGATCCTTACCTACAGCTTCCATATACACATCTGGGTCAGCCAGACCGAGGTCTTTGAAAAACACCCCGTTCAGGTTATAGTCATAATTCTGTCCTGTATGCGCCAGCAGGCAGTCAAAGTATTGCCTACATTTGTTAATCACTGCCGCCAGACGGATAATCTCTGGTCGTGTGCCTACAATGATGAGAAGCTTAAGTTTTCCATTATCTTTAAAAGAAGCCATATCTTTTTATTTAACTTTTTCAAAAAATGTATCCGGTTTATTGGGATCGAAAATCTCGTTGCAATACATGACAGTGACAAGATCTTCGGTGTCACTGAGGTTGATGATGTTGTGGGTGTATCCCGGGAGCATGTGAACCGCCTGGATGTTGTCGCCGCTCACCTCCCATTCCAAAATCTTGCCCTCAGGGTCGTTGAGGTTACGTTGCTGAATCAGGCCATGACCCTTTACCACAATGAACTGCTCGAATTTGGTGTGATGCCAGTGCTGGCCCTTGGTGATGCCGGGCTTGGAAATGTTGATGCTCACCTGACCGCAACTGGGCGTATGCACCAGCTCTGTGAATGAGCCACGGTCGTCTACGTTCATCTTCAGCGGAAAGGCGGCCTTCTCCTTAGGCAAATAGGAGAGATATGTAGAGTACAGTTTCTTTGCAAAACTGTTGGCGGGAATCTCGGGAATCATCAGCGTTGACGGCTGTGCCGCAAAGGAATTCAGCAAATCCACAATCTCACCCAAAGTAGCCTTGTGGGTGGTTGGCACGTAACAATAGCGGCCCACGTTTATTCCCTCATCGCGGGCTTGACCCGCGATCTCAGGAGATGCCGCATCAAGTCCGGCATGAGGAGTCGGGATTACTTCCAGCCCTTCAAACTCACATCTGTGCTCCTTTCCCTGCAGACAGGCAATCATTTCTTCCACAAGGTCATCAATGTACAGAAGTTCCAGTTCCACAGACGGATCATTCACCGTATAAGGCAAATCGTTCGCCACAGCGTTGCAGAAGGTGGCCACCGCGGAATTATAATTGGGCCGGCACCACTTGCCAAAAAGGTTCGGGAAACGGTAGATTAAGACACGAGGTCTTAATCCCTCATCGCGGGCTTGATCCCTCATTGCGGGCGAAAACCCGCAATCTCCTGGAGATGCCGCATCAACTGCGGCATGAGGAGCTGCTTGCAAAAACTCCCTTTCGTACTCCAAGAAGAGATCCTCTCCGGCTTTTTTACTTCTTCCATATTCGGAATTCCCGAATCGTCCCGTCAGACTTGCCTGCTGCGAACTGCTGAGCATGATTGGGCACTTATTGCCGTGCTTCTTCAAAGTATCAAGCAAAGTAGAGGCAAAGCCGAAGTTGCCCGCCATAAACTCAGAGGTTTCCTTCGGACGGTTCACCCCGGCGAGGTTGAATACAAAGTCCGCCTCTCGGCAGGCCAGTTCCAATTCCTCTGGTGTGGAATCAATGTCGTACTCGAAAATCTCCTCAATTTGCACGGCATAATTCCGGGCTTTGCCATCCCTGATATTCCTTAATTGGGCACAAAGGTTTTTACCCACAAAGCCTTTGGCTCCGGTAACTAGTATTTTCATCTTATTCAGATCTAATATCCTTACTCTTTGCTCTGGGCTCTAATCCCAAGTCCTCACGTATAAACCTTAATTTCAGGAGCAGTTCCTTCATACCCTCCACGTCAAGCTGACCCGTGTTGTGACTGTGATAGTCCTCAATGCGGGAGATATCCTCACTGCCCTCGGTGAAATACTTGTCGTAGTTCAGGTCGCGGCTATCGCAGGGAATCCTGAAGTAATTGCCCATGTCGATGGCGCGGGCCATCTCCTCGCGGGTCACCAGCGTCTCATAGAGCTTCTCGCCGTGGCGCGTGCCAATCACCTTCACTTCCGTCTCACCGTATTTGGGATCAAGCTTAGCATAAGTCTCCTTCAGGGCCTGTGCCAGCACAGAGAGTGTAGCGGCAGGCGCTTTTTGCACGAAGAGGTCACCATTGTGGCCATGGGTAAATGCATAAATAACCAGATCCACCGCATCATCCAGCGTCATCATGAAGCGGGTCATGTTGGGGTCGGTGATGGTGATGGGCTTGCCTTCCATCATCTGTTCCACCCAAAGGGGAATAACAGAACCACGGCTAGCCATTACGTTACCGTAACGGGTGCAGCAAATTGTGGTAGCGGCTCCTTCACCCAAGGCTCGGCCTTGCGCAATAGCCACTTTTTCCATCATCGCCTTGCTGATACCCATCGCATTGATGGGGTAAGCTGCCTTGTCCGTACTGAGCACCACCACATTTTTCACACCATGGGCAATAGCGCTCAACAACACATTGTTCGTTCCCTCTACATTGGTGCGCACCGCCTCCATAGGGAAGAACTCGCAGCTGGGCACCTGCTTCAGGGCAGCCGCGCTGAACACATAGTCCACCCCACCCATGGCGAAGTCCACCGCCTCGCGTTGACGCACGTTGCCGATATAGAATTTCACCTTGTGGAACACATCCGGACGCTGCGCCTGCAAGTAGTGGCGCATATCGTCCTGTTTCTTCTCATCGCGGCTCAAGATACGGATTTCCTTGATGTCGCTGTCTAAAAACCTACGCAGCACAGCATTGCCGAAACTGCCTGTACCTCCTGTAATCAGGAGGGTTTTGTCTTGAAATACACTCATTTAATATTTTTTATTATTTTTGTTTTTATCACTGTTCTACCTCATCGCGGGCAAAGACCCGCAATCTCATAATTGCACCACCGGTGCATTCTTCCAATCCACCAATTTCTCTGCCGTGGCAATATCCATAAACCCAAATTCCGTCAAATACTTCCGTAGCTTGTTTTCTGCGCCTTTCAAGCCAACGTAACTCTTGAACTTACGGGTGGCGGGAAGGCCTTCCAACATAGGTTGACCGGCATCCAGGTCACGAGGATGAATGTAACTCAGACAATAACCCTCATCGCGGGCTTGACCCGCGATCTCCTTCGTCCACTTCCTGATGATACGATAGGGCATCAGACGGAAATAACCACCTCCGTTGAAGACGATATGTCGGCCTGCAAAAGAGTGATACGGAATAGGGAATTCCTTCATCTGCACACCGCCAACCTCCATTATCGATGGCACCGCCGCACCATAACTTGGCATTCCCCCATGCGAGGCTGGAGCAGGAAAAACGCTACTGTCGTACTTTATCCCAAGTTCCGCCAGCGTTTCAAAAGCCCATGCTTCGCTCTCCCTAATAGAGAATCCCGGAGCCCGGAAACATTCCACAGCTTTACCGCTAATGTCTTCCAACAGTTTGATGGAAGCCGATACATCCTCTTTGAACGCTTCCCTACTCTGTTGCCATACCAATTGATGCGTCATCGTGTGCGAACCAATCTGATACTTCTCAGCTATTTTCTTTACCAGTTCGGGGTAGGTTTTCGCTATCCAGCCAATGATGAAAAAAGTAGCCTTGGTATTCGTGTCTTCCAGGATTCGAAACACGCGTTCCACATTCTCATGTATCCTCACCTCATACTTCCCCCAGTCGGCTTCGGTGCGAGTGGCATCGAAATCGAGAAGGTGGAACCATTCTTCTACGTCGAATGTCAGTATATTCATAGTAATCTTGTTTATTCTTTTATGAAGGTATAGTTGATATTCACAACTTATAGGATTCTTTTTTTCAGATTCAATTACAAAAAACGGGCAGGAACGCTGGAAATTGAACCATCTTTGAGAGACCAGCGTTGACCCACCCACTTATGGTTAGGGGCATCCGGGCTGTGTGGATTACCCTTCTGCCCCAATACGGCAATGGCTGCGCGTAAAAGCCTATTGCCGTATTTAATTTTTACAACACAGCCATCTCATCCATTGCCCAGACAATTTCCTTCAAGGGCAAGGTGTCGAATGCCTGACAATGCAGGTAAACGTTCGTGTCCAAGAGAACAAAGTCTACTATAATTTGTTTAAAGTTTGAAGTTTCTTCTTATATCACATCATACGTCGCCAAATTCACATCCCAGTTCCTGATTTCTTTCACCATGTCGTTGTTGTAGTTCTTATCGAAGAACTTGATGATGAAGTTGAACTGCTTGGGGGCGAACTTGGCCGGAACCTTGATCAGGCCGCTGTTCTTGAAATAGAGGTTGCCCACATACAGTATGAGGTCAAACTCCTTGCGGTTATGCATCAGGATGTATTTCACCGCCTGATTGAAGTGTTTGGCCGACTTACCTGTTACGTCAATCAGGAAAGCAGCCCTCACGCCCTTGAAGGGCATACACTTATAGAAGAACTCCACATCTCCGTTCTTCACTATTTGGTAATCGCCATCCATCCGTTTGTAGCGGGTGGCATTGAACGATTCGGTGTCTTTCTCAATCTTGAATTTAGTGACTTCCTTGCTGGCAAAAAGTCCTGTCAGCCCCACATAGCACCAAGCAAACGCTTCCGATGCCCAATTGAAGAGCTTCAACGAGGGTTTTATACCCCCAACCCTATAGGGCAGGATATAGGTCTGCATCTCGCCTATCTTCTTATATACCTTGGTTTTGGCGTAAAGCTTCATCACCTTGGCATCGGGAAAGCCCACCATCAGTTTGGCACCTATCTCCTTCATGTGTCCGAAGTAGGACTGCAACTGCTCCAGAAAGATCTCTCCGTCACGGTATTCTTTCAGGATAAACGCATCCACTCCGTCCACAAACACCACTTTCTCTCCGTCGCACCAATAGTAACTGGGTACCGCACAGATATGCCCCACCACCTTGTCGTCGTCATAGACCACGTTGTGCCACGAATAGCCAAAGGCATTCTGCACATACTGGTTCATAAACACGTCAAATGGCCTGTCGAGCGAGAAGGTGTCGTTGAATCCTTTCCGTATCTGCTCCAGGTCTTCCCTGCTCAGTTCCGTGGTCTTTTTGTTCTCTATATGTATCATCGTTGATAGTCTTTTAACTGAAACACCTCCCCATGCCCCGGATATACCAAGGTCTCCTGAGGGTAGGTTTCCAGAATCTTTTTCACGCTTTCAAAGAACAGCTCCTTCGAGCCATTTCGTTTGTTGACATACGGTTTCGACTGCATGATGGAATCGCCCGTAAACAGTCTTCCGTCTATGTCTATACTGATGGAACCCAAGCTATGCCCTGGGGTGGAAACAAACTTAATCTTGTGTCCCTGCCAAAGCAGGCTGCCTCCCATCGCCTCGGTGGTTTCATCCACCTGACACACTGTATATTGGTAGTCGGGATTGTCAAAATAGAGGAGGAAATATGCCTGAAACTCCTTCGCCAGGTTTTCACAGCATACTTCCGAACAGATGACTTTGGCCTCCGCAAACCGACCCTTCAAGGCATTCACACCCCAAGTATGGTCAGTATGCTCGTGGGTGAGGATGATGTGGTCAAGCGTCAGCCCGTTTTGCCCAATGTAGGCAATCTCCCGTTCCGATTGCTCAGAGGCTGGGTCAATACACAGGCAATGCTTGCTCTCCTCGTCCACCACCACATAGCAGTTGGAGGTCATCAGTTGGTTGACAAACCGCTCTATCTTCAGCATGCTTTCTGATTAGAAGTAGAGCACCATACCACCCCAAGTATAACCCAAGCCCTGGGCTATCGATAGCACTTTCATGCCCTTGGTCAGTTTGCCTTGTCTCAAAGCCTCACAGAGGGCAATGGGAATGGTGGAACTGACGGTGTTACCCGTATTCTCTATGCAGACCCAATATTTCTCGGGCGGAATCCGCAGGGTCTTGCGCTCCAAGTTGGCTAAGAAGATGTTAGCCTGATGATACACATGCAGGTCAATGTCATCCATCGTCAGGTTGTTCTTTGCCAGCACATCGTTCACCAGCTTCGTGAGGAACTCCAGCGAATAGTTCAGGATGGCCGGGCCGTCCATATACAGGTTGTCCGACGAACGGGGATTCCCGAAGTCGTCAAACTCCAGGTCGTTGGCTGGTTTCAAGTGACGGGCACCACCGGTCTTCACAATCAGGTTCTCTGCACCTTCACCGTCGGTTCCCACCACAAAGTCGCCTATCTCGGCCATCCCCTCGGTACTCACCACCGTAGCGCTGGCTCCGTCACCAAAGATGGTGCGGTTGCTCTTGTCGCGCTCGTGCATGTATTTCGAGTAGGTCTCACCCGTCAGCAGCAGCACGTTTTTGGCCTGACCAGCCATGATCACGGCCTTGGCTAATGACAGTCCTACCACAAAACCGTTGCAACCTAAGTTCACATCGATGGAGGTGAGGTTATGGCTCAGCCCCATACGTTTCTGAATCACACAGGCCGTGGTGGGCAGGTGATAGTCGGGACTCTGGGTCACAAAGATCAGATAGTCTATCTCCTCCTTGTCGATGCCCGTGGTTTCAAACAACTCCTCGGCTGCTTGAATGGCAAGGTCGCTTGCCGTCTCGTTCTCAGCAGTGATATGACGCTGCTTGATGCCGAGTTTCTTCTCTATCTTCTCAACCGTCCACTCCGGAAACATGGCGGCCACCTCTTCGTTGGTCAGCACACCTTCCGGCAGGGCATAGTTGATTGCTTTGATATATGCTTTCATTCTAATTATTTTAATGTAAACCCACCATCAATCAACAGGTTGGAACCTGTCATCCAACTCGAAGCATCGCTCAGCAGATAGACCGCACAATGGGCAATGTCTTCCGGCTTTCCGAAACGCTTCAAGGGGTATTTCTGCCGCAGGGCTTCCAACTCTTCTTCGCCAAAGGTGCCGTTGCTCACTTCCAGCAGGGGTGTCTCCACAACTCCGGGATGGATAGTGTTCACCCTGATGCCTTGGGCGGCAAGTTCCAGGGCCAGGCTCTTCACATAGCCTGTAAGAGCGGCCTTGGTGGCTCCGTAGCCTCCCTCACCTATCTGACTGCGATATACGCCAGAAATTGATGAGATAAATATGATGGATGAGTCTTTCTTGATTTTCTTTTTCTTCAGCAGTAGGGTGTTCAGCATCAGTGGTGAAAAGACATTGGTCTGGAAAATACCCTCTAATGAGGATTGCTCCATACGCTTTGCCATCTGAATCTGCGAAATACCGGCACAATATACCACACCGTTCAGGTCGGGTATCTTTTCGACAACTTCCTTGCGGGTTTCTTCCGAGTTCAAATCACCACACAAAACCGTGTGTCCATCCCCTGACATCAACGAGAGTGTTTCTTGCAGTCTCGCCTCGTTTCTGCCGGAGAGTAACACCTTTGCTCCCATCTTGGCACAGGCCACGGCAATGCCTCGTCCGATGCCGGACGAGGCTCCCGTTACCAATATGCATTTCCCTTCAAGGGAAAAAGGATTCTCCATCGCCTGTCGTTTACTTGGTCTGAATCAGATTGTACAAATCCTCGATGGTATCAACCGATCTGAGATCTGCACCGGTAATCTTTTTACCAAAGCCTTCCATAGCCAGTGCTATGATGCTGAGGGCGGTCAGCGAACCCCATTCATCCAAGTCTTTGTAAACAGTTGCAGGAGCAAAGCTCTCAGCAGGAGTCTCATCAAACTCATCGGCAAATGCCGTTACAAATTCTTCTAAAGTCATAATTCTAATAATTTAATGTGAATAATATATATAACTCTAAACTTTATTACTGTCTCTCAACTCTAAACCCTCAACTCTCAACTATCCTTCACAATCTTGAAATTCTTCACCTTCCCAGCATAAGTAGGCACATCCAGCAACGACTGCTGATGTAGTTCTGGAGCCATGCGACGAACAATCTTCTCCAGTGTATCGTCGGTTCCCACCTCATAAAATTCCGTCACGCCATCCTTCACCATGTTGCGGGTCATGTCCGTCCACAGCACAGGGTGAGTGATATGCTGAATCAGGTTCTCCTTAATCTCGTCTGGGTCTGTATGCGGCAGGGCATCCACGCACTGGTAGATAGGGATCTTGGGGGTACTGAACGGAGTCTTCTTGATAATCTCACCCAATTCCTCACGCGCCTCGTCCATATAAGGTGTATGGAACGAACCGCCAATGGCCAGCGGCACAGCCTTCTTGGCTCCCTCCTTGCGGAATGCCTTGCAGGCTTTCATCACGCCCTTCATCGAGCCGCTGATGACCACCTGACCGGGGCCGTTGTAGTTGGCAAAATATATAGGCTCACCTGTCTCCTCCCAAATCTCTTTGATACGTTGTGCCACATATTCGTCCGTAAGGCCGATCACGGCTCCCATACCTGTGGGATATTTCTCGCAGGCTTTCTGGCCAATCAAGGCACGGTTCAAGACAAGGTTCAGACCATCTTCATACGAAAGGATACCGGCCACTACCAATGCCGCAAACTCACCCAGTGAGTGACCGGCCACCACGTCGGGCTTCACATCATCCTGACACAGGGCGAGGATGGTTTCATACACGAACACCGAGGGTTGGGTGTTCTTGGTTTCCATCAACTCCTCTTCCGTACCATGAAACATCACGTCCGTTATCTTGTAGCCCAAGAAGTCGTTAGCCCGCTCAAATAGCTCTCGTGCCTGGGGAAACTGCTCATTGAGGTCGCTTCCCATCCCCTCCTTCTGGCAACCTTGGCCAGGAAAAATGAATGCTTTGCTCATATCTACAATCTTATCAATTATCTTTCAATTTATTATTATATTCTTCAACTAATTTGTCAAACTCTCTAAAAATATGCAGCCTTTTTCCATATACTCTGGGACTTCTAAGCACTCTGAAAAAAGCTTCTAACCCATGACCACGCATAAATTTAGGGGGCCTTTTCATTACGTTAGCTCTGGCGTCAAAAGCGCCACCAACGCCAAGAAAAACACCAACATCAATTTTTCTTTTATATTTTAAAATAAAATGTTCTTTCCTTGGTGTAGGCATACCTAAAAAGAGGTAGTCGGGAGCCACCTTTGAGATAGCCTCAGCAATAGCGTCTTCTTCCTCTTCTTTGAAATAGCCATTATGGAATCCTACTATTTTCATATTGGGATAATCTCTCTTCAATATCTCAATTAAGGCTTGTAATGTTTCCTCTTTAGCTCCTAACAAATAAATCTTCTGTCCTTTTTCATTTGCACTTTTTAAAAAACCTTCCATCACATCAGGTGTAGTGACTCTCTCTCTGATTTCATAACCTTGTTTGGCCAGCATCTTTGTTGGGTAATAACTGTCAACATTAACTATGTCGGATTCCATAATAGCACGATGAAGCAGTTCATCCTTTTGGGCAAGAACTGTCACGTATGCATCAGCTCCAGTTAAATGAACACCCTTACGCCCTTCAGACAACCATTTATTTACAATCATTACAATTTCATCTACAGTAAGTAGATTATACTTGATGTTCCAAATATGTATTTCTTTTAAGTCCATGTCATTCCGTCTTCACTATTTGTTTATAAATGTCGCCAACCTGATTCGTTATCGAAACCAAGTTAAACTGATTTTGCGCCATTTTTGCAGATTCCTCGCTCAAACGAACTCTCAACGCCTCATCATTTATCACTCGTCCCAACTGTACGGCCAATTGATCCACATCTCCAGGCTCAAACAACAGCATGTTCTCTCTATCTACAGCCACATCTGGAACACCACCTACAGGGGTGGTTACCACAGGCAAACCGTATGCCCAAGCATCCAATACAGCCATTGGAAAACCTTCAGCATAACTGGGGAGACATAATGCTTTTGCCTCACTGAATGCCTTATGTTTTGCTTCTCCACTAACCCAGCCTAACAATAGCACCTGTTTACTAATCCCTAACTTCTCTGATAAAGCCCTCGCTTGCTCAACTTCACCGTTTCCTGCAAAAACAATCTTCCAATTTGGATACTTTGCTGCCACTCTTGCAAATGCATTAATCAAGTCTTTGTAGCCTTTACCGTCATATAGCGTTCCGCTAAAAAGAATATGATTCTTCTTTTCATACTCAGTATTATTGGGTACGATTGGACAGGGATTATACACTACTTTCAGTTTGTCAGATTTTCCAATATGCTCTTCGATTTTTGATTTCAAGCTCTCTGATAGCAGTATTCCACAATCACATTGTTCGAACATCGTCTGATAAGTATGATTCCAAATATCATCAATCTGAGACCCACAATGCAAATGAATAATGACTTTTTTTCCCATCTTCTTTGCTATCCTAAAGAATGGGTACTTTCTTCGTGCAGAACCGGCTAGGCTAAAGTGGATGTGGACGATATCATAAAATGGTAGTAAAAAAAGAAACTCTATCATTCCTTTACATAGATACCAAATCTTTATCAGTTTGCTACTATCCTTATGTGTAGAAACCCATCGACAATGATACTTTTTCCACACATCACTTTGCTCATAGAGTTTCAAAACAGCAGCGATGCCCCCACGAGCCCTCTTGCTTGTAGATAGTACAAGTACTTTAGTCATCGACATTATTAATCTTTGCTATCATTTGATAATAATACTATTTAAACTGATAATTTGGATTAGAGCCTTAATGATTGCTAGCCACGCATTAAAAGGCTCTAATCCATTACGATTGACAACAAAATGCCTATGCCGAAAGTTTGTCGTGTAGAATCTCCACAATATCTCCAACTTTCTTAAGTTTGTTAAGCTCCTTCAACTTAAACTTAACTCCAAACTGCTCCTCAACCGTTGAAATCATTAACATGTGGGTGAGAGAATCCCACTTTTCGACATCATTAGCTGTCATTTCATCGTTGAGCACGAGACAGTTGTCAGAAAAGACCTCCTGAAATACGGATGTCAACTTTTCAATAATTTCTGTTTTTTCCATTGTTTAATAGTTTTATAATGATTTTTCTAAAAATAATTCTCTATTATGAGGGTAATACTTAAGTATTTCGCTATTGTCCGCCACCAATGTTTGAATAACTTTGAACCCTGCTTTTGTATAGGCTGTAATCGCAGCTATGTTGTTGTCATATACCAAGACTTGCATTTTTCTAACACTCAAAGCAGAAGCTTTGGCTCGGTTAATATGTTTTTCTATTAGTCTTCCAATAAGATGATGACCACGATGTTCAGGCACAGTATAACCATATTCCAATTGATAAGTTCCTGCCACTCTCTCGACTTGTAAATCCTCAAGAATATGTGATTTTTCCCTTGCTTTCTGAACATTTTCAATCGGAATAACATATCCAATCAGATTGGATTTCAGTAACGACGACGGCATTTCATCTTCATTTTCGCCTTCTACCCAACCCCCGAAAGTTGCAACAGGCTTTCCTTCATACTCAGCGATGATAAAACTACTGATTGAGAAATCGCAGCCATCAATTTCCTCTTCAAGCATTTGTTTAACGTAATTCCTAAAGGAGTCTACGGATAAGTCAAAGAGGTTGGCCATTCCGACCATTTCTGAACCACCTTTTTTAGCTTCAACAATAGCTGTAGAAAGGAAGTCAACATCTGCTAACGTTGCATCACGAAATATATATTTTGTTTCATCTATCATTTTATCATTCCTTTAAGTTTTACCTTATCTGTTTTATCATTGGAATTCAGCGGAAAAACAGGAATGAAGAAGAGCCTTGTTGGTATCATGTAGGAAGGCATCTTTGTTCTCATATACGCCAGCAAATCTTCTGCATTGAATTCTGTACTTTCAATGAACATCGCAATTTCTGTGAGACACTTCTCGTTATCAAATGCAATGCAAACTGCATTCTTTTTCAGAAACTCTCTGGCGTGAAACTCTATTTCCCCTAATTCAACACGAAAGCCTTGTATCTTAGCTTGATGATCCAAGCGTCCAGAATACATGATGTCGCCATCTTCGTCCTTATAGCAGAGGTCTCCAGTGTGATAGAAACGTATTCTTTCACCATTCACTTCTTTGTAGAAGAAAGAACTTTCGTTTTTCTCTGGATTATCCCAATAGCCCTTTGTGACTTGATCACCCGCAACACAAAATTCTCCTTTTTCCCCTGTAGGTAATTCGTTCCCAGCTTCATCAAGTATTAACCCAATGCAATTTGCCAAAGGTCTTCCTATTGAGATAATTCCATTCAAACTCTTATTATTACCGCCTCTGGTCAGCTTATAATAAGTACAATAAATAGTTGCCTCTGTTGGACCATAGAAATCATATATCTCTGTATTTGTGGCACAATTATACCATTCTTCCATCAAGTTAACAGGGCAAGCCTCTGCTGTCAAAATACAGGCTTTAAGGCTTGTTGCATCCATCTCATCAAAATAGGGCTGTAGATAACGGAGCATTGACGGAGCCATTGCGCCAAATGTAATTCCATGATCTTCTATTAGGCCGCTGGCATACACATATTTAACTTGTCCATGTGGTATTGTAAAGACACATGCTCCACGGGTAAGAGCCACCAGATAACTTTGAACCGACACGTCAAAGCTCAAATCGAAGGCCTGCAAGCACCGGTCTTCTTCATTGATTTCTATACCTGTTTGCCAGAAAGAATCCATAAAGGCAGCAACGTTCTTTCTCATCAATTGCACACCTTTAGGCTTGCCCGTACTCCCAGATGTAAATAAGATGTAAGCTAAATCATCTTCATCTACATTGGACGTATACGTCAATTGGGCGCTCAAATCCTCAACAGAGGATGTCATGAGTACTTCCTGCCCCGTATACCTGGTTTTTGAGGATGAATCCAAAATCAAACTAAGACCTACCTGACTACAAATCTCCTCACATCGGTCCAATGGCCAACCCGGATGTAATGGCACATAACAAAGTCCCTTCAACCATAGTGCAAATATGGAAGCATACGTATCCAAGTCATCATTGATGACCAAACCCACTTGTTGCTTTGTTGTGGAATGTTTTTCTAACGAAGAGTAAATAGCACTTATTCTCTTTGAAAAATCACTGTATGTATAGAATTTCTCATCTATGCAGAAAGCATTTCTATCAGGATATTTCTCGATGCTCTGCAATACAGGATTCAGCACCTGACTATAAAATGTATATTTCATCTTGTACTTACTAACTCTATCAATCCAACACTCATGTGATACAAATAACATATCTGATGCCCATCCATAGCCACAGACTCTACAGGCATAAATAATGGCTTGAACCCCTCATCGAAGAGATCCTCTACTGCCTGTTCGATATCATCCACATCATAGCATACATGATACGTCGAACAGCCAACCTTTTCCAAATAATTATCAACAGGTGAGGGAGTCCCTTCCTTCAATGGAGCCACTAATTCAATCGTCGGGAAACCCTTCTTTGTTAAAAAGGCTATTTTGGTTCCTTGTACTTCCTCATCAAAGACAGGGGACAAGGCCCAACCTGCCGAGGTGTAAACACTCGCACTCTTGGATATATCTTTAACAGCATATCCAATGTGATTTATTGATTTTAAATGCTTCATATCTCTATTGTTTCAGATAATCCTGAATATCTTTAATCCTTGAAACAAAATATTTTTTATAGTTCTCTTGTAGCAATTCTTCCGAAAGTCTTTCCTCTTCAGGGTACAGTTCCTCTTCATGTTGAACGGTAATTCCGGGTGTAAAACGAAAACCAACAACCTTTGCAGGATTACCAGTCACGATAGCATAGGGAGGAACATCATATCTCACCACAGCTCCAGCACCAACAATAGCACCACGCCCAATGGTAACACCCGCCATAAGGATTACATTCACTCCAAGCCAAACGTCCTCATTAACAACAACATCCTTATCAAATTCATGATTAATATCTATCTCGTCTTTATCCTTGTCAGATACCATTTTATGATGCTTGCCTGGAACTGACATGTGGTTTCCCGTAATAACAGTCAATCCAGATGCAGCCCCCGACCATTTTTTAAAAATGAATTTAGCTCTGGTGTTCATTATTAAACCATCTTTAATGTTTGTGTAATCTTCCATAACAAGATTACGTGGTGATAGAACAACGAGTTGTCTTCCAATGATGGCTGTTGTTGAAATAAAAGGATATTTTTTCCTCTGAATAAACATCCAAATACTTTTCAAAAAGTCTCTCAAACCACTCTTTAATCCTGGCTTGTTGGCCTTTTTCTCTCCACTCCTTATTTCATTAATTGTATTCATTATCAAGACTTTACGTAGATTTTCTTCTTGTTTTAAAACAAAGATTCGTATTTTATCACAAATTCGACCTTAGAGAACTTTCTAATCGATATATCTCGACTACATTCACCCATCTTAGCCAGTTCACTCTTATTCATTGTGAGAATCTCTTTAATCTTATTATACATATCATCTTCGTCATAAGGATTGAACAAGCGTCCACACGAAGATGAAACTATATCCGAATTATCACACACATCACTTGCAGTTACAGGCAAGCCGCAACACATCGCTTCGCATAAGACATTAGGATATCCTTCATAAATAGAAGGAAGACAAAAAACGTCTGCTTTTTGATAGACATCCAGAACGTCATTTGTCCGACCTTTAAATTCTAACAATCCATCCAATCCGTATTCCTTTTGTTTTGTTTCACACTCTTTAAAATATTGATCTTCTTTCCCTCCATACCAAAGTACTTTGAATAGAATACCTTCATCCTTAAGACGCTTTAATACATTTATGAATACTAACACATTCTTCTGCACCATAACCCTACCAACAGACAGTAATATAGGTGTCGGATTCTCAAATTGCTTGGTTGCAGGAACAAAAATATCTGTATCTACAAAATTAGTAATCGTAACAATTTTACTTGCATACTTTGGATAATGCAGTTGAATAAATCTTTCTTGAGAATGCGAGTTTGGCACAATATAGTCAGCCCAACGGAAAGTCCAAAATTTTATTCTTTCGAACCAGTCAAATTCTTGTGTAGTATTTCGTTCTGATACAATTAATTTAAACGACTTATCTCTACTATGGATAAGCGAAGACATAATTGAAGGAAATTGTAAATATGCTATTACAACTTCTGGCTTAAAACATTTAATGTCCTTTTTAATAGCCCTATATACCTTGATGTAATTTGGCTTTGCTGGCCCTCCTTCTATCAAGCACTCGTTATCCACTTCGTTCTCATCAAGGAATGCTTTATAAAAAGGAGCATCTATATAGCTTATCACACGCACGGTATGGCCATTGTCTTTCAACAATTTCGCTAAACCTACCAATTGCCTCTGTGCACCCCCTGAATTAAGAGTATCAATAATTAATAGTAATCTCCTTTTTTCTTTCATATTTTTTTGGATTTCATCTCTTTCAAAATAAGATACTTCTAGCAATGCTTATCTTCCGGCAAAACCAGTAACTGCCCTAAAATCTGATCATATTGTTCAGGGCGAAACTTTCCAATTCCAGAAGCAGGATATAACGTTATTTCTCCAAAATAGATTTTATTGTTTATTTCATAAAGATCAATCCTTGAAAAAGGAATATCTTTAGATAACTCTTTCGCTATATGAATCTGAGTTTCAAGATGTGCCGGACGTTCAGGTAATACTTGAGCATGAGTGACATTAGGATTTAAACCAACAAACTCTTGATGATTCCAATCGGTATCGAAGAAATCAATGGTTTCTTTTGAAGAACGATCTTTGATAACTTGGCAGAAAGTGGGGGACCCATTAAAGCAATACCATTTATAATCTGGCAGGTCTGCAACATCTGGCTTATCTTCCATATATTGTTCAGCAAATATCCGTTTGGGCACGTTTTTGTATGCCCATTCAACGCGTGCTTTATATATATCAGCTTTCATAGAATGAGACATCATTCTTATTGCTTCTCTCTTATCAATCATTCTTTTATCTTTGCATATATAAACGCCTTCTCCCCCTCCCCCGTTAGTGGTTTTGAGTACAAACCTTTCAGGTAAAGATTCAAAATCGATATCTTCCGGACGCTCCCATACGCCCAAGACGGGAATTACATATTGGCTTCCGATCTTGTCCGTCACATATTTCTTGACGGCTAGTTTATCCACCATCGTGGTGTATTCTGCTTTCCGATTATACAATTTCAACCATTGGAGTTTTTCACAAAAAGTCTGCGGATTATCCAAATCAAGATTCTTCCCCATCTCAAAACGATAAAGCAATTTCAAATGGAGCCTATCTGGAAGGAAATGTGAAAACGTAATAAATATGTAAAAGAGCGTTTTCTTCGGATGTGTAAGATAAAAAGAAATATTTCTCATAACACAATAATTATGCAAGTAACGATTTAACCTTTTTCCTGCTATCATCTATAGTTAATACGTGTGCTATACCATAGAGTGCAAAAACTCCAATACTAGAAAAGGTCCACAAGACTGCATTGGCAAACGCAATAGCAAACATTGCGGATAGTACAACCTTATTCGTTGCTGATTCTTTTGAATTTGCCTTATTCCTATTACGCCAGAGCTTCATTATAAGACCAAAAAAAAAGGGAAGATAAAGGCCAATACCAATTAATCCATCCTCCAGATATTGAACAAGATATTCAGAATGACATACATAGCCAAAATTACCTACATTTACCCACTGGTGGAACCCAATTCCAAAAATCGGACTTTTGAGAAAAAACGGCCAGCTATAGTAATATTGAAGACCTCTATCGCCAAACTTATCCCAAATAGTTCCCGTTGCCATCACCATCGTTTCTGTCTGAGTCGTAGTACTTGATAAACGCTGGCCGACATAAGTATATTCCATCATATAATAGATTAGAACAAATGCAATAAGAAGCAATGAAACTGTTTTTAGAAAAGAGTTTATTTTTCCACGCTTTCTTAACATTATAATAGAAGAAACCGACATTATACCGACCATTGAGAACCCCATACGAGAGCCCGTTGCCATTTCTCCAATTACAATAAGGATTCCTAATGAAACAAAAAAGGGTAACCTAATACGACCTCTTACAAATAGTAAATATAAAAAAGCAAAACATATTGCAAGCATCAATGCCACCTCATTTGCATTAATAATGGAGGTAAATCTTTGACCTTCACCGGAGATATCATCTACCATTTCACCTGAGGAGAAGCATAACACACAATATACAACTAATGCGACAGTAATCCACTGAAGCGTCTTATCCAACTTATATCTTGAACAACAAAATACCACAAGCATTATCATAACTGGCAGAAAAAGTGCAACGGCCATCAAATAGACACCCATGAATCCTTCTCCATACAATAATTGACTATGATGTGCCAATCCATTAATAAAAATATAAAGCGCAAGTATTAAATAAAAAGCTACTGCTTTACGAAAGCAGAACTTTATAATATCAGAACTCCACATTAAAACTGCAATAAATGACAATGCCATTGGAATTCTAAATGCACCATCAGTCTCTATATAAGCCTGAAGTGGTCCCCAAATAATCACCAAAAAAATGACGATTATAGAAAAGGTGTATTTATTACTCATCAGAAAAATCTTAAAAACAAATTATTAACTTTTGCAAGAAAAAGAGCTATTGGTCGCCTTTCTTCAATTTTAAGCATGAAAGATAGATGACCCTTATAATGAGATGGAACAATACGCAGTGGTCTGAAATACCTGCCTTTTCTAATCGTAGAATCCATTCCCATTCGCACTATTCTTTTGTATTTCAATCCTATATTATTAACAAGCAACCTTCCTTCTCTTGATGCAATAGTAGAAGCCTTATATCCTGCTTCTTCAGCCAATTGTAATGACATTTCGTCATACCCCCCTCCAGGCCAGCAAAGGAAATCCACCCTCTTGTCCAACTTTTCTTCCAAGATCCGCTTACTATCAAATAACTCATAACGAAAACGCAGTTCTTTCTCCTCGTCAGTCTCAAAACGGCCAGGATATGTCTTCAACAGCTCAATGCATGCAGCGATAATATCTTCTTTGCTTTTACCTTCATTATATAAAGTGATTGACTTATCTACAACCCTTTCATCTGGGAAATAACGACGTAGCCCTAAAGCACGATAATACTCAAACACTGGAGTTCCATAAGGAGTATAAATACTTTGGTCTTCTAACTGCCAAACATGCTTTCTCTCCGGTTTATTATACCATGCCAACCAATGATACTTATCCTCTGGTGTATGCACATCTATCATATTATCGCTTCTGAAATAGAAATTGTGCGACATACTATGCGACTGAATATCCATCACTCCAGATTTGTCGAGGAAGCGAATCTCGTCCCAATTCAGAAATCCTAGTGTCTCTCCTTTGTTACCCTCTAATGTGCGAATACCGCTACTGGGGTCAACGAACTCTGGATTAACGAAAATAGTACCCTTGATGCCATATTTCTTCATGATGGGATAGGCGACCAGCAGATTGTCAAGATATCCATCATCAAATGTCAGGTATAAATCCTTCTTATCTTTTACTGACACATTCTCTTGCTCATACCAATAATCAAGAAAGTACGTTTTATAACCATGTTTGCTCAGGTATCGGCAAAACACCTCAAACTGCTCTTTGTCAACCGAGAGCCAGCGTTCTTTCCACAAGGTATGGTTACTGCCCACACTGTGCATCATTATTACGTTTCTCATATTAGTTTTTACTATAATCAAGTAATTCAAACACTTTTTTCAAGTGGTTGTCGTATGAATAATGAGTATTATAGAACTCCTGTGCATTCTTTCCTAATCGCAGTGCCAAATCATCGTCATTAAGACACTTTTGTAAAAGTTCACGCAAAACCTTATCATCGTCTTTCTGGAATAACAGTCCATTCTTTTTGTCTTCGAGAATAGCGTCTATTCCCTGCACCTTCGTTCCAATACAACAAAGACCATTATACATAGCCTCCATTAAAGCGAGAGGAGTACCTTCAAACCAGGAACATATAACATAAATATCTGCAGCGGCATACAAGTCCTTAATCAGCTCGTTTTTTACCGCGCCAAGAATATGTATATTACTATTAGATGAGTATTTGGATTGCATTTCCATAAGCAGTTCTCCTCCACCTGCCATTACCAGACCAATTCTTTTCTCTTTTACATAGTCATCGGGAAGTGAAGAGAATGCTTTTAGCAGAGTCTCAGGTGATTTTAGGTGTTTAACACTTCCGACATAGAGAACAATTTTGTCATACTTTTCAAGACCAAATTGTTTCTTTGCCTCTTCTTTGGATAAAGTGGATTTCTTGTAGTCCATCAAAGGCGGTAAATACTCAACTTTACATCCTGTCCTTTTTTCATACTCATCGATAATCTTTTGTGATACGGCTGTCACGTGACTAGCTCTTCTGAAAAGCTTTGTTTGCAACTTTGGTGTACGCCATTCTTTTGCTCCCCCCCCATGACAATGAAGCACATACTTAAATCCAAACAGTTTACTGAACAACAGAACTGGCCATGCATTGAACTCAAAATTGCTTGTATAGGGAATCATTACTGTTTTCCATTTCCTGATATGTATATGTCTCGAGATCAAACAAGAAACAAATACAGATAGCATTCCTAAACCATAGCGAGTAATTCCAAATATTCGATTGCGTATACAAAAAATCCGCCTATTATCCACCCGAGACGAATCAGACAACAACAAAATAATATTCGGTGTCTTTCCCGTCAGAATACGATTGGATAAACGGTAGTTATACACTTCCATTCCTCCTGTTTGTGTTGGATAAATAGTATTGAATAATAAAACTGTTTGTTTTCTCATATAATTCTTCTTATCTATTTCTCAATTTAATAGTATGATACCACCCCGAAAGAAGAGGCTTAACAATATCTTTGAAGATTTTATAATATTTTGTCGGTTTTAAATTATCATAAAAAGAAGAATATAAAGGTTCAATCTTTGAACTAGAGAAATAATGATCAAACCATGATAGGGACTCCCCTTTACTATGATTAATCATTTCAATAATCTCAGTAGGAGAATAATCACGCCCTTTGTACCGCTCTGAGAAATTATAATAAAACACTTCATCAAATATATCGTCTGTCATCATAGTCGGATACAAGTTGCCCTTATTCGGTGCCATCATGGTTTTGCCCAAACTGCAAGCTTCCATAAACCCTCTGCCTGTTCCAACAACAATTTCTGCTATATCAATTAACTGTTTTGCATCGAGCGTAAATTTTCTATCGGTCACAAAGTATATGAAATCACAACCATAAGCATCCTGACGCATTTTTCCAAGAGTCTCATTATCCACCACATTACCCACAATCAACAAAACAAAAGACGGATCTAACTCATGCAAGGCTTTCGCTAAGTTAATACTTTGTTTGCTAGTTTCATAATAGAATGGATCTATTCTGCCTATTCGAAGAATAACTCGCTTGTCTTCAATATTGCATACTTTTCTCAACGAATCAATTCTATCCTTATCCTGCTGAAAAGGAATAACCCTGTTGGGGATTAGAGCTATCTGGGACTCATTACAATTTAACTTTGAATTGAAAAACGTCTGATCCTCTTTGGTAAAAACGACAATGTTATTAATATATGGATAATTAGGACTCACAGGCCCACCGCACTTAGTCGCGACTAAAGGTATTCCACATCTCCATGCGGTAAAGAAACTTAAAAAATAAGAAACTTGATCAAAAGCATGAATAACTTCAGCATGTTGCGATTTTACAATCCTAGTAATTTGTCGTGTGACAGAGCCTTGATTTTTTAAATCAGAATAAACATAGGAGTGGGGAATATCAGTGTTTGAAATAATAGGTGCCGGTTTTTCTCCGACATTTACTATATAAACTCTATATTGCATACTTAATGCTGTAGCAGTGGTCACTAAGCTATAGTAATGCCCCCCTATATCTGAAAATGTATTGATAACAAATAGTATGGATTTCATTATCCTATGATTCTTTGTTCTAGTTCTAACTCGACACCAAACTGAGCCTTTACTTTTTCTTGAGCCATACGAATGAGCGATATGATGTCCCCTGCTGAGGCATTCCCAAGATTGACAATAAAACCTGCATGCTTGTCTGAAATCATAGCATCACCAATGCGATAGCCTTTTAATCCTACCTCGGTAATCATTGGCCCCACAAAGTGACCGACAGGGCGTTTAAAAACGCTTCCTGCGCTCGGATAATCACGTGGTTGCTTTGCCCATCGGTTTTCCTTATTATTTTCCATCAATAATGCTATATCTGTTTGACTTGATTTCTGTAACCTCAAGACAACTTCCAAAACCACAACTTTCATGTCCTTAAGCACGTTGCCACGGTATTCAAATCTCATCTCCTCTTTAGTCATCGTTGATATAGTCTCCTTCTCAATATCGTAAAAAGTTACCTCCTCCAACAATTCGCTGAATGAACGGCCATTACAACCGGCATTCATAATAGTTGCACCTCCAACACATCCTGGGATGTCATAATAGTACTCCACACCACTTAACGAATGGTCTTTAGCATATTCACTTAGCACCTTTAAGTCGGTACCAGCTTTTACCACCAGACATTCTCCATTTGAAGAAATACCAGAATAGTTGTCTCTAACAAACATGATAGGTTGTGCATAACAATCTTGCGCGAAAATAACATTGCAACCACCGCCAATGATGATAGGATTTATACTATCTGCCAATTTTTTTATTTCTTCAGTCGTTTCCGGAAAATACGCAGTCTCTGCGACTGAATGAATCCGATAAGAGTTGAATTCGGTTAAATCCAGATTACGTTCTATTCTCATTTTTTATGAATTCTCTTTTTTACAATGCTTATCAAATAACTTCGTTCTGCTTGGGACATACCAAGCATGAAAGCAATCAAGGCCACAAAAAGGCATGATGTACCAATAACTATAAAGAATTCAAAGTATCCATTATTCATTATAGATTTCAACACAAAAGGTGGTATGAATGAAAGAATGGTTACTATTCCAATCGGCACTAGTACTTCTTTGAAATAAGCCCCAATTCTAATTGATAGTAACTGCTTAGCAAAAAACATTCGTGATAACTGTGCTATGGCAGAAATACAAATAGACACTATCATTGTGGATTGCGGAGGGTAGCCCAATTTGAGGAAAACATAGGAAACAGGTAAAATAAGTAATAACAAGCCTGCCGTCACTATTTGATAATTCCTAATACGTCCGGTTGCTTGAATGGCTGTCATTATAGGGAGAGCCGTGCTATCGATTAAGGCATTTATTATAACTAAACGAGAAAATAAAACTGTATAATCAGGTACGTCCTTAAGCCATAAGTTCAATATCGTTGGCACCTCAAAAAGTATGGGAAGAGCAAGAAAATACAAAATGTAATAGCAGAATCTAGATGACCTGAAAACAAGATTAACCATACCTGCATTTTCTCCGGCAGCATATTGTTTGGTAATTTGAGGTTTAACAGCACTGAAGAAGTTGTTTGCAAATGTCGTTACAGCCGAGTTTATTTGATAGGCAACAGCTCGTGCAGCATTTATGGCCGGCATGAAGAACATATTCAACAGAATGTTTATTCCCTGGCTTCTGCACACTCCAGATAAAACTCCTATTAAGTTCCACCCACTATAACTCAACAGATCCACAAACTGATTCTTGTTATAATATTTATATAACTTGGTTTCCTTAAAATGGTATCGACAATAGATGATATACCAGACAGATATGATAAGGCCTGTAAAACAGTGAAGAATTCCATACAGCGCCAAATGATCCATTTCGATAACAATAAGCAAGTATACTATCAATAATTGAAGAATAGCCTCCACTATACTTATATAAGCATAAATGCTCATACGCTCTTTGGCGATAATGAATGACTGGTGTGGTATTACTAGTATTCTGAGTACAAAGCTAAATATAGAGCACTGATAAACCACAAGGGCTGCGGTCATTCGTTCCTCAGGTATTGTGAGTTTGTTAAGCACAAACCATAAGCCAACGGTCTCTGCTAAAATGATTACAATAAGGCCTATGCCAAGATAGCATAGGCATGTGATTACGAAATATTGACGAAGTTTTTCGGAATCTTTCTTCCCAATATAGTAAGCGAAATATCGTTGCGAAGCTGATACCATTGAGTTGGTCAAGAAAGAAAACATCGCAACAACGCCCCCTACGACATTATAGATGCCATAATCATCTGCTCCTAAAATGTCAAGTACTACACGCACCGTAAACAACCCCACCAGCATGATGAGGAGCATACGAGCGTATAGAAACAGCGTGTTTTTCGCTATTCGTTTATTATCTGATATTTCGGACATTCAATTTAATATTTAATCCTTACACCTAACTTTTCAAGGGTCGATTTAAGGCTATCATACCCTCTTTCTATCATCCAGAAATCATCAATTGTAGTAGGCCCATCAGCAATGAGACTCAGAAGTAGCAGGGCAGCACCAGCACGTAAATCCAATGCGGTTACTTTCTGCCCACCTATAATAGAATTGCCGCCATAGATGAGCAAGCGGTTATTGTCGACCGCACTTATAACTCCCATCTTGGCAAATTCTTCTGCATAGCCATATCTGCCCACAAAACGAAGATCAGTAATCGTGGATGTGCCTTGAGACAGAGCTCCCCAAACAGCAAAAAGAGGTTGCATATCTGAATTAATTCCAGGATAAGGACCGGTACTGATGTCAACAGGATAGGGATTGCACTTGCGAACAATTAGGTCGTTACCATTCTGATAATACGAGAGACCAGAAAACCGCAAAAAAACCAATGGTATCTCTAAGTCGGCAAATGGAAAATTGTGAATCAACAACTCCTTACCAGCAACACCTCCGGCAATAAGATAAGTCAGTGCCTGCATATTGTCACTCAGTGCCGAATGATAGACTTCTCTGTCAAGTTTCTTTACTCCTTCAATAATGATAGACTCTTGGCCATTGACACTTATCTTAGCTCCCATCTTCCTCAAGAACTCTATGAGATCAAGTATCTCTGGGCGAATATGTGGATTCCAAATTCGGCTTGTACCTTCTGCTAAAGATGCCATGATAATGGAATTTTCTGTCGCACCTGTTGAACGCATGGGCAATGTGTAGTTACAAGCTTTAAGCCGGCCTTCCGTTTTTGCACAAAGATAATTGTCCTCTTGCCACACTTTGGCCCCCATAGCTTCCATAAGCCCAACATGAATGTCATACTTACGGTCTCCCAACGAACAGCCGCCAGGCAGGGGAACACGACCTTCACCGGTCTTGGTAAGAAGAGCTCCAAGAATCAATAAAGTGTTCCTAATTGAACGTTTTTCCCATACAAGGTTTGATGTATTTACAGAACCCTCAATTGTGATAATCCCCTCATTTGGGGTAACCTTTTTGCCAAGCACGGTAAGCATTTCTTCATGCACCTGTATATCAAGCATATCTTTTGGATAATTTGAAATGCAGATTATTCCGTCGCTAAGGATACTTGCGGCCAAGTGACGCAACACTGCGTTTTTGGCACCAGTAATAAAGACCTCTCCATTGAGTTCAGACGGACAAATCGTCACTAATTTATCTTCCATATTTTAACGATATTTGTTGAATCAATCTGTTATATAATATTTGTACAAAGTAAGCTATTAAGAACAAAACAACTATTGATATCAATGCTATTGGGATAGACATATATTGATACTGCGTAAGTTTACGTAAAGCCACCAAGACGATGGTATATAAAGGTCTGTGGAACAGATATGCACACATCGAGGCTTCTGCAACAAAAGAAACAGAACGCTGCAACCCACCGAAATAGACAAGCTTACAAAAGGATAGTATTGCAATCAATCCACATAATGACTGAACGATTTGAACAATTATGTTGTATTGGCCCCATATACATATAACTACAAATACAGCTATTGACACAGCTAAAGTCCATGGATTGAGCATTCTATCTACAGTATGATTAGTGATATTCAACCCCAAAACATAGAACGGAAAATAAATGATAAGCCTTTTGTCGAAGAAAATATAACCTAACACTAAAACTGATAGAATTAGAACGATTGGAACTACATTCTTTCGCCATTCGTCCATTCGTATTTTCAATAAAGGGGTCATTAAATAGAAGAGAAGGAGCATGCTAAAATACCACAATGTCTCTATAGGGGGGGGGCAAAGAAGGGACAAACCTACGATTGCTAATATTATCTGACGAATAGTACTTCCGCAAATAATAAGGCTAAAGGTTGCTATGACAAACAGAGGATAGAAGCGCAGGAATCTCTTTTTATAGAAAAACAACACATCCTGAATATCATGAAAATCATATTTTTTCAAGAAATATCCTGACAAAAAGGTAAAACAAGACAAAACACCCATAGTAATACTTTTGAATATGGGTAATGCCGTATCGCTCAGTTGCAGTTCGTCTGGCAAATATTGTAACATGTGCCAAAACCCCACTATCCATATCACACAAATGGAGCGGGCTAAGTCAAACGGATAATTTCTTGAATATGATCCCATTTTAATCTCTTTTAAAGATATCTCTGGTATAAACTTTTCCCCTTACATCATCAAGACAACTGTCATAGCGGTTGGCTATAATTGCTTGACTCTTGGCCTTGAATGTGGCAAGGTCATTGACAACAAGCGAACCAAAGAAGGTATCTCCATCAGGTAAGGCGGGTTCGTAGATGATTACTTCTGCACCCTTGGCCTTGATGCGTTTCATAATGCCCTGAATGGCACTCTGGCGGAAATTGTCGCTGTTGCTCTTCATTGTAAGACGATACACGCCAATCACACACCGCTGTTCTCTTTCAGAATCATAAAGACTGCTTGCATCATAGTAACCTGCACGTTTAAGGACAGAATCGGCAATGTAGTCCTTACGTGTGCGGTTGCTCTCTACAATAGCACGAATCAAATCTTCTGGCACATCTTCATAGTTTGCAAGCAGCTGCTTGGTATCTTTAGGCAAGCAATAACCACCATAACCAAAGCTGGGGTTGTTATAGTGAGTACCTATACGAGGGTCAAGACCAACACCTTCGATAATGGCCTGTGTATCCAAACCCTTCACTTCAGCGTAGGTGTCCAGTTCGTTGAAATAGCTTACACGAAGAGCCAAATAGGTATTTGCAAAGAGTTTTACGGCCTCTGCCTCTTTCATACCCATAAACAAACAAGGGATACCCTTGTCTGTTTCAGTTTTCAAGTTCCAAGTTTCAGGTACAGGCTGAGAGTCCTTTGAAGGTCCAATAGCTCCCTCTACGAGGAGTTGAGAGAACACATGGGCACGTTCTGTGAGCCAGTTGAGGTCTGTTACTTGCTTAATTGCATCGTTTTCCTCCTTGAACTCGTCACTCATCATCTTAGGAATACCAACGATGATACGACTAGGATAGAGATTATCGTACAAAGCCTTGCTTTCACGCAAAAATTCAGGAGAAAACAGCAGGTTAAACTTCTTTACGCCCTTTGCTGCATATTTCACATAGAGGCTACGAGTATAGCCCACGGGGATGGTACTCTTGATAACCATTACAGCATCGGGATTCACCATCAGCACCGCATCAATTACCTCTTCAACATGACTCGTGTCGAAGAAGTTCTTCTTTACATCATAGTTCGTTGGCGCTGCTATCACCACAAAGTCAGCGTCACGATACCCAGCTTCCTGGTCAAGAGTTGCCTTGATATTGAGTGACTTGTTTGCAAGATAATCCTCTATGTAGTCATCCTGTATAGGTGACTTCCTATTATTTACCAAGTCAACACGCTCTGGAACCACGTCCACAGCGGTTACTTCATTGTGTTGTGCCAGCAATGTGGCAATACTCATGCCTACATAGCCAGTACCTGCTACTGATATTTTCATAATTGTAAGATTTCAATATTTTAGTTCAATTGCCATAGCAATCGTTTTCTTGCAAGTTATTGGCAGACCCGCTGGGAATTATACCATTTTTGAGAGACCAGCGGGAACTTTCTGCCACTATATCTGGGGCGGCCAGAGTGTGTGGATGCTCTTTCGCCCCTAAAGCGGCTCCGGCTGCGCATAAAGACCGAGCCGCTTGTTTCAAAAAGATAACCTTTAATGATTTATTGATATTTTATTCCTGTTCGAATTACATCTGTATAAACACTAATATTCTTTAACACATGGTTCACGTTTATGTGTCCTTTTTTTACTGTTAGTGAAACTCATTTGACAAACTTCAACTTTCTAATACACTTAACAAAAACCATTGTTGTTATCAACACTATTATTGGTGCTACCCACAAATATATTGCTTGCATGTGAATCTTTATGAACAATGCATTGCACAAGGAAATGAATAATGGATGAAAAATATAGATATACAAAGAATCTTTTTCGCCCATTTCAGAGAACAATGACTTAGAGGCACTTTTATATGTCAATGCTAACAAAAAAATAGAAATTGACAAGAATGTTGAACTTAAATAATGCTCTCTTGTTGCACAAGAGTCTAAAGACAGTAGTAAAGACTTTTCTGCATAAGTTGTTAATATACAAACAATTACCACCCCCACCACATTAAAACACTAAACATATACTGCACATTGAACCTGGCTATTATGGCCTTGAGGCCACACGAAGACCTCTTTAGTTTTTTTATCATCGTTCCTATAGCAAAATAGGGCAATCCTACAAAAAGAAAATTCCTAACATAATAGAATGGTAGTTCCCAACCCCATAGAACAATACTATAAGTTCCAAACGCTAAGTCGGTCAATAACAAAACCGGAACTGCTATATAGAGAAACTTCCACAAGTTATACCTGTTGATCACCATCATAATAAGAAGCACATATAAATATGCAAAAAGGTACCAAAGATGAAAACAAAACGGAGTTTCATTAAAGAGAATTCAATCCACAATATTTCTAGATGTTGGAAGCCACACTTCACGAAGCGTTAGTAATGACACCGTCTCTATCCAAACAATATAGAATATGCTTGCCCACAATGAAATTTTGACAACATGAGAAATATTGCGCTTCAGACGTTCTGGCTTTATCCCACTTCCTTCATAAAGAAGATATCCTGAAATAATAAAGAAACATGGAACGGCACATCTCGTAATAGGTAGGAATTCATCTTGAAAATTCCATTGCGTATGAAGAAAAACGACAAGGACAGCGCATATAAATTTTAAACTATCTATAGAATAATTACGTTGCTTCATTAATAAAATGAATTATTATAATCAATCATTTATGACGTTCTATACTATAGGGCTCTTACAGAGCAACTATATTTCTACTGAACAATCAAGCTTCATCGAAGTCTAGTATTTTCATTGTTTAAGTTCAGTGTTGCACTCATGCTGTGTTGCTGCCCTCCTGCCCCTGAACGGCTCCGGCTGCGCATAGGCCTGATGCCGCAAGTTCATCTATTCTTCATTATATCCTTCTGGGTTTTGTCGTTGCCAGTTCCAACTATCGCGTACCATTTCTTCAATACCATACTTGGCTTTCCATCCGAGTTCTGATTCTGCTTTGGAAGGATTACAATAACAGGTAGCAATATCCCCGGCTCGACGTGGCTTGATGCTATAAGGAACATCCACTCTATTCACACGGATAAAAACCTTCACCATATCCAGCACGCTATATCCGTGGCCGGTGCCCACATTGAAGATTCCAAGGCCGCATTTACGTTCTAATGCCTTAAGAGCACAAACATGAGCATCGGCAAGATCAACAACATGGATATAGTCGCGAACGCCTGTACCATCAGGAGTGTCGTAATCATTGCCAAACACGCCCAGTTCTTTACGCTTGCCTACTGCTACCTGTGTAATGTACGGCATCAGGTTGTTGGGGATGCCATTTGGATTCTCGCCAATGCGTCCGCTCGGATGCGCACCCACGGGGTTGAAGTAACGAAGCAGCACTACATTCCATTCTGGATCTGCTTTCTGCATATCCATCAGCACTTGTTCTAACATACTTTTTGTCCAGCCGTAAGGGTTGGTGCATTGACCTTTAGGACAGTTTTCGGTTATTGGAATCTCAGCAGGATCACCATAAACAGTTGCGCTGGAACTAAAGATAATGTTCTTGCAACCATGTTTACGCATCACATCCAGCAAAGTAAGAGTACCGCCAATATTATTATCGTAGTACTCCCATGGTTTTTCCACGCTCTCTCCTACCGCCTTTAGGCCAGCGAAATGAATACATGCATCAAATTGATGCTCTTCAAATACCTTCTCTAACCCTTCGCGGTCACGGATATCTACCTTATAAAAGGGGATATTCTTAATGCCTATGATTTCTGCTACTCTTTTCAATGCAACAGGATTGCTATTGCTCAAGTTATCTATCACAACAGCAGTATGCCCTGCAGCATATAGCTCAATTAAGGTATGGCTACCTATAAACCCGGCTCCGCCAGTAACTAATATATTCATCTTTGTATATTTCTAATTGGATCAAACGCCACCAAATTTTATAATCTCTAATTGATTCCAAAATCATCTGACTCCAACATACAGGATTTTGCGTATTCACCCTTCCCCTCAATATCCCTAATATTGCGACTTATTTCGGCCATTTTCTCCTTCGCGGTGTCGTCTTGTATCTTCTTTTCCCAATATTTATCAATATATTTTCTGATTTCTGTAATGAGTATATTCTGAATCTCTTTATCCAACTCTGACTTTTTCCAAATGAAAGTTCGATAATAGTCTAGATAATTCACTATTGAAGAGATACATCTTGTAGAATACAATGCACCATTGAAACAGAAGTCCTTGTCCTTAAATTTGAGAACTTGTTCTTTGCACTTTGTTCCATTGACATTTTTTTTGCAATTCCCTCCACACTCATTGCAAAAATGTGTCTGCATGCCATTTATCATATTTTCGAACGTCAACCAAACTCTATCAAGACATTCCCTAAGCTCTTTTTTATCATCAATTATAAACAATGGTTTTAATATATCATTGTTTTTTTGCCCAGGAGCATAAAAAGAGAGCAGATTAAAATATTCAAAATGAATAAAAATATGGTAAGGGTAAATGACACAAAGTGGGTTTATTTTAATAGAAACACTCTGTTTAGCCGAGTCTGACATTGTCATTACGTGGTCAACAAGCGAATGGACATATGATGGCGTAGAGATGTTTGTTTCTTGCGATTTGTAATAAGTCTCAGTAAATGTATCAACAACATCCCCTTCAAGGAATACAGGGACTTCATAGTTGGACGAGGAAATGCTAACCAATTTGTCCAAAACATTTTTTATTTCGTCGTCCGAATACCATTTACGCAACCGATTGACAAATAAATCTAATCTTACTCCTTCCAAATGTTCGAAGAATACACTTTCATCATTAAGAACATTTGATCTTTGGTTTTTTGCGATAGAACTCAAACCGCTTAAATTGCTCAGCAATGTAAAACACATACGATGAATATTACACTTTTTAGACTCTTCTTTTGTATTGCATTTGATGTCATTTTGAACATAAGTGGCAAACATGGAGGAGTTGTTGTTTTCGTGATAAAGAAAATCAAGCGTATTAAGAATAACAGCCCCTCTACGTCCAATACCATCAGGAAGTGACTCTAAATTACCGAACCAAGTTGATTTATTAAGAATATCATTGAAAGACAAAGTGAGAATACGCCTATCAAAGTTCAATAATGGTTCAAGATGGCTCACTACATATTGTTTCTCATCAGCCACCATCTGACTATATCTACGGAAGGCCAATCTCTTCTCTGTTTCATCTATACCTTGTGAAATGCCAGCGTAAAAATCAATCCTTTTTTTCAACATCTTTGGATAGGAATAAATATAAGGATTAAATTCTATCTTTACATTTTGAGACCTGACCCTTTCGTTTAGTTGTTGGCTCTCTCCAAGAAGTTTAGCATTTATGGCTCGTATGGCAATGAGAAAAGTACAATGGTCGATATAAGGTGAACCTGTCTCAAAAAAAGTCGTGTCTATTGTATAAAAAAATTCTTGAACGACAGAAAACACATCCAACACAAAAGAAACAAATTTTTTTCCTATATACGTGGATGACAATTCATCTATATTATCGAACACAAAGACATTTTGTGCTTCTTTACCATTCTTTTTATAAATGGACAAGATGACAAAAATAGCAGCTAGTTGGACAGGGTTGTAACAATTAAGCAAACTCGTCAAAGCGCTAAGTTTATTCTCGTATTTTCTCCTGAACAGAAAATTAAGCAATTGAGTATCTTTATACTGGCCTCCTTCTACTAAAGCGGACATGTGACTTCCACTTTCCAAATATTTATCTATAAACCTATTTATTGCTTCTTCATCCAGCACATTGTCAATATAGTTGCAAAGACTTCTCTTCAGTGTATCATCATCCATAGAGATTGCTGGGTACTCAACCAAATTGACAAAACTATAATTGACATTGTCTTCTTTGGGTATATTCATGAAATAATAATGCAGGAATGTTGTCTTCCCAGAACCAGCAGGTCCCACAAAATATATAAACCTTTTTTCAATAGCCTGAATGGCAGAATCCAGTTTTTGCTTCAGTGGATTATAATATTTTTGTTCATACTGCTCAAACAAATTATCATAAAAGGACTTCACCGCATCAGCATCATTGCCAAAAATAGTTGCAACCTTGTTATCAAAAGGAGTGTACCTCAAACAAGTATTCAATTCTAAATTATTCATTTTGTCCTCCTTTTAATTTTTTAATGTATTTTTCAAAAACAATTTTACATTCCTCTAACTGATGAATCATCAATTCTACATCTTCACGATTAATGAATTCTTTTTCACCCAATTTAGCACATAGTTTTACCGAATTTACAAATTCCTCATTATTATCAAACTCTTCTAATGAGGATAGCGTAATTTCCATTGCCGTGGCTGCCTTAATGGCTGGTTGTAATAATCCAAACACATAATCATTGGTTTGTACGTTCCAAATAATATTTGAGAAATTATCTTTCAAATATTTACCCACCAAGCCTATTGAAGTATAACAATCTGATAGATAACCGATAAAATCTCTTTTATTATTGTTGCTATAAATCTTTTCTGTCTGGTTTTTTATTGTTTCAAGAGTATTCGTTTGTATATTAAACTGTTTTTCTGATGTTGTGACAAATTTGTCATACGTTTTTTCTGCTTGATTGCTACTTTTTTTTGACTGAATAAAATTCACACATAAGGCAATTAGTGCTATTAACACAGCTATGAAACCCCAATCAAAATGGGTTTTCTTTTTTTCTTGAGGTGGCATTGCATAAGCATTTGTCTCTTTATGTTTATACAAGAATAACGCAGTATCGGGGCTTACTTCTATTATTGTATCTATACTAGTTGTCGTGTCTTGCACGACTTGATCGATTGTTCCTATTGGGTCCTCTTCTGAGATTGAACAAGAAAGGAATGGCAATGTTAAAAACAAAAACAAAAATCTGATCATAATTTTAAATACATTATTATTTGTCATAACGGCAAATCGTCATCGTCAACTTTTGGTACGTCTACTGACACCAACCGAACAACGTCATCATAGACTTGCTTTTGGAGGGTTATACGGTGAATCTCAAGACGTAATTTGGATGCCATATCGTCGTCGTTGTTTACACAAATCTTTTAGTTCGCAATTCTATTACAGGCGGCTCACCATCATCTTAGCAAGGTGCTTCATCATCTCATTAGCAAAATCTATGTCAACCTCCATTTTCTGTGCTTGCAGCACCTGGAACCACTGGTTCAACTGCTTCACGTAATTACACTCTTCCGCTGTGAGCCTTCCATTAACCCTATACGACCACTGTAATACCTGATAAATATCCTGTGTTCTCTGCCACTTCTCCGCCAATTATATCTCCTTCCCCAACTTGTCTAGCAACGCCCAGCGAGAATACATATCTTCAAATTGTTCTATTGAGTTGTTCATCGTTTTGAGTATTTTTTCTCGCGCTCCACGCTCGTATTCGGCTTATCAATATCTTCAACTTTCCTCGCTATCGTGAGGTGTTCCCAATCTTCTTCCACTCTGCTACCCCATGCTATCTCCGTATACCACAATGGATACTTCCGTGCTTCTCCTTTTCTTGTTATGTTTTTGATGTCTTCTTTATCCTCGCACTATTTCGTTCTTTTTATAGTATTCTCTATACCACTCCGCGAACTTTCTCAAACCTTCTTGCAACGTTATCTTTGGAGTAAAGCCAAAATCTCTCTCTAATGCGGTACTATCCGCATACGTAACGGGCACATCGCCAGGCTGCATCGGAACCAGCTGCTCGTGAGCTTCAAAATCGTAATCCTGCGGAAGAACACCCGCTCTCAACAGTTCTTCCTGCAAGGTCTGTACAAAATCCAGGAGATTCTCGGGTTGGCCTCCACCGATGTTATACAACGCATAGGGAGGAACCGACAGTCCATCCTCGCCAGTCTTCTTCTCCGGAGCCTTGGCCATCACTCTTACTATTCCCTCAACTATATCGTCAATGTAAGTGAAATCGCGGCGACAATTGCCGTAGTTTCTATATCAATAATAACGATGAATGTAGGAACAATAAACCGAGACTATGCCTTTTTGCTGAAATTAATACCGAATGATTTTGGGAGAACCAATTCTTTATAACTATTCATTAAATAATCGTCTGTCATACCAGACACATAATCTGCCACAATTCGTACATTAGAAGATTTATCTATATATGAATGTGACATTTCCCCATCTAACCATTTGATTATATTAGATTTAGTGTTATTTTCATTCAGAAATACAAGATTTGTTTCCAACATGTAATCAAACATTTTCTTAATCTTATCGTCTTGAGCCATTTTTTCAGGATTACTATAAATGTTTTTGTTATTCCATTTTTTCAGTTCATCCAATGCGTTAAATACTTCAGTGGAAAATGAAATGTAATCATTCCCATAACTGTTATTAACAAGATCAATTATGAGATTGTTGATTATCTCTTTGTTATTATCACCCAAAACCTTTGTTATTTCACGAGGAATATCTTTTCTGTCTATTAGCTGAAGTTTGATTGCATCTTCAATGTCCCTACCAATATATGCGATTATATCAGATATTCTCATCACACAGCCTTCCAAAGTCATAGGTTTCATTTTAGCAGAAACTCCTTTGTTTTTCAAACTTTCTGTATATTCACTAAAAAGCTTTTCTTTTGTTTTTGTTCTATCACAATCAAATCGAGGTACCAGAAGTTCTCCATTATGACAAATAATGCCATCTAATGTTTGAACACACATGTTGACACCATCACCTTTCTTTTCTATCTCATGAAACAATCTGAAACTTTGCACATTATGTTCGAAAATTCCTTCTCCCTTCCTTTCACAAAAATCCGAAATTATTCTCTCTCCGTTATGTCCAAAAGGAGTGTGTCCAACATCATGTCCCAAGGATATAGCCTCTATTAGATCCTCGTTCAGATTTAAAAACCGACCAATGGTTCTTGCAATTTTGGAAACCAACTGAACGTGGAGAACACGATGGGTGATATGATCGTTTTCTATCAAATAAAAAACCTGTGTCTTATCAATGTATCTACTGTAACAGCGAGAATGAATGATTTTGTCAACATCATGAAAGAAAGCAGGTCTTATATCCTCTTTACGGTGATAAAACTGAATCGCATCACTTGATTTACAAGCATACTTCGACCATACTTGTTCCTTTTCAACGAGCTGTTCTTTAATTTGTTTCTCTATTTCAGGTTTAAGTTCCATATTTACACTATTTTTTGTTTCTTCACTATTTCTTTCAACCATAGTATCCTTTATACCACTCCGCGAACTTCCTCAATCCCTCTCTCAGCGTAATTTTAGGCGTAAACCCAAAGTCACGTTCCAATGCCGTAGCGTCAGCATACGTGATGGGTACATCACCAGGCTGCATCGGCACCAGCTGCTTGTGAGCCTCGAAATCGTAATCCTGCGGAAGGAGACCTGCTCTCAACAGTTCTTCCTGCAAAGTCTGCACAAAGTCCAATAGATTCTCAGGCTGGCCGCCACCAATGTTGTACACCTTATAAGGCGGAATCGGCAGGCCGTCGTCGCCATTACGCTTCTCGGGGGCTTTCTGCATCACTCTTACAATTCCTTCCACTATGTCGTCCACGTAGGTGAAATCGCGGCGGCAGTTGCCATAGTTGTATATCTGTATCGTCTCACCTTTCAGAAGCTTGTTGGTGAAACCAAAATAAGCCATGTCAGGACGGCCAGCGGGGCCATAGACGGTGAAGAAACGGAGGCCGGTGGTGGGGATGTTGTAGAGTTTGCTGTAGCAGTGGGCGAAGAGTTCGTTGCTTTTCTTGGTGGCGGCGTACAAACTTACAGGATTATCCACTCGGTCATCCACGCTGAAGGGCACTTTCTTGTTGCCGCCATATACACTGGAACTGCTAGCATACACGAGATGCTGAACACCTTTATACCCCTCATTCTGGCCTTGAGCCCTCATTCCGGCCTCCGAGCCGGAATCCCCTTGAGATTGCGGGTCAAGCCCGCAATGAGGGACAGCATTAGGATCGCGGGCTCCCGCCTGCGACGAGGAGTCTACGAGGTCGTAAGAATGCCTACTGGCTTCAAGGATATTGTAAAACCCTATGATGTTGCTCTCGATATACACATCGGGATTCTCAATAGAGTACCGCACGCCCGCCTGTGCCGCCAGGTTCACCACAATGTCGAACTTGTATTCTTCAAACAACTTGTTCACCAGCTCGCGGTCGGCAATACTTCCCTTCACAAATTCGTAATGGAGATTGCGGGTCTTCGCCCTCGACGAGGAATCCTCATTCCGAACACACGTCCCCTCATTCCGGGCTGGACCCGGAATCCCCATCCTTTGAGCATAGAGCGCATCGAGCTTCTTCAGACGGTACTCCTTGAGGGAGACATCGTAATAGCTGTTGAGGTTGTCGAGGCCGACGATGGTGCCCTCGGTCATGTCGCGAAGGAGGCGCATCACCAAACTGGCACCGATAAACCCGGCCGCACCGGTAACGAGTATATTCATTGTTTTAGTTTTATTTCGTCGGGATATTCAGGCTGTGTAGATGACCTTCCCACCCCTATCGCGACTCCGGCTGCACGTTAATACCGGAAGGCCGCTGTTTGTCTACAATCTTGATATTTGTCGTTTTATCTCCCATCCATTTTATCATAAACCGTTGCCGGTTTTTGCGGTTCACAATTTGTCACAGGAACATTCTCATGGAAAACAAAGTTCACCTTCTTCGTGAAATAAATATCCGCCTTGGGGTTAATCTCTAATATTTTATTCATCAATCTTCTGGACGGATGGCCCTCGCTTTCACCATCTGGTGGACATGACACAATGTACTCGGGATTGCCAAATCTATTGATAATTGATGGGGCTATGTTTTTTCTACTTCCATGGTGCGGCAACTGAACTATTGTGAAATCTTTAGGATTACCTCCTATTGACACATAATAGTCTAATGCATCATTAAGAGCCTCTTTTCCTGCATCACCCGTAAACAACACCTTTTGCTTTCCTAAATCCAAGGCTATAACAAAACTTGTTTGGTTTACAGCAGATGTCTGCTCATCATCGAACCATTCAATCGGTTGACTTGAATCATAAACCTCCTCTTTATATGCCGCTGGTGAATAGTCACCCAAACCTGCTTCAATATAAGTTTCAGGTGTTTTGTCGGATGCCAAAAGCCCCCTTTCGTAAAGCGTCTTTGAAGGCCCCAATACCCTAATAAGTCCATCGTAACAACACACACCGGCAAAAGCTCTTTCTATTCTAATTTTTCTATCATTGGCGATTGATTCCAATTCTTCGGCTTGATTAAAATTGTCTTTGAGACGTTGAACGAGGCTTCTGTCTGTGATTTTACTATCGTCAAACATATCCTTGGTGAATTTAGCATCCTTCCAAGGACGGTTAAGAACCAAACATCCTATCGTAATGTCTTTATCATCAAAAAGTGTCACCAAACCAGATATATGGTCTCTGTCTGGATGTGTATTAAAAACAATATCTATATGGCTGGTTGAACAAGTTCCTTTGATATAATTTATTATCTTATCTCCTGTTTCCTTATAGCCTCCATCTATCAAAACAAGGTGTTCTTTATCTTTATCATCAAACAATCGAATCAGAATAGCGTCACCACCCTTTGTGCCATTTCCGACTTGGAAAAAACGTATCAAATATTTATCTTTCTTCATAAATCCTATTTATTTAAAACTTTTCTTTCACTGCCGTAAAAACAATAATCAGCCAAATCCCTATAGTTGCAAGCACAGATAGCCAGCCAATCCAATAACAAAAACCGTTAAGCAGATGAACAAAAGAAAACGTGGTCAAATATGAAATTGCCATTAGTAATAACACAAGCATATAAAGGCTGAAAAACTGGGTGCTTTTCCAATCTCTGACTTTTGGATAGGTTGGATCTTCCCAAAAGTGTGCTGAGTTCTCAAAACCCAATGGCTTACTTGCGATGGCATGATGTCGTAGTTCATTGATATGACGGGATGTTCTGACAAAATATCCTCTGTTTTTCACTATTGTGTAGATTGACAAAATTCCATACAGCCAGCTAACAAGTCCTATCATGCCTATTGCCCACCATTTCAGTTCCGGAGCTGTTTCTTTTGCCATATCAAATGAGTAAACTGTCCAGCAGGCACCAATAGCAACAAGTATTTCACCAAATGCAAACTTGGTTATTTGCCAATTTAAGGAATCGTAATGTCGATGCATTTCCATGCACTGAGAGAAATCCGCTATCATCAATTCAGCACTATACTCTTTTGTGGGCCGCTGTTTCACTTCAGGTTTTTCCTCCCAAGACTTGAAACCTGTTATCTTCGTGTATGCTCCTTCCCAATCACCGTCAAACTGAATCGCTCTATCATCAATATAAACATCGGCTATTGGCTTTCCTCCTATTGCATTGTTAGGTTGGTTCGGATTCTCATTGATGGCATCAAAGGGGACATTGTTTTTGTCCAAGAAATTCTTTATTTCATCCTTGTCAACTCTTGTTGTATAAATAATGACAAACCAACCATCGGCCTTGAGGTGATGTATCGTTTCGGCACAATGAGGCAAAACCTCACCGAATGTCTTTGAGTCAACCCATTCTATGTAGTGGCTTATGGTTCCGTCTATATCAATGCAGATGGTTTTCATTTTTTTCAATTATTCTGTTTTACAATTCTGCCATCTTTTCTAATTGTAAGTACCATGCCTTCAAAAATACTCTTCATATAATATAATACCTCATCACTACCATCTATCACACTATTCATAGTTTCTGTTTCAATCTTCCCTGAGAGTATAATTGTATTCAACTTATGTGTGATACCTGTTTCTCTGTATATAATAGTTGTGCCTTCTTCGAAAAAATAATGCTCTGTTATTTCATCAGTGGGCTCTTCGCTACTGATTTTTTTGAATAAACCATTTTGTATAAATTCTGACAAGGTTATTTTTGTACCATCTGGCTTACATATTTCTGTAAGTGTTGCATTGGCTGTAACTCCCTTGGTTTCCTGATACATAACCTTGGGGTCATCTGAAATCATGTTTATCTGACATGACGTTAACACTGGGGTTTTAGCAACTATTTTAAGAACAATTGTCTTTACTCTTCCTTTCCAATCCTCTTCTGTTATCTCCCTCAACTCAACCAAACCAACACCTACGAATCTTGCGTAATCAATAGCATCTGAGGTAAATCCAATTTTTGATACAATTATACCTTTTGAGAAATTGCAGTCAGCCACAATTTCTTTCACCTTCATCACTATGTCTTTATTTACTTTCTGATTCCAATATTTACATTCGATGTCAGTCAAATAATCATGTAGGCCGTCATTATGTGAAGTCAAAACATCTATCTGATGTTCTACACTTGAGTTTCCTTTTCGTTTACAACCATTGCCATAACCTAATATTTTGACGTTTGAGGCCTTCCCAAGACTCTCATATATGTCTTTTACTAGTTCTTCGTATGTTTTCCAGTCTAATTTTTTCATGCTTTCAACTCATCATACAAAAATTATCTTTCATCCTTATCAACCGCCTGATATTCTTGGCCTGTTAGTTTGGAATACACAAACTCATCATTAAGCAAATCCAAGAAACATTTAGCACTTTCAAGATTCCTAATGTCTATGAATTGCTCACCTTCAATAGTTTTTATGCACAACTGCTCACTTAGTTTTGCATCATTCCCTATGAATTCAAATACTTTGTCTTTTGAAATATGTTCTTTTATGACTTTTGAATTTCGCATCACATTAACAAGTTTTCGGCTAAAAGCCGTTTTTTCAGCGTATTGTTGAAGTTTGGCCACATCTTTTAATAGGTTGGTTTCTTGTATCACATGTATGTTTCTGGCAGCCTCATTATTTAGTATTTGGTGTAATTTGAAGTTTGATTCAATGGACGATGATTCCAAGAAAAGATAATAATTATCAACAAAAACTATTTGAAACCTCGGTCCGATTTTGAGCAATGGCGACTTCTCCTCTTTAAGCACCGCATCGTCAACGCCAAGTCTTGCTAAAATTGACTTTGAAGTGGTAACCACTTTTTCCACAGGCGACAGTAACTTGTATAACGAAAACGAATGACCGTCGCCGTCAGAAACTGATAGTATCAATGTGTTAATCTCTGTTACATCGTGTTGCTGAAGATTAAAACTTTCAACATTGTGGTTTCCAATAACAAAGGACATTTGAATGATTCTTTCGGGAATCTCTTCCAAATCGTAAAGGTAATAACGGTCTTTTCTTTCGTCAGCGGTTGAGAAAGATACTATCTCATACTCTTTATCAACCAACAAGGATTGAACACCCGAAGCGACAACGGCAATCAACTCTGTTTCCAAGTCATTTGAAATACTGATACTGTAGGGATTGTCATCTCCTGCAACAAAGCCATAGAGTTGTAGTTCCTTATAGCCTTCCTCAAGAACAAAACCCACTTTTTCAATTAATTCCGGCTTATTCATAAATTATACTTTTTTAGCATAAGATACCCCATCGGTCATCGAAACACAACGCACCTTATCACCCACCATCAGCACTGATTGAGCTATTATAGTGATAGAACGTGTTTCGCTATTATTTGCTTGTTGGTTATCAAGTTCAACATCATATAGCCTATACCGAAAAAGCGCAAGCGTTGGATTGGTATAGTAGGCATCTGCGTGACAAAATATATACCCAATCAAACAGACAATAATCGCAGTAACAATCCAGTGACTCAATTGGTTATATTGAAAGCTAATTAATGGCAGGAATATGGAGGTCACGAATGACATCAGTTCAAAATTTTGATTTTTTATTACAGTTATCTTTTCACTTGCCTCACCAGCACATCTTTTACAAACACGCTGAAACATCCAGTAAATAACCAATTCTACAAAAACAGAACCCAAGATGATAAAGAATCCGACTCGTGTATTATGCCAAAGGGTTTTCCAGCCAATAAATTCTGCATAATTGTCAAAGCAAATTGGAATATCCATACTCATCAGTCCAAGGATGATGAAAAATGGTGCCATTGACAAGATATACAGTAGATATTTTGGAAATCTTGTTTGCGTTTTCATCAAAAATAATTATTAATGTCAATCATTTTTTTCCTTCTTTGAAAACAGACATATTCAAATCCCTGTCATAAACTACCCCATTGAAATAATCTTTACCTGAACACTTTTTGGCATAATTCAACAATACTGATTTCATTTTATCTTCTTCTTGAAATTTAGTTGGTACAAAACACTTTTTATTAACTTATCTACTTGATTATGCTTAAGTCACGTCTGTGTTTAACCTATTCTACACTCCCTACAGTATCATACAACAAACCTGTTTGAACCAAGGGTATACGATACATTCCCGTCCAATCAGGATTTTCCCGGGTGTCTTCAAGCAATTTTTTATACTCCTCCACTGTATTCACACCAAATAGCACCTTGGCTTTCTCAAAATAAGTTCTTGATTTCATATAGGGAAGAATCTGCTCATCTCGGTTATAAACACTCAATTCGGGAAACCACGAAGCATTAAAAATTTTGTCTATATGATACCACAATGAAATATAGTAAAGCAATATGTCTGCCTTGATTAATTTTTCGAATTCTGACGGGACCGAGTAATTACGAATATAGTCTGCTGTTACACTTATCCTTTTCGGAGACGTGGTATTCAAAAACTGATTCAAAGTATAATTGTAAGTGCGAAACCTGATGAAATTGACATCGCGAAGAATTTGGTACGCCTTGTCATATACCTGATATTTTGCATGGAGAATGGATTTCAATGTCTCAAAACATTTGTTTTCCAATAGAATTGAAGTCAGTGATATGTACAAAAACTGATTAAAAAAACGGTAATGATCGTTTCGAAGCACATCGGCACCGGTTCCCGCATACAGGTTAATACCTTTTTCCTCGTAAAATTTAAGCAAATTATCAAAAAAACGGGGAAGATACTGTTTAAGGATTGAATTATCGCTTGGTACAAATATTTTCACCACCGAAATAAACTCTTTCCTCAACACTTCCAACTTCTCAATGCCCTCAAGAATCTTTTGGGTCAATAATTCAGTAGTAGTAATCTCCTGTATATTAATCTCATATTCGCCTAACCTCTCAATGAAGGTCTGGAAATAATTGCTGAGTATTATTTCGAGATTGGAATTATCTTCAATGACGGCAGTCTCAACCGCCTGCGCCGTCCAAATATTTTCGTTCATTACATTAAATTAGATAACAAGAACTCCTTGATGGGTTTCAGCGATTCGGCATCAAGATTCCAAATATTCTTATCTTCCCATAACCATTCTCCTCTGCCAAACTTATTCTTCTTGATTTTGGAGATAGGAATTGAATTGAAATAGGTATGCAGTTTTCCCTTTCGGTTTGGTGTAGTATAGAAACAACTTCCGTCTTCGTTTTTTCGTTGAGAGACACAATGTTCATATTTACCGAAGCAATCAAAGAACTCGGGGTAAAGATCCTTTCTGGCAATACTTTCCATCAACACCTCCACATCACCATCACTCTTATTATCAGGCCAGAGGAAGAGGTCGAACTCTAATCCCAATTCTTCCTTGCGCTTCAACAGCTCATTTCTTCTAACATCGTATCCTCCATTATTATCAGCAGTATCAGCATCAAAAACAACAAGATTTTTACCACCAACATCAGTATTGGCTCGCATTAACCCTATATTGGATGCATCATCCGAATCCATAAGGTTCTTATAGCCATTGGTAGGCATAATCTCATATCTATCAGAAGGCACACCTAAATGCTTCAATATCGCACTGAGGAATTCGCTTTCTGGAACCTTTTTATCATGTCCTTCTATAAAAATCTGAACCATAATTTTTACCTATCTAATCTCCATTTCCTGTTCCATCGCATAACCAATCTGGTTGATTGAGAAGCGATATTCCTTCAATTCATCGTCTTTTATCTTCTGAAGCTTGAAACCTGAAGCCACTTCTTTCCCTTTCTCATTTGAAAAATCAAATGCCGCCTGTTGGAATCCACGAATGGAATCCTCGTCGTGGGTGGTGGCAAAAACCTGCACATCGTTTTTCACGGCAGCGCGAATCACAATGTCCCACATAGGTTTCATCACCGAATGATGGAAACCGTTACTGAGTTCATCGAAGAGAACCACACCACCCCGACAAGCATAGATACTGGTCAAAAAAGAAACTATCTTTCTGATACCATCACCCATAAGATTGATGGGGATTCTCTGTGACAATCCAACATCAACAAGCATAACGTTCTCAATAAAAACGGGGTCTTTGGCTGCCGGTTCCAATAGCTTTAATGCCGCGGCGAGAAATTCTTCGTCTTTGTTCAAGTAAATATTCTGAAGTCCCTCCAAAGAAGCATTTGAGTCGTAACGGGGACTCAGATACATACATTTCAACTTCTCAACATATCTTGAATCAACCTGTGACTTTTGCTCTATCTTATTAGGATCGTGCGTATCGTATTGTACTTCTGAATTATATTCGCCTTCGTTAGTGCTGAATCTCATTTTCAGGCCATACTGATGAAGAAGTTCCGTTGAGATGCTGTTGACATCCACATTGGACATTTGCTGAAAAGCAGAAATAGCGAGGTGTCTTTCCTGGCCGCCATAAGTAGAAATAGAAATTTCTCTGGAGATGTCCATTTTGTAGAAGAAATAGCGTATATCTTGTTCAGAGATACGGTTATATGTTCTCATAGCATTGATGGAGGCTGGCAAAAGAGGATTCGACTGTCCACATACCAAAAAAACAGCTTCAAGCAGTGATGACTTACCGCAATTATTCTTTCCAAAGAAAAGATTCACCTGCGACAAGCCGTCAATCTTACACGTATGGATTCCTCTGAAATTATTTATAGTTATACCCTCTATCATATTCTGATTAACATTTTTTCCTATAGCTTGCACTGTACAAATTGTACTAAAAGACAAAAACACTTTATTTACAAACGCAAAAGTACAATTTATTTTTCAAATATCCAATGTTTTTTATGATTTTTTAATATTATTTTTCTTAACAAATAAATTCAAACTATTAAATTTCAACTTTCCATCACCCAAAATCCATCATCCATAACCTTCCTAACCTTCCTAACCATTAAACTCTAAACCCTAAACATTAACCTCCTAACCTTCTCACCTCATTGCTCACAGCTCACCGCTCATCACTCCCCTCTCAACTCCTCTATCACTTTCAACAGGTACTGCCCGTATTGGTTCTTCAGCATCGGCTGGGCCAACTGGCGCATTTTGTCTTCGGTAATCCAGCCATGGCGGTAGGCGATGCCTTCGAGGCATGCCACCTTGAGACCCTGACGTTTCTCAATGACCTCCACAAAGGTGGACGCCTCAGCCAAACTGTCGTGAGTGCCTGTGTCAAGCCATGCAAATCCCCGTCCAAGGGTCTGTACCTTCAACTCGCCATCTTCCAGAAAACGCTGGTTGACGGTGGTAATCTCCAACTCTCCTCTTGCGCTCGGCTTGATAGTCTTGGCCACCTCCACCACCTTATTGGGATAAAAATAAAGCCCCACCACGGCGTAATTGCTCTTGGGTTCTTTTGGTTTCTCTTCGATACTCAAGCAATTGCCCTGCTTGTCGAACTCAGCCACACCGTAACGCTCGGGGTCGGCTACCCAGTAGCCGAAAACGGTGGCTTTGTTGTTTTCTTCTGCGTCTTTGACGGCATTGCGTAATAACGAGGTAAAACCATTACCGTAAAAGATGTTATCACCTAAGACCAGACAGGCGCAGTCATCACCAATGAACTTCTCCCCAATGATAAAAGCTTGTGCCAAACCATCAGGAGATGGCTGCTCGGCATACTCGAAATGCACACCATAGTCGGAGCCGTTGCCCAGCAAACGCTTGAAGCCCGGCAAATCATACGGGGTGGAGATAATCAGAATATCTCTGATCCCCGCCAGCATCAACGCGCTGATGGGATAATACACCATCGGCTTGTCGTAGATGGGCAGGAGCTGCTTGCTCACTCCCTTAGTAATAGGATATAATCTGGTGCCGGAACCCCCGGCGAGAACAATACCTTTCATATTAGTTGATAATTGATAGTTGACAGTTGATAATTATACGTTAAGGCGTAAAGACACTCGCTTCGCTCGTTCGTGGAGGCGGGGAGACGAAATTCGTCTAACCGAATGCACGTAGTGCATGTCTTAACGCCTTGACGTCTTGACGAATTTATTAGTTACCTTCATTTGCTAATTAACTAATTTACAAATTTGCTAATTTCAATCTCCCCTCGAGCACAGCGAGACTCCCCCTAAACACTCACCTTCTCACCTTCTCACCCTCTCACCTTCTAACCTAATCTCTTTTGAAAATATCCCTCGTATACACCTTCTCCTTCACATCATCCAAGCAACTATCATAGCGGTTGGCGATGATGGCTTGGCTCTGAGCTTTGAACTTGTTCAAATCGTTCACCACCTGTGAACCGAAGAAAGTGCTGCCGTCTTCCAAAGTAGGTTCATAAATAATCACCTCGGCACCCTTGGCCTTGATACGCTTCATGATGCCCTGAATAGCCGACTGACGGAAGTTATCGCTGTTCGATTTCATGGTCAACCGGTACACTCCGATAGTCGGAACTTTGAATTCTGAATTTTGAATTTTGAATTGATTATTCTCGCTATAAGCATAGTAACCAGCCATTTTCAGCACCTGGTCGGCAATGAAGTCCTTACGGGTTCGGTTGCTCTCCACGATGGCGCTCATCATGTTCTGGGGCACATCGGCATAATTGGCCAGCAACTGCTTGGTATCCTTGGGCAGGCAGTAGCCGCCATAGCCGAAGCTGGGGTTGTTATAATGCGAACCGATACGGGGGTCGAGTCCCACTCCCTCAATGATAGCCTGCGGATCCAAACCTTTCACTTCAGCGTAAGTATCTAACTCGTTGAAGTAGCTGACACGGAGAGCCAAATAGGTGTTGGCAAAAAGTTTGACGGCCTCGGCCTCTTTCATGCCCATGAACAGGACAGGGATGCCCTTGTTCAGTTGACAGTTGACAGTTGACAGTTGACAGTTGTCTTTGGATGGAGCAATAGCACCTTCGACGAGGAGGTCGGCAAACTGATGGGCTTTCTGGCTAATCCAGTCGATATCGGTGAGGGCTTTGATGGCTTCGTTCTCCTCTTCATAATCCTTGCCCTTCATCATTTTCGGAATACCCACAATAATACGGGAAGGATAAAGGTTGTCGTACAGGGCCTTGCTTTCGCGCAGGAACTCAGGGCTGAAAAGCAAGTTGAACTTCTTTGCTCCCTGCTTGTGGTATTTCACATACAGCGAACGGGTATATCCCACCGGAATTGTACTCTTGATGACCATCACCGCATCGGGGTTGACCTTCAGCACAGCATCAATGACCGCTTCCACTGCGGAGGTATCGAAGAAATTCTTCTGAGGGTCATAATTGGTAGGAGCCGCAATGACCACAAAGTCCGCATCGCGATAGCCCGCCTCTTGATCCAAGGTGGCACTGATGGTCAGGGGTTTGTGGGCCAAAAAGTCCTCAATATAGTCATCCTGGATAGGTGACTTTTTGTGGTTCACCATGTCAACTCGTTCTGGAACCACGTCCACAGCGGTTACTTCATTGTGTTGAGAGAGCAGAGTGGCAATACTCATGCCCACATAGCCTGTTCCTGCTACTGAAATTTTCATATTTGTTTATTGTTTGTTGTGAGCTATGAGCTATGAGCTGTGAGCCATAGAATCATAGCAAATTATTGTTTACGTTTATCTTTTAATTTTTAGCTATCCCTTCAGAAGTGATTTCTTCATACCATCACTCATTGCTCATTGCCCACAGCTCGTAGCCAGGAATTTCCGTAGGGCTCGAGGAGCACGTGCCTCCCAGAAAGAAACATTCCTCAGCGAATGCAAGTCGGAGCCGGCAAGGTCGTAATATTGCTTTTTGAGGAGCCAGAGGGCTTTGGCTTTGACATCGGGACCGTAAGCACCGGCAATGGAAGAGAGGTTGAGCTGGAAACGAATACCATCGTCCTTGAGTTCATGATAACGATCTTTATTCATATACACATAACGCTCGGGATGCGCCAGTACCGGGAAATATCCCTTTTGTCGGATACGGCGCAAGATAATATCCATGTCGATAGGAGGGGTGAAATAGGAAGTCTCCACCAGAAGCTGATTGCCCTCCTCACCCAAGGTCAGCAGATTACCCTCTTCCAAACGTTCCTCGAAAAGTCCGTCCATCATATACTCAGAGGCCAGATGCAACTTGATGGGACCCTTATAGGCCTCGCACAGCTCAGCAAACCGACTTTTGAGCTCCTCGGTGGTATTGGGAATATCTTCCATGGTATGCGGCGTACACCACACCTCAGCGATACCCAACTGCTCGTACTTTTCCAGCACTTGCAGGGATACTTCCATTTTCTTCACCCCATCATCCACCCCCGGCAGGATGTGAGAGTGATGGTCGGTGAAATTGGAGAGGAGTTGGTTTATTTTGGGGAATAGCATAGGGAATGATGGGTTTGGGGGGTACGGGCCTGTGCGGCTGCACTTACCGTCGGATTGATCTTTTGGTTACTTTTCGATCAAGCGAAAAGTAACGGAAAAAAACTGTCAATTGTTAACTTTGTTTCTCTTCTGTTGTTTCGTCGTCTTCGTGGTAGTAGCCGCCGTAGGCGCTGTTATTGCCGTAGTAGGAGTTGTGATAGCCATAGCCGTATTTGTAACCGTAGCGGTAACCATAACGATAGCCGTAGCGATAACCGTAACGGTAGCCATAGCGGCCATCGGAGCTGGTGGTGCCGTTGAGCATCATGCACAGGTTGACATATTTGTGCTGGGTGTAGAGTTTCTCCAGTTCAGGGATGAGACTGCGCTCCATCAGGCCGGCACGCACCACAAAGACGGTACGATCCACATACTTGTTGATAATCTGCGGGTCGGCCACAATGTCGATAGGCGGACAGTCAATCATCACATAATCGTATTCCTGTTTCAACCGCTTGATCAATTCACCAAAACGTTCATCCTCCAGCAACTCGGTGGGGTTGGGCGGAATGGTACCCACGGGCAGATAGCTCAAATAAGGATAATCATCACTCTGGATGATCAGTTTATTAATATCCTCCTCCTGACGGCCCAAGTAATTAGCGATACCCTTCTTAGGCGAGAAGATATAGGCAGACAAGGAAGCGTGACGCAAGTCTCCATCAATAACCAGCACCTTACGTTTCTTGATGGCCAAGCTGATGGCCGAGTTGATGGCGATAAAGGATTTACCGGAACCCGGATTGAAAGAGGTGAACATGAAAACATTGTTCTCTTTGTTCTTGGTCATGAATTCCAAATTGGTACGGAACACACGGAAAGCCTCGTTGATGACGTTACGGCTGCCATGTTTCACTACCACAGTCTTGGCAAAGCCCTCGGGATTGGTCTGACCATCATGCTGCACCGCTTTTTTCTTCTTTTTATTCTTCTTGGCCTCCTCCGGATTATACACCAAAGGAATCTCGCCAACGAGCGGCACACTCAGTTTCTCCAGATCCTTACGGCTACGCACGGTAGTGTTCAGGTAATCAATCATGAACAAGATAAAGCCCGGAATGGCCAAACCCAAAACGATGGCGATTAATCTGATGATAGATTTTTTCGGCTTGGTGGGATAAGGCGAGCCATTGGGTTTCTCAATCACGCGGGTGTTGTAAGCGGTGAAGGCCTGCGACAACTCGTTTTCCTCACGTTTCTGCAAAAGGAACAGATACAGCGACTCTTTCACCTTCTGCTGACGCTCCACCGACAGCAGGTACTTGGCTTGACCTGGACTGGCTGCCAAGCGGGAGTTGATTTGCCGTCCGGTACCTTGGAAACTCACCAAAAGGGTATTAAGAGTTTCCAACTGATTGTCAAGGGTAGCCACAATGGCCTGGCGCATGTTGGCCAAATTGTCGTCCATCTCACGCACCAAGGGACTCTGCTCGCTACTGTTGGCGGCCAAGTTGTTGCGTTTCAGCATCATGTTGTTGTACGCGGCTATCTGACCTTCAATCTGTGCATTGCCCACCCCTGAATTCACCGGTAAAAGCTGGTCCTTTTTCTCCATATTGACCAGATAATTGCGCACATAACGCGTCATGGCAATCTGGTTGTTCAGGTCCAGAATACGGTCGGTGGTAATGGTGCTCTGGTTCAAGGAAATAGCGGTTACCGCAGCCACATCGGGCAAAAGGTTGGCGCTCTTGTAAGAGGAAATGTCGTCATCCACTGAACCCAATTCTTTTTCAATGAGCTGCAAACGGTCATCGATAAACATGGAAGTGCTGACCGTAATCTGGTTCTTGTCTTTCAACCAATTGCCATTGTACACCGCAATCAGCATATTGATGAAATCATCCGCTCGCTGTTTGGAGATGTCGTTCATTGTCAAGGTCATCACATCGGTTTGCTTAGCCGCCAATGCCACCGTCAACTTAGAGGCATACCCCATAGCAGTGATGCCGATGGGCGAGCGTTTGAAATGAATGGTTTTGTACTGGTTTTTAGGATTGAAAAACTCGGTGGGAACCACACAAAGCACACCCACCGGAGTGGCGACGGTATCGCCCAAGTTGGCTGTAATGGAACCTGTTTTCTCTTCCTTATCCAACTTGAATGCGGACAGGGTAAGCTTCGCCCCTTCGATTTTCACATCAAAGGAAAGGGCAGTATAATCGGCTATGCCCGGCATTTCCACCTGGATAGGCAGACTGCTCCCATACAACAAGACCGAATGAAGCAGGCCATCAACGTTATATGTTTTATCCAATTGCAGGCGGCGCACCACCTCCTCAACATTGTCGATGGACTGGATGGTGAGCAACTCGTTATTGATGTTGACGCCATTGGTAAAAAGTCCTAAATCCGAGAAATCGCTGACTTTCATGGATGAGCGTCCCTTGTCGTCGGACTTCACCAGCACCTTGGCCGAACGGGTATAGACCGGTGTGGTCTTCTTCAGATAGAAGGTGGCTATAGCCAAGCATAATATAACCGAAATCAGGAACCAATACCAATTGGAAAGGCAAAGGTAAAATATCGCCTTCAAGTCTATGGCCTGCTCTTCTTGCTGGTCGATGTTATTCGCTGTTGCGTTTTGATTCTCTTGCATGATATTTTTTTGAATTTATTGTTTACGAATTGTGAGGGGGGTTAGGAGGGTTAGGAGGGTTAGGAGGGTTAATGTTTAGGGTTTTAGAGATTTTGGATGATGGATGATGGATGATGAATTAAATCCAAAATCCGAAATCCATAATCTCTTCTAACCTTCCTAACCTTTCTAACCTTCCTAACCTCATCCGAAATCTTATTTCGCTCTTGTGACGATAACGGAAACCGTTGAGGCCACGGAGGCGAGGAAGGAGGCGACGGAAATCCAGAAGGCCGCGGACTGCACCGTGTTGGCATTGACGGTGGATTCGTTGGCTTTCTTCTTGTTGGGTTCCACGTAGATGTAATCGTTCTGATGGATATAATACACCGGCGAGTTCTGCACGCTGGCGAAGGAGCGCATATCCACCGTATAGGCGGTGAGCTTGCCGATAGAGTCGGGACGGAGCACCAGCACATTCTCGCGCTTACCGTTGATGTTCAAGTCGCCCGCCATCGAAAGCGCGTCCAAAATAGTGACATAGTCACGGGTGATTTTGTACGAGCCCGGAGTTCTCACCTCGCCCATGACAGAAAACTGAAGGTTAATGAATTCCACCGTCACCACGGGGTCGTTAACCAAGCCTTGGGAAATCAGCTCATTTTTGATAAAGGCTGAGAGCTCGTCGCGGGTTTTGCCTCCCGCCGGAATTTCACCCAATACAGGAAAATCGATGGTACCGTCGCGCTTAACCACATAAGCAGAAGTACCATAGTTGGAATTCATATTAATATTTTCCGTTTGTGCGCCCAATACACGGGTAGTGTAGGGCAAATTGAACAAGGCGGTCAGCTCGGGGTCCTTGCTATTGACGATAATGGAGATTTTGTCGTCGGGGCGCAAGCGGATTTCCGGAGCCGGCGGCACTGCATCCGCAGAGGCATCCTTATAATCCTGGATGTCCTGGAAATAAGTGATCCTCTTCGAGGTGTTACACGATGCCAGCAGCAGCGCTGCTGCAATGATAAAAAGTAGGTGTTTTTTCATGATATGATGTTTTTTTATTTGATTTCGGTGAGCGGTGAGGTTAGGAGGGTTAGGAGGTGAGAAGGTGAGAAGTTTAGGGTTTAGAGATTTTGAATTCTGAATTTTGAATTCTAAATTGTCAACTGTTGTGCCACCACACGAGCCCGTACCCCCCAACCGTCGGCATGGCCTACGCACGCAGCGCCATAGCTTTTTGCCTCCGTGTGCCTATCTTCCCACACACATGCATTGCCGGGCGAGTCGAGGCCCGTAGGGCCGACCAGACTACAGACAGGGGTGAAGCCCCTGGTACAGACAGGGGTGAAACCCCTGGTACGGGATGCCACATATACATCCTCGCGGCACGGGATACGCCTGCCCTGATGATGACACCTCCCTGCCGCGAAAGTCCGGAACTGTGACATATACATCACAGCGAAGCTGTACCTCTTAGCCTCGCAGAGGCGACATCTCAATAACCCCGCACGTAAGTGTGGGGGTGAAAGCCGCATCCCTACTCTACTCCCCTTTCACACATGCATCTCTCACACTCTCTCTAGATAGCATGACGGTATGTACGCGGTGGCCACCGCTACCACGCCTTCGATGGCGACGACGAGTCGGCGATTGCCTTTGATGCGCTTGATATAACCTTCGGCACCCTTGAATTCGCCATCTATCACCCGCACGCGGTCCTCGGGGCGGAAACTCATGGCCGCGGCATCCACATAATCCCAGTTGTTGTTGCCCACCGAGGTCACCATCTTGAAAATCTCCATCTCCCTGTCGGGGATAACCGCTACCTGTCGCGACTTCCGATACCGGTACAAGGCCACTTTGGAATTCAAGTCCTGCTCTATCTCTGTCAGATTTTCGGAAAAAGTACGGAAGAAAATCAAAGAAGTAATCACCGGCTTGCGCACCGTCTTCTTCTCCCCTCCCACCGTCTTCTCCTCGTAACGCACCGGAAAGTACGTCTCGATGTCCTTGGCCTGCATATAACTTTCGATTTCAAAAACCTTGTTTTGAAACACCTTCATCGCAAACCATGCCTTTCCCGCATCTGTCATATTATCAATATGTTATTGCAAAAATTTGTTTAAAACCAATCTTTCCTGCCAGTAGGAAACCAGCAGGGAACGGGAGGTGATTTTTGGGGGTTGAACCTCTTCTCTTTCAGCCCCATACGGACTTTGCCTGAACCCAAGCAAAGGTGACCGCCCTCCTTTCGAAAAACAGAGTTTTAGCGAAGCAAAATTAAAATATTATTTTGAGAAAAACAAGAGAAAAATCCACAAATTTTAAAAATTTTTCCATTTTTGAAAATTTTTTTTGTCCTTCCCTCCTTTCAAGCTTTTTTCAAAAAATTTACTCCCTCTGTATCAGAATAAATTGTACCTTTGCATTTTTTAACGATAATTCCCATGCAACAATATCTTGACCTTTTACAGCGGATTTTAGACGAGGGCAGCTTCAAGAGCGACCGTACCGGCACCGGCACCTACAGTGTGTTCGGCCACCAGATGCGTTTCAACCTGGCCGACGGCTTTCCCGTGCTCACCACCAAAAAGCTGCACCTGCGCTCCATCATCTACGAATTGCTCTGGTTCCTGAAGGGAGACACCAACATCAAGTACCTGAAAGACAACGGTGTATCCATCTGGGACGAGTGGGCCGACGAGAACGGCGACCTGGGACCCGTCTATGGCAAGCAGTGGCGATCGTGGGCTACCGCCGACGGCCGCAGTGTGGACCAGATTTCGGAGCTCATCGAGCAAATCAAGACCAACCCCGACTCGCGCCGGCTGATGGTGTGCGCCTGGAATGTGGGCGAGGTGCCCCAGATGGCCCTGCCGCCCTGCCATGTGCTGTTCCAGTTCTACGTCAATAATGGGGAAATCTCCTGCCAGCTGTACCAGCGCAGCGCGGATGTCTTTCTCGGCGTGCCCTTCAACATCGCCTCCTACTCGCTGTTATTGATGATGATAGCCCAGGTGTGCGGCCTCAAGCCCAAGGAGTTCGTCCACACCTTCGGCGATGCCCACATCTATTCCAACCATGTGGAACAAGCCAAGTTGCAGCTTTCTCGGAAGCCCAAAGCGCTTCCGACAATGAGGATTAATCCTGAAGTTAAATCTATTTTTGATTTCAAGTTTGAAGACTTTGTCTTAGAGAATTATAATCCTGATCCGCACATCAAAGCTGAAGTCGCAGTATAATTTTTTCTTTTTCTTTTTGCTGTAATCAAAAGGCAAGAAAATTTTCAATATAATTATTCTTTTTCCGTGACTTTTCCAAAGATGGAAAAGTCACCAAAAGATCTTTACCGACGGTAAGTGCAGCCGCACAAGCCCGTACCCCCCAACCGTCGGCCTTGCCCCCGCACGCAGCGCCAGGGCTTACTGCCTCCGTATGTCAATTTTCCCACACACATGTATTGCCGGGGCTGGTCAAGGCCCGTAGGGCCGGTCAGATCACAGACAGGGGCAAAGCCCCTGGGACAGACAGGGGCAAAGCCCCTGGGACAGACAGGGGTAAAACCCCTGGTACATGATGGCATATATACCCCATCGCGGCACGGGTGTCGTATGCCCCGATGATATATTGTGCCTGCCGCGAAAGGGTGGCATGAGGTTACAGAATCATATCACGGGAAAAAATCGTATCTTTGCAAAAAATAATCTGTATGCATAAGATATTGATTGTTGACAGAGTTCACCCTCTCCTTGCGGAACAACTGGAGGCCCTTGGTTTCCACTGCGAGACGAATAAGGAATTAACTCACGAAGGCTTCATAGCACTTTCCGATGAATACGATGGACTGATTATCCGTAGCCGTTTTGCGGTGGATGCCGCTGCCATTGACTCCAAGCCACATCTGCGTTTTGTAGTGCGTATCGGCTCCGGTATGGAAAATATTGATACTCAATATGCTGAAAGCAAAGGGGTACACTGTCTGAGCACACCCGAGGGTAATGCCAATGCGGTGGCGGAACTATGCCTCACTTTCCTTTTGGCCGCTTTGCGTCAGGTGGCTAATGCTGATCGTGAGGTGCGTTTAGGCGAATGGCTGCGTGAGAAAAACAAAGGTACAGAGTTAGCCTCCCATACCGTGGGCATCATCGGCTACGGACACACGGGTCCGGCTTTCGCAAAACTGCTTAAAGCGTTGGGCTGCAATGTCTTATGCTATGACCGTTATCGCCAGAACTATGGGGATGAAAATGCCACGGCGGTGACTTTAGAAGAGTTGTTCGAACAATGCGACGTGATTTCTCTACATATTAATTATCTTCCTGAAAATCATTATTTTATCAATAAATATTTGATTCAGGAAATAAAACATCCTTTTATTTTCCTCAACACCTCCAGAGGTTGGGCAGTAAATACGGCGGATGTGCTTACCGCCATCAAGGAGGGGAAAATCAAATATGCCTGTTTCGATGTGCTGGAATATGAAACCTCACGTCTGCAGATTCCTCCCAAAGACGAGTGGGATGCGGTGTTGCGCGAGTTGGCCGAAACCGACTGCGTGCTCCTCACTCCTCACGTCGGAGGCCAAACCCTCGAGGCGGAGAAACGCCATGCGGAGATTGCCGTTGAAAAGATAAGAGCGGTGAGCGGTGAGGTTACACTGACATAGTTGCAAGGTTAGGGATTTGTTCATCTTGTCTTCACGCCTCACCCTTTCGCGGCAGGATGATGTCATCATCAGGGAACGTACACCCCGTGCCGCGATGATGTATATGTATCGCCCTTCCCCAGGGGTTTCACCCCTGTCTGTGATCTGACCGGCCCTACGGGCCTTGACCAGCCCCGGCAATACATGTGTGTGGGAAAATTGACATACGGAGGCAGTAAGCCCTGGCGACGCGTGCGGGGGCAAGGCCGACGGTTGGGGGGTACGGGCTTGTGCGGCTGCATAACAGTTGACAGTTGAAAAATTCATTTGCTAATTAACTAATTTGCTAATTTGCTAATTTAAATTTCCCCTCGAGCACGAAGTGCGAGACTCCCCCTAAACACTCACCTCACCGCTCATAGCTCATTGCCCATAGCTCACAGCCCCTCCAACACTAAACACTAAATATTAACCTTACTTACCACTTCCCCCTCACTCAACTCCGTCACCAGCACATCCCCTTCCTTCGCATCGGTGGGATTGGTGAGGGCTTTGCCGTTCAATCTCGTGATGGAGTAGCCACGCTTCAGCACATTGTGCGGATGGAGCAAGCGTATCTTCTCCTCCAAGTTCTCCAACTCCTTGTTTTTGATGATAAGTAGCTGTTTTGAAGATAGTTGTATCATTTTGGAGAGGTTCTCCATCACATTTTTCTCCCGCGAAAGCCGATGCGTGGCACTGAGCTTGCAACTCTGTTCCAGCTGTTCGATTTGATGTTTCTCGCGGGTAAGCGAGCGGGTGGCGGTGAGGAGGTAATCCTGCTCGATTTGCGCTATCCGCTGTTTTTCCTTGGTCAGCAGTTGCGTAGCCAACAGCAGATAGCTGTGCTCTATCTGTTCAAGCTGGTATTTTTCGCAGGTGAACAGCGTTTCCACATAGCGGATAATCTTATCCTGGGCATCTTCCACCTGGATGGCGAAATTATGGAACTGCTGAATCAGAAAATAAGCCACCTCCGTAGGGGTGATTTTGTTGGCATACGATACCATGTCGGTGACACTCTCGTTGGTGGAATGCCCTATACCAGAGATAATTGGCAGCGGAAAAGTAGCCACTTTATGCGACAAACTGTAGTCATCGTAGCAGCTCAATCCCACATCGCCACCGCCGCCACGGATGATAACCACGCAGTCGAAATCCTTCTGCCGCTTGGCGATGGCATCTAACTGCGCCGTAATCGTCGTAATCGCTTTGTCGCCCTGCAAAATGGACGGAAAGAGCTCACACTCAAAGCAATAGTTCCAATTATTCTCTTGCAGAGTCACCATGAAATCGCTGTAGCCCTTGCTGGTCTCCACCGAAATAACGGCAATACGCTTGGGCAGCAAAGGCAGCTCCAATCGCTTGTTGGCCCCGAAAACGCCTTCTTTCTTCAGGCGGGCGATGACAGCCATCTTGTTCTTCATCAGCTCTCCCAATGTATAGGTTGGCTCAATGTCCTGGATATAAAGGGCTAAGCCGTACTGCGGACTGAACTCGATGGTGGCGAGGCACAGGATGCTGATATTGTCTTTGAGAGGTTCTCCGGTGATTTTCAGGAACTTCGCGTTGATTTCGTCCACCTGCGTTTTCCAGATGACCGCCCGCATCTGCGTCACAATCTTGTCGCCCTCTTTCTCCACCAGTTCCGGATAGCAGTGGCCCGAGTGGGGGTACTTGTTCAACCGTATAATCTCCGCCTTGACATAGTATGCGCGGGTATAGGTCTTGTTGATCACAGCCTTGATGCTACCGGTGATCTCCGACAAACTATATACCGGGTGATCGTTGAAGGTTTCGCGTTGTTTTTCCATGATTTTTTAATTACAACTACCTCTGTCAGTTATTAATACAAACAGCCAAACGCCCATAACGGAATTTTTCTGTTGGTGGCGTTATCAATATCATCTGCGGCTACATACGCGTTTTTTTCTTTACTAACCTGGGCAAAACCCTTCTCTTTTCCTCCTACTTCGACTACAATTTTACCATCAATACGAAAATCTCCGCTTTTCACTCCGCCATACTCCACCCTATGTCCTGCCGAT
>JAGCSI010000145.1 GCA_017964255.1 Bacteroidales bacterium | reverse complement strand
GCAAAAAACAGCCGTTATGATTCCGCAATTCGAACAATACCCGTCCCCGTGTTACATTATGTATGAAGAGGCTTTGGAGGCCAATCTGCAGCTCCTTGACTTGGTGCAGCAAGAGGCTGGAGTCTCTATTATTTGTGCCCTGAAGGGTTTCGCTTTCTGGCGCTCTTTCCCCTTGGTGAAACAATACTTGGCGGGGGCTACCGCCAGCTCGCTGAACGAGGCGCGGCTGATTGCGGAGGAGATGGGTTGCGAGGCGCATACTTTCGCCCCGGTGTATCAGGAGGATGAGTTCGAAACCCTCTTGATGTATAGCAGTCACCTGACTTTCAACTCCTTGAGCCAGTGGGCAAGGTTCAAAGACAAGGCGGAGAAGTTTCCCAAAAAGGTGAGTTTCGGACTGAGGGTAAACCCCGAGTATTCGGAGATTGAGACCGATTTGTACAACCCTGCTTTGCCGGGCTCTCGTTTGGGAGTGCTGGCGGAGGATATGCCCGAGCATCTGCCGCAAGGCATTGACGGACTGCATTTTCATGTGCTTTGCGAGAACGACAGCTATGCGCTGGAACATTGCCTGGAGCATTTCGAAGAACGTTTTAGCCGTTACATCAAGGAGTGCAAGTGGGTGAATTTCGGTGGCGGGCACCATATTACCCGCGAGGATTATAATATTCCGCATTTGATTCAGTTGCTGAAAGATTTCAAGAGCCGCTATCCGAATCTGGAGGAGGTGATTCTGGAACCCGGAGAGGCGGTGGGTTGGCAGACGGGCGTGCTGACTTCCACGGTGGAGGATATTGTGGAGAATAAGGGCATCAAAATCGCCATGCTTAACATTTCGTTCTCCTGCCATCTGCCCGACTGTCTGGAAATGCCATACAAACCGCTGGTGTTGGGTGCGAAAGACCCCGACGAGAACAGCAAGTATGTATACCGCCTGGGCGGCTGCTCCTGCTTGGCCGGCGACTTTATCGGGATGGGCGATTTCGCTTTCCCCGAGCCGCTGGAGGTGGGCGACCGTATCGTGTTCGACGATATGATTCACTATACCATGGTGAAAACCACGTTTTTCAATGGGGTGAGACATCCTGCTATCGGCATGATTCAAAAAGACGGGGAGTTTGTTTTGCTGGCTCAGCCAGGCTCTTACGAAGATTATAAGGCAAAATTAGGCTGATGTCATAATTTTTTTGTATTTTTGTCGTTTGTTTGATTATAGTGAACAGGGGTCAGGGACCAGTGGACAGAAAACGATATTCCATAATTCTGAAACCTGAAACCTGTAACCTGAAACCTAAAAAAACATGGGAAAATTTAGAGACTTCTTCAAACCGCAGCGCATGGGCTTCCATTTGGTGTTGGCTATCATCATCACCATTGTTTTGGCAGTGGTATGTCTGATTGCATTGAAATCATACACCCGTCATGGACGCGAGGTGGATATGCCTAATTTTGTGGGACAAAACAGTGTGGCACTGATCGATACCTTGCTGCCTTCGGACTATATAATTGTCATCACCGATGAGGTATACGACAAGTCCATGGAACCAGGCACCATCATCAAGCAGAATCCTGAGGCTGGCGAAAAGGTGAAGAAAGGCCGCAAGGTTTATCTTACGGTGGCAACTTCCGAACCGCCTACTGTCATCATGCCCGAGTTGAGGGATGTGTCACAGCGTCAGGCCGAAATCATGCTCAATGCCCTGGGACTTGAGCTGGAAGGGGTCATCTTGAAACCCAGTCCTTATGAAAATGCGGTGTTGGAGCAGCTGCACAACGGAAGAGTAATTGCTGCCGGCACCAAAATCAAAATGGGAGATAAAATCACTTTGGTGGTGGGACGCGATATCAGCGAATTGCCGGTAGGTGCTGACTCCACTCTAATTGAAAACTGAAAATTCCCCTTCTTGAAGGGTTGACGAATGAGCGAGAGCAGAGACAAAGCTTGCTTTGGCTATGCCGAGCGAAGAGGAAACGGAGGCGAAGCCTCCAACGGGTGCCCGAAGGGCGGGGTAGTGACATAAAAATATAGGCGAAGCCTTCAACTTTAAATTCTTGACAATAGCGATATGAAATATAGATATAAGAAACACATACTCTTTTTGCTAGCTTTTTTAAGCTTGAATTTGGTTCAGGCGCAGGAAGTGCTCACAGGACTGACTCACAACCCGCAAATCATGGGTCAGCCGCAGGTGAAGACCAGAAATGTCACTCCGGTGACTTTGCCGTTTTTTGATGATTTCTCCAATTACACTGGTGCCCCGAAGTCCTCTTTGTGGGCTGACCGACAGGCGTTTGTGAACAACACTTATCCTATGGTTCCGCCTTCTATCGGAGTAGTGACTTTGGATGCCTTGGATGAAAACGGTTTGATATATCCTCATGCGGAAACCATGCCTTTTGGGGCCGATACCCTGTCTTCCAATCCTATCAGACTGGACTACCACCAGCTTTCAGATTCTCTTTATTTCAGTTTTTATTACCAGCCCGGTGGCGCCTCAAGATCGTATCCACCAGTGGAATGGGAACGCATAGGCGACCATCCTGAAACCAGCGATTCACTGGTGTTGGAATTCGGCTATCCCACTGGCGACAGCCTTTTTATCGGCTATGCTTACAGCGATTATGAATTGCCTTATAACTATCATGGACATCTGGGAGACAGCACGGTGTATTCACCTGGAGATTCTCTTCTGAATCCTTTCCTGCTGCCGGACACGGTGTATTTTGTTTTTGATTTTTATGCCAATGCGGGTGGCTCTATCGAACTGCCCTCCGATTCATTGTATGGTCCTGAATATCGCTGGAATCATGTTTGGGCCACTGCTGGTTGCACCGTTGACCAGTGGCTGAATGAGGATGAGCATCATCTTCAATACTTTAAAAAAGTGATGATTCCTATCATTGATCCACAGTATCTCAGAAGTGATTTCCACTTCCGTTTCAGAAATTATGCCAGTTTGGAGCCCAATGGTTATGCCGCATGGGAATCCAATGTGGACCAGTGGCATATTGATTACGTGCTGTTGAAATCTGGCAGCTACACAGATATTTATCCGCATGATGTTACCTTCGTGAGCCCGACCACTTCTGCGCTGGAAGAATACCAGTCTATGCCGTGGAACCAGTATCGACCCACGGATATGAAGGAGAGTTTTCATAACGATTTGGCGAATATCTCCTCCAGTGTCATCAATGTGTCGTATAGTTACAGGGTGACCTCTGAAAACGGGCTCCTGATCGGCGAGCAGGTCCCGACTTCCGAGAATGCGACGCCATATTACAATAGCGGCCTGTATGTCAATCCTTTCCATACCGATGCGAATATCAATTTCTCCTATTCGTATGATGGAGCTGACAGTGCAATCTTTTATATCAAGCATTTGTTCACGGTAACTGGTGGAGTTGGCGATGACTGCATTGCTAATGACACCTGTGTTTTCCAGCAGAAATTTTACAACTATTACGCCTATGATGACGGTACGGCTGAAGGTGGTTATTCCTTGATTTCCCAGTTGACAAATCCTGAAACCTATATGGCCATGAGGTTCACTTTGGCGCAAGCCGATACCTTGCGCGGGGTGAGGATGTGGTTCAACTCAGTTTTTGATGATGCAAATGTGGAGCCGTTTACGTTGATGGTATGGGATGACTTTTGGGATGAACCGGATGAGGTTCTGCTTTCTATGCCTGGTCAATATCCCGGCCATGCGGCTAATCCGACGGAATTTGTGTACTATGAGTTTGAGGAGCCGTTTGTGGTGTCGGGAACTTTTTATGTGGGTTTTTATCAACAGCATAACACACCCATCAATTTGGGGTTTGATCAGAATAATGACGCGCGTGCCCACTGGCTTTACAATACTTCCGGAGAATGGCGTGAGCCTTTCCTGTACGGGGCACCCATGATTCGTCCGGTGCTGGGCAAGAAATTTGACTGCACACCTGTTCGTGATGTGGAGAAGCTGCAGTTCAGCGTGTATCCCAATCCTGCCGACCAGCAGATTACGGTGGTACTAGACCAGCTGACCAATCAGCATTGCGAGGCGGTAATGTATGATATGATGGGCCGTAAAGTGGCCGAATATAGTTTGAATGATAATTATAATACTTTGAATATCAGTAATCTGAATAGTGGAATATATTTGTTGCAGTTGAAGTCGGAGAGCCAGACCGCTATTCAGAAAGTAATTAAAAGATAAGAAGATATGAAACTGAATCTTGAACGTCCTTTAGTGTTTTTTGACTTGGAAACCACAGGTTTGAATGTGGGTAAAGATAAAATTGTGGAAATTTCTATTCTGAAGGTGATGCCCGACGGAGAGGAGATTACCAAAACCATGCTGATTAATCCGGGCTGTCATATTCCGGAGGAATGCTCGGAAGTGCACGGCATTTATGATGTTGACGTCAAAGACAAGCCCCGTTTCGAGGAGGTGGCTGACGATCTTCTGGCTTTCATCGGGGATGCCGACTTGGCGGGTTTCAATTCCAACAAGTTCGATATTCCGTTGCTGGTGGAGGAATTCCTGCGTTGTGGCAGACATTTGGATTTCCGCAACCGCCGTACCATCGATGTGCAGAATATCTTCCATCGCATGGAGCCTCGTAATTTGGTGGCCGCTTATCGCTTTTACTGCAACAAGGATCTGACGGATGCCCATCAGGCAGAAGCGGATACCAAGGCTACTTACGAGGTGCTGAAAGCGCAATTGGATAAATATCAGAATCAGGAATACGAAGACCGCAAGACAGGGGTGAAAAGCATTCCGGTGCAGAACGATGTGAAGGCGCTGAGCTCTTTCTCCAGCGAGACCCGTATGGTGGATTTTGCCGGTCATATTGTTTTCAACGACCGTGATGAGGAAGTCTTCAATTTCGGCAAGCACAAAGGGGAAACAGTTGAGAACGTGTTCCGCAAGGAACCTTCCTATTACGCCTGGATGATGAATGCTGACTTTCCTTTATATACCAAGGAAATTATCACGAAGATCAAAGAAAGAATGTTTTAATATAAAATACTGAATATGAAAAAGTTTGCAGTTGTTTTATGCGGCTGTGGTCCTATGGATGGTTCTGAAATTCATGAATCCGTCATGACGCTGCTCGCCATTGACAGAAATGAATGTCAATATACAATTTTCGCACCCGATGCGGATCAGTTTCATGTGATGAATCACTATACCAAAGAGGTGATGCCTGAGAAGCGCAACATGTTGGTGGAGGCTGCCCGTATTGCCCGTGGCGACATTCATCCGTTGACGGAATTGAAATCCGCTGATTTTGATGCGGTGGTCTTCCCTGGTGGCTATGGTGCCGCCAAAAATCTGTTTACCTATGCTATGAAAGGCACAAAAGCAGTGGTGGATGCCGAAGTGGAAAGAGTGATCAAGGATTTCCATGCCCAGCGCAAACCGATAGGCGCTTTGTGCATTTCTCCGGTGTTGCTGGCCAAGGTGTTAGGTAATATCACTATCACGGTGGGCACTGACGAGAAAACTATCCACGATGTGGAAACTTTTGGCGCGCAGCATATCAATACCCAGCAAACAGAAGTGATTGCCGACAAGGAGAACATGGTTTTCACTACCCCTTGTTACATGCTGCCAGCTACCATCGCTGATATTGCCGATTGTGCCGAAAACCTGATAGAAACCATTTTGGAAAATATCTGATGCGCATCATCCTCGTTGGTTTCCCGGGTTGTGGAAAGTCCTCCGCAGGAAAAAAACTGGCGGCCAAGTTAGGCTACGATTTCGTGGACTTGGACGATGCCTTTGAGGAGACATACCATGTTTCCATTCCGGATTTTTTCCGAAAATATAATGAAACAGCCTTTCGTTCCTGCGAGCGGAAGGTTTTGGTTAATAAGCTGCAACAGGATAACATCGTTCTCTCCTCTGGTGGCGGAACCCCTTGCTTTTCAGACAATATGCAATTGATGAAAGACAGCGGCTTGGTGGTGTATATCAAGATGGCCCCTGCTTCTCTGTTCGACCGCCTCAGCCATGCCAAAAGGGTTCGGCCCTTGGTTCAAAATAAAACCCCCGAAGAACTCCGGGCTTACATCGACACTACCCTGCCTCTGCGCGAACCTATCTACCAGCAAGCCCACCTCACCGTCAAAGGCGAAAGCATTGATATTGATGGCCTGTGTATGGAAATAAGAGAACATTGAAAGTTTAGGAACCTTTCTTACGTAGTGAGGATGTGTCAGGGCTTAACCCTGACGCTGCGTGCGTAGGCAATGCCGACGGTTGGGGGGAACAGGCTGGTGCGGTGGCACTTACCGTCGGCTAGATCTTTTGGTGACTTTTCTATCATGAGAAAAGTCACGGAAAAAGAAAATTTTGTATCTTTGCGCCAAATTTGAAAAATGAAATACAAACGCATATTATTGAAGTTGAGTGGCGAATCGTTCATGGGTGACGATGGCTATAGTATTGATTACCAGAAAATTCATCATTTTGCCACAGAAGTGAAATCCGCTGTGGACCGTAAGGTGCAGATGGGTATTGTCATCGGTGGCGGAAATATTTTCCGCGGAGTGAAAGGTGCCGGTCGCGGTTTCGACCGCCGTCAGGGCGATTATATGGGTATGTTGGCCACCGTCATCAACTCCATGGCCCTGCAAACGGTTCTGGAAGAGCTGGGTGTGAATGCCAAGGTGATGTCAGCTCTCAAAATTGAAGGTATCTGCGAAAAGATTTTCTTCAAGAACGCTATCGCTCATCTGGAAAAAGGACTGGTGGTGATTTTCTCCGCTGGTACAGGCAATCCGTTCTTCACCACCGACTCGGGCGCGGCTTTGCGTGCTGTGGAAATCGGTGCGGACTTGCTCCTCAAAGGCACCCGCGTGGATGGCGTTTATACCGCTGATCCCGAAAAAGACCCCACCGCTACCAAATACGATACCATCACTTTCGATGAATGCTATGAAAAGAAACTGAATATCATGGACCTTACGGCATTCACCGTCTGCAAGGAAAACAATATGCCCATTTGTGTGTATAATGCCAATGTTCCTGGTAAACTTGGCCGGATTCTGGATGGCGAGAAAGAGGGTACCTTGGTTCATTAAAATCTAATATTATGGCAGAGGAAAACATCACTACTCCAGTCAAAACCGAAGCGGAAAT
>JAGCSI010000144.1 GCA_017964255.1 Bacteroidales bacterium | reverse complement strand
TCTTTCTCTTTGGCGGAGAAGGTGTGAATCCAGTTGACAGTTGACAATTGACAGTTGACAGTTAGAAGTGAGATGGCAAAGTGTACACTTGCATTGCCGTTGCATTGTTGGCAAGAGGCGTTTCTCTGACTTATTATCTGGCTGTCATATTCGTATTTCATGGCGTAGGTGTAGGCTTTATGGTTACAAAATTACAAAAATTTCCTCTTTCTGCTTTTCTTTTGTTTGTTTTTTTTGCCCGTATCTGTTTGCCAGAGGTCTCCTCCTCCTTGCCGTTGATGTAGATGGTTACCCTGTGGGTGCTGCTCTTTGCCATAACTGTTGTTTTGGCAAAGATGCTTCAAGTATCTGTTACGGACAAGAATAGCATAATAATTATAAAATTCGTGATTTATAATTTACTTTTTTTACATTATCTAATTGTCTTTGCATTTCAGCTTCTCCCCATACTTTTGGCTTTTTCTTTTTAATGAAAAACCGGAAACCATTAGAAATCCAATTATCTCTGTATTCCGAGAAAGATATACCTTTTGATTCATCATCAAAACCAAATTCATATCCACAACAAGGACAGATAACATAAGTGGGGAAACCATATGAGTCATACGGTACTTCTGGCAAATCATCATATCCACAGACTGGACAAATTTTCAATTCTTCTTTAGTTAAGTCTTTATAATCCATCGATACCTAAATCTGTTTTTATTTGTTTCTTTAAATAATTAACACCGTCATCGGGTTTGAACATAGTTCTAATATTTCCATTTTTATCAGCGACACCAAAAATATTATTTTTCATATCGTATCTAACTATTTCCCCATTTTTTCTTGTATATTGTATTATATCTGTACTCTCTCTTTTGAAAAAGTTTTGAGCTCCCTTTAAATACTCATCTGCATTTTTAAATTTACCACCAAATTCTTTACCATGTTTTATGTAGTGCTCCTTTAATAGTTCTCTTGATGCAAAACCTCCAATATTGTCAATTCGTTTTCCTGTCGTAACACCAGCCTTAATAAGTCTTTCTGCTTGCTTAACTCCAAATTTAGCCCCAGAGCCATAACCACCACCTGGCAAAACAGCACCTAACAAAAAGCCTCCAACAGAGGCTGCTTTTTGGCCTATACTTGCATTAGGGTCAACTATTGTAGTCCCTGTTTGATATGCATCATAAATGGCCAAACCTGCTTCAACGAGTCCCCATACGACCAGCCAAGGAAACTCTCCATTTGGATCCTTCATTAATATAGGAGAGTTTTTACAATAGTTATACGGTGTTAAATAAGGAATACTGTCACTCATTGGATCTACAGACAACCAAATGCTCAAATCGGAAGAATAGTAGCGCACCCCGAAGTACGAATACCCCGTCTCGGCATCTTTCTCTTTTGCACTAAACGTGTACATGGCATTCCAGCTGGTGCTGCGTTGGTCCACAAAGTCTTCTCCCCATGGGAGGTAGTGTAAATGTTGCACGGCAGAACCGTCAGAGTAGGTTATCCATGAGGAGGAACCGAGATGGTCGGGGTGGTACCAGTAGCAGTTTTTCTCTTGATTAACAATATATTTGTAATTATAAATATCTTTCAAAGTGTTTTTAACAGACACATCAGGGTATCTCAAACACTCCATCACTTGTTCCAGATGAGTACAATTCAAATCCAATGCCTTCTTTCTCACAACTTCCCATTCCACAATAGGTGTGTCAATCTCTATGATTCCCCCGCCGCCTATCCGGCTGGCAATACGCTCATTTTCAGCATAATAATGTTTGGTATAGCCCTTTCGGGTTACGACCATATACGGGGATGGATATAAAGTGGGATTATCCAAAAGATAAAATGCGGACCATCTGCCGCTGATATTTTGTCGGCTAATCCCTCCTGTCAACTTGTAGGTCCTTTCCCCATTGGCATCATACTGGTAAAATGATAGGTATTGTTTGTCCTTTACCCCCTGCAGGCGGTTCTCCTCATCCCAACACAAGAAACGTTCCCCGGGAATTCCATCAAATCTATGGTAAATCATGTTGCCTGTGGCGTCCCATTGAAAGTCATGGTTTTCACTGCCGTCTATTTTGATGATTGTATTCTTTTGGGAAGATGTGTTATAATGATAATTTCTTCCGTATGACACGGTGGAAAAATTCCCGTTCAGCAATGTTCCCGCTGTCAACACTTTCTTACCCACTCTTCCATTTTTAGAATAACCCATAGAAAGATTATAGTTCAGATTGGAAACACCATACCAATATCCTTCAGCTCTTGTCAGACGGTACAGGTTATCGTACCTATAGTGGTTGCCATAACGTCCTCCAAGACCATTGCTTAATTGCGATGCATAATTAACCATATCCGTGATGTTACTCACCGAATCGTAAGTGTAATAGATATCCTGCATCATTTCTGCACCGCCAGGCGAAGCAGGTGCGGTATACGACACCAAATGACTCAACCTTTGCAGTGTATCGTAGGTGTAATGGACACGGGTTCCGTTGCCATAATAAACCGCTTCCTTCAGCTCGAATTTGTTGTACTTGATACTGTCGATGTATTTGTATGACACACCATTCTTTGTTCCTGTCACACTCTTCAGCATCCCTCCTTTGTCATATCGGTAAGAGACCACCTCCCCGTCGGGGTAGGTCATGCGCTGTATGCGGTTCCAAGAGTCATATTCGTATTCCATGACAAAGGTGTAAGGAGTTTCATCACAAGGAAGTGCAAAGGTACGCATATTTTTTGTAACCTCGCCTAATTTGCCGTAAGAAAATTTCTGCCAGCCGGAAGCATCCTCCTGATAGACAACCCGTCCCACTGCATTTATGGCAAGGTTGGCAGCATTCAATGATCCATATCGGTAATGTACATTATTGGCGGGATAGCGGGGATAAATAATGTCTCTCAACTGGTTGAAGTGATAATTGTAAATGACAGAATCTCCCAGCGAGTTTGTGTGAGCTATCAGATTGCCGGACTGGTCATAATAGTAGTTGTCGTCACCCGCGTCGGGATGGTTGCGGTGAACCATCTGACCGAACAGATCGTAATCATAGAAAGTGCTTATATGGTCAGGGTCGGTGCTTTGTTTCAGCTGGCCGATGGCGTCATATATAAAAGTGGTCTCCGTATTGCCCGGGGCCATCTGACTTACAGTATGCCCCAGTGTGCCCGTCAAGCTGGTGAACACATTATGCAAGGCATCGGTAGTTGTGGTACGGAAATAGGTCATGCCACCCATACTGCCAAAGCCATACTCCATCAAAGTGGTGTCATGAGTGGGCAGCACTATTCTTGTCTTGCGGTCAAGAACCTCATACTTATACACAGTTTCCGTACCAGGTTCATAATAAGCGTTATAGACAGGTATGTTCATGACGCCGGTTTCCAGAAATGGCTGGTGTTGTCTCAACAACCTGCCAAAACAGTCATACTCCACTTTTCCCGTGACAAGCCGAACTTTCTGTCCGTTGAGTTCAGCATCCTTCTTGGTCTGCACCATTCGACCAAGATTGTCGCTGATGACAATGGTGGATATGCCTGTGTCAGGTTGCATGGGGTCGTAGTGCCTAGTCCACGACCATGACAGCAACGGATTGTTTACATCATAACGGAATATGTCCAGAACACCATAATGATGGGCTATATAAGAGAAACGAATGGTGAAAAAATCGGGATAGGCAACCAGACTGTCAATTTCATTTGGAGCCACCACCGTGGTCAACCTGCCTATAGGGTCGTATGTATAGCGCATCTCATTTTGATTGACATCAACAGTTCTGGAGGGTTTGCCAAAGCGGAGGTCATATTCCGCCGTTGAATAATAGCCCAGCGACTCGTTGGTGACTTTCACGGGATAGGTATGGACAAGCGTGTCGTACCGGTAGGTGTACATCAGGCGCTGTCCGTTTTTGTTCTGCGGCTGCAATACAGTGTCCATGTTTCCATAGCGGTCATAGGTAAAATCATACAGCGAGTTGCCCGAGGTGTTGTGTGCCGTCAATTGCAGAAGCCTGCCCTGCGGGGTGTAGGTGGCGGTCCTTTTCCGCAGCAGGACTCCCGAATGGTTCTTCACTTCCATCAGCACGGGAAGCGACACCATGTTGTGACCGATGCTTGTAGCATACTGGATGTCTGCGGTAAAATATTCAGCGAAATCGATTTGGTTGCCATGATGCATGTACTGAATAATATTCCGGTGATTATCATACATTTTCTGCTCCAACTTGACAATTTGCGGAGAGGAAAGCCCCTCATAATAGTTGGTCTCTATATATTCCTCCCCTATATACAAATCCGCATTGGCACATAAACCGTCATCATCCACTGACGGAGAACCGTCCCTATGGTATATTACGGCATCATACAGATGCTCCACATATTTGTCACCCGCAGCATTGAACAGACAGTCATATGTCTTCTCCCCTCTCTTGGTGAAATTCCTGTTCTCATACACATCCACTGTATAGCGATACAGCGTATCGCCATGATCCGTATCATACTCTTTGGTAATGACAGTGTCGTAACCGTAATCCATGCGCTCGTAGCGATCATAGTGAGGTTGCCCATATTCAAAGGTCGTCAAGGTGCGGTTGCCACCAAGCGGTGAGGCGGGATCGAGTACTTCCACACTGGCAAGATTCCAACTGCGCTGTGGTTTTTCATAGCTGGACATGGGCATGTCGTAATCCAATGTGACAGTACTGCCGGTAAAATTCGTCACCGTTTTTAACAGATTGGTTTTGCCCGCTTTATTATAACGTACCCACATCCTGGTTTCACTGTCAGATGTCACAAAGTCAGGGTATCCGTCCCCATTGACATCCGCCAGCTGAATTTCATCTCTGGTGAAATTCTTGTTTGATGGAGACACCTGAACACCTACAGTCATCTTCACAATAGCCACAGTAAAGCCAACGGTCAAATCAACGCTGCTGGATGTACTGTGGGTTGAACTCCCACTAATGCCATATACTTGAGGAAAATTGTCATAGGAAGAACTCCATTGTCCATTTCCATAATTGTACTTCACCCGAATATGCTGTCCATTCATCTCCACCATATCAGGAAGGCCATCTCCATTGAAATCCATCAAAATTGATTTACTGTTACTTTCAGAACCACTTTTGCCCACACCACCACCAATGCTATATTGGTTGTAACTGAACGAGATTCCACCACTTGCGGAGAAACTATTGCTTGTCCCTTCTCTGAGGACAGGTATATTCCATGGCTCTGCTGGTTGGAAGCCATACCCCATATTCAGCCTCACATGATCTCCACTCTCTGTAACCATGTCGGGAAGACCATCACCATTTATATCCATATACTGAAGAGTGGCCTCGTCACCACCACCAATATAACTGCCCGACAAAGATGCGCCCCGAAATGCTATTTTACTTTTCGGAGGATTCTTGCCTTCTTCGCGATAAGGGTCTGGGTAACCACCACCAGCTGTCATGCCGTATGAATAAACAATAGATTTGCACACTTGTTTTTCCGGGCCAACAGGATAAGTTCTCGACCCCAGACCTCCCCATGGCATGGTATATTGGGCGGAGTTTTCCACCAGTATGTCAGGGAAACGGTCTCCATTCAAATCAACGAAGTCACTGTGTACCTCATTGTCTCCCAACGAAAGTGAAACTGAGAGGTTTGGCCCCACAGATACACCCGCACCAAGATTGCCCATAACAGATACACTTTTTTTTCTGATGGTCTTCACTCCGGAACCATCAACACTGACCGGAATCACATCGTCATACTCGGGTATCTCATCCACAAACTGACCATTCTCATCATAATCGTTCTCATTCTCATCAATTTCTTGTTCAATAACAACCCTCTGGCGGGTATTATGCATCTGATCCGCCATAATGGCGGTGGTGTTGCCGAAACCCATATAAGCCCCATGTTCTCCGTCAGGTATCATAGACACCCAACTCGTATTTTCAGACAAGGGATTATACAGATTGTCTATATCCGATGACAAAGACTCTGTTGTGAAGTCTGACGACGGGCTTGAGCCTGTAGTATCAATACCATAGTTGCTGTCATCGATGGTGGAAGACAATGTGGAGTGGTTGAAATCAGAAGTGTCTCCTGTGATGACCTTTGGAATAATCAGTCTTGTGACATCTATCGGAAGATTCGCACTGTTAGGGAAATTATTGTTGTAGGCAAACTGTCCCCAACCATTGTACAAAGAGCCAAACCAATAACGCAAATGGTCACGTATGGGCCAAAATGAAAAATTAACAATATTCATTATCACAGGAGGATAACAGTAAACGACATCCCCCATAACAAGTGACTGGTCTGTGGGGTCATCCTCAAACTGTAAAAATGGCTGGAAAGACACGCTTCCCCAATCCATATTCAAATTCGATGACTGAATAAGAATTTTGACACTATCGTGCGCACTGACATCAAAAGAACAGTAAATGGGAATTGCTGAGGAATGGGTGTTTACAACAGTGGAATACTTCTCCGTGTTATTTTTCACTATTCTCAACGTGCATGTGCTCCCCGGACTCGTCCTTCTACGAATGAGATTTCCCGATATGGTCACTGTTCCTTTCTTCGGAGCCTGGAAATAACTATTTCCCGTCAAAACAAAATCCAAGTAGGAATCATATTGTTTTCCCCCACACCATGACGACTGATATGTTATGTGCTGATTGGAATACACTCTGTCGGCAATTCTGCTTCCCTTGGACTGAAGCCGGAAAAAGAGTATGTCATTCTCATAGACAAAAAATGTGGAGTCAAAGACATAAACATCCTCGTCATCTTGCAATATCGTATCCCTGCTAAACACATGAGGAGTGTTGGAGGTCAAGGCATAACCACTTGTGTCTATTCCCCCATTATACTGGATGGAGAACACCACCCCGTTACGGTGACGGCTCTGGGTGAAAGTCTCCGACTCTTCCATAATCAAAGACGTTGTGGAGATTAAACGAATCTGTCCCGTACACGGAGCCACCCATACCCGCACGGCATCCAAGTCCGGCTCATTGCTTCCAGGGTCACAGGAGATTATGGTATGTACCGTATCAGACGGAAGGAAAGTTATTGTGGAATCCGTGTAATCTGAAATGATATAACCTTGGTCTTGTAGTCTTTGAAGCGCTTCTGTAAGACTACCTTCATCAACAGGTATAGTGACATAACCATAGTCTATGTCGCAGGAGATGTCCTCATTGACCTCTCCGTCATATATGATACCCCCGTCACAATCGCCAAACGAGGAAGTGACTACATAAGAATAATCATCAGGGTCGTCAGGGTTGGGTTGTGCCAAAGTATAAAAGGATGCAAAATAGACATTCCCATTATTGTCTATATTATTGAATAAGACACCGCCGTCTGTCACAATATCCGGAAGACCATCCCCATTGACATCCGAAAAATAAACTTTGGTATTGGAAGCCGTGATGGGTATTCCGCCATTCACATTAAAAACCGCAAAATGTCCCTGCACACCAAATGACGGTGTATTACCTACTACATCCAGAAAATCAGAGACTCCTTGTAACTCAATTTCGTTACCATAATGGAAATGATACTCATCATCCGCGATGTTCTTACGGTAATATACCACACCTCCACGCTTATAGACCTTGTCGGAACGACCGTCACCATCCAAATCTATCAGGGTGAGCAAACCTTTGCTCCGGGAACGAGAATAACTGAAATTTCCGCCAACACTGTTGCTTGTGGCTGCCACAACAGGACCCAAACCAACGCACACAGTTCCCCCAACACTCCAATCCTTGCTGGATGTCGCCCCCAATGCCGTTGCCGCATGCGCACCGTCATCAAAAGACGACTGGATATAATCATCCACCAGATTGTCAATTTCAACAGCTCCACCAAAAAGTGTATCATCATCAGGATAATCATAATATGAAAAATTGTAACGCATGATATTGGCTTTGCCAAATGAACCCTCAATGTCTGTTCCCCCATTGTCTTCCATCCAATAAGAAGGATCCAAAATATTATTGCAACCCGCATCCTGTATAGGGGGATCCATCCTTACCAAATCGGTGAGACGGGTCTTGTAACTGCTCTCCCTGCTGTTTTCCGTCACAAAATAATACCTATGGAGAATTTCCTCTCCAAAAAGCACTTCAACATTGCACAAAGTAGATGCAGTCACCTCCCTGAAACCATAACGGCCATTCGTGATGACATCCTTTCTTCCATCATTTCTGTTGAATTTCACAGAGTATTTCCCGCTTACAGTGTCATAACCCGTATAGACAATACTGTCGATATATACTTGTGTACCATAATTTAAAATAGGGGTACTTGCCACACTTTCATGTTGCTCTTTATTGTAGTAATAACGAACCCAGTTTCCGAAAGGGTCAACACTTTCTGTCAGCATCCATTGGGCTATGTTGTTTGTTATAGGATCACAAAGCACACTGCCATAATCTACCACGTGTTGGCCATGCCGTTTGCCATAATAGTCCGTCACCCCGTTCTTATGGGCAACGCTCCACCAGTAATTGCTGGGACCATTTCCATGACGTACTATGCTGTCAAAGGCCTCGTTCTTGCGGGGATAGAACTGCTCGTATCCATCATGGTCAAGATCGTACCTGCTTGTCCACTGGTTAGTACGGTGAGGCAGTTTACGGTAATCTCCAACTGTGCTGTCGTACGTCACCAACTGTTCACCCCCATACACATACACCTCACTTTCCATTTGGCTATCATACCTCGGCACACCCCAGCGGGTTTCCACCGTGATGGAGGGAATGGAGATGTCCCAGCCCACACCGAGCCAACCGTTACCGCCACCGCTGCTGTAGGTCAGCGCCAAGTTGGGCTGCATGCCTTGCCGCCCAGCGGGGATTTCAATGGGATAGCTCATGTTCGCCGTGCCGCTGTTGTTGGCGGTGGGCGGCTGCATCAGGGTCAGCCCCTCCAACGGGTCAGCAGCTTTTAGCTCCTTGATGCTCGTAGGTGTGTAGGCCGAGGTCTCTGGCATCTCGGGGGTCTTCAGCACCGCATTGATGAAGTCAAGCGGGGAGTCACCGCCGCCGTCGCCCTGCGCATTCATGGACATCATGCCCTGCACCTGTGCAAGCACATCCTGAGGATTACTCATGTCTTCCTGATTTCCTGGCAAAGCTTTCTCCCATGGTCTGAACCGCGAGCATACTAGCAGTTCCTCCATATTCACAGAATCACGCTGGATAGCCACCCAACGGTGATACTGCTGGTCATAAACGTAGGTCTGTATGTCATCCTCGGTAAATCCCTGCGGCAACAACGTAGGGTCGTAAGGAAGGGCAAGGGAAAAACCATTGGGTGTTTGTAGAGACGCACGGCCATGCGTCTCTACACGGTATCCCGCCACATTACCCGTCACATTCACCATGCCCGCATCTAAGGGCGGCAATTGTGACGGCGAGACCTCCGTCATAGCCTCCGGTGGCAATAACGGCAGCGGAGCAGGAGCAAAATAAGGATCGGGAGCCGTTTGAGACACCAAGGTTGCCGGCAAGAATGCGGATGAATCAACCGTATGTGCCATATGTCGCAGAGACGCACGGCCGTGCGTCTCTACTGGGTTCGCCGCATTGTTGGTTTGTGGCATCAGTGTCAATTCATTGTTGCCGGTGTTTGACAATGTATATTGTTGAGCCGAACGGCCGTGCGGCTCTATGGGATTTGTGGGTTTCTCAATGGTGAACAATCCCATAATCACTGCCACCAAACCCGCTATTATCATCAATAAATATTGTTTCATAATTTTACGTCTTTTTTGCGACTGCGAGGACGCAGTCGCCTACATGTCAAATTTCTGTAATCCCGTAATTGTCAATTCACCACCATCTTCAACTGTTTTCGCTCACTTGCGGAAATGATGTCGATCAGATAGTGTCCCGATGTTTTCATCTGTCCCTCAAAGCGGTAGTTGCTTTGTCCCTTGCCGCTCATCACCTGTATCTTTTTTCCGTCTGAAGCGTATATTGTCACTATAACATCCTGTGGGTCAGAGTAGTTAATCTCCACGGTAAACCGCCCATGATTGGGGTTGGGTAACAGGCGGTAGGTGGAGGTGGCTTGGTTTTCGGGCACTTGTTGGAGGCTGTGTTTTTCCTCATTAAGGTACGGCTTCGCCGTAACATCTGCGTCACTACCCCGGCCTTCGGCCACCCCTTCTAATAGAAGGGGAATTGGATTTGCTGTGGCCATTCTGGGGGTTGCTTCCTCTTCTGGAATACGGACAGCGAAACAGAATGCGTCTCTGCCGTTTAGATCGGTGTCCCAATGAACATTATCATAAACAAAATAGCCGAGGCTGTCGTTTCTGAATGGCCATACCATATCCATCTCCCATGCAAGGAATTCACCACTACCGCTTCGGTCTATCAGCAGCACAGGCACAACAGTGTCCTGCACGGCATTAGCGTCAAGCCACAAAAAAGTGTTATAGGTCATGACATTTCCTGTGGCCTGCATCATACTGCGGCCAATGACCTCGTAGGTTTCACCACTTTGGGTGTACAATTCCACAGGGCGTTGCAATGCACTACTATCCATGCCCATGATAAGGAAATGCCCATCGGCAATAATGGAGGTATTCTCCTCATTGGTATTTGCCAAACTGCCAATGCCCATTATAATTTGTCCGTCTGCAAAATAAGTTTGCTTCTGATACAAACCCGTGCTGTCATCTCTGCCCAATCCAGCAATAGTACCGCAATAGTCCGGGTAGCCTGTGTAATCCCATATCACATTCTTCCGGCTGTCAAGGTAGTCTGTTTGAGACAATGTGATGCCATATTTCACGGCCAAATAGCTAATCCACTGGATGACAGCGGTGTCGCTGATACGGTGGTCGAAATATAACGCCTCGGCAATCTTGCCATTCAAAGGCAGGGAATCCGCCATGCAAAGTGTCAGCATGGGAGAAGTCGTCTCCGGTGTGCGCCACGACTGAGCCAAATAGTTGATGACGGGCTTCATTCTGTTTATGCTGTCATATATGATTTGCCCATTGTCATTCAGAATGCGCTGGGTAGTCTGTCCGACACGCTTGGCGGAATCTATCTGCAATTGCCACAAGGCGTTCTCCGCAGTGCTGTCGTAAGTCTCATAGACTACAATCACGTCCGCCTGACAACCCTGCTGGCTGTCTAATTGAACAGAGAAATGCATGCCGTCATTCAAAAGAATGCACGGATTGAAATTCAGTCTTGCCAGTGTATCGGGCATCACTCCTGACCATGGGGTGGCGTGCAGTCCGTGGTTGGACACGTCACGCCACACTTCGTCTCCCATCCGTATGCTATCGGCGCGTAGCCAACAGGTAGGAGACACCACACCCTCTTGCGGGAAGGCAGTCAGAACAAAGAGTGCGATCCATATAGTCAGGAAAAACGGTGTCAATTTAATCATTTTCATATATCTGCGAATTACTGTAATATAAATTGGTGAACGTGAACTGCTGGGTGGTGCTATCACGGAAAACCAGCTGGGCGGGGATGTTCAACCACACCTCATTGTTCTTCTCATCATATTCCACAAACAACGATCTTGACGGCATGTTAAAGAAATCCTCGTTGGTTAAGGCTGTGCTGTCAAGGGTCGTGGCGGTGTAGTCGTTACCACTGATTTGCACAAGAGACATCAGAGAAGAATTAAGACATGCATTCCCTTTTCCCATACATTCTACGTGAATAGTATTGCCATTTAGCGTAACACAACCTGTGCATTCAGATGCTGAATGACCCGTTTTTACTGTAATTAAACATGTTGCGTTCTTTGCATTTTCCTCTATAAAAACTGCAGTAGATTCATGATTTGTGTTTTGTGTCTTTTCATTTTTTTGACAAGAAAAGAAACTTAACATTAAAAGAACAGGAATGATTATTTTTTTCATAGCGTTAAATTTTTTTCCAAACTTCAGAAAAAAATCCATTGGAAAGTCATAACAAATCGTATTATGCCGAAATTATGCCGAAATGCTATTTCGAATTAAAAAAATTACGGTATATTTGTATTTCAAAAAGTGAGGATTAATGAAAACTAAAAGACTAAAAAAAATTATTGTACGTACTGTTCTGAATGTGTTTTTTATTATAGGCTTACTTTATTTCTTCAGAAATAATTCCATCCTAAGGCCTATCGCAAAAGGAGCATATTATAAAGAGTATTTGTCGGCATTGTTTTTATTGTCAATGATTTATTTTAATTATTTGATTCTTACTCCAAAATTCTTTCAGAAAAGACGTTATTTTCTTTTTTTATATTGGCATTGGCTGGAGTTCTAATTTCTTCTGGTGCTGAAATGAGATTAGTTTTTCCAAATATAAAGAACTGTTTTCCCAATTCTTTAGACGACCCTCAAACGAAATTATATTTTCTAGATGTATTTCAATTGATAGGATTAAGAAATACTGGTTTCTTTTTGTTTTTCTTCGTTTTAAGAATTTTTGAACATGAAAGGGAAACCCTGGAAAAAGAGCGGATTGCACTGGCGAAAAACAAGGGTTTCATTTGTGTTCCAAATGGGAAAGACAATATGAAAACTATCAGTATATCAAATATTTCCTATATTCTGCATGAAAGAAACTACACTTATATCCATACCATTGATGGAAGTAGATATTGCAAATATTGCTCCCTGTCAAGTATGGAGGAACTACTTCCGGAAAATCTTTTTTTACGTGTCAGCAGAAATACCATAATTTCTATAAACATAATCACTCGTTTCACAGACGACAGCGTCACCATTTTATACGGCAATCCCGCACAGGAAATTTCCTTCACCCTGTCGGAAAATTATGTTCCGGATGTGAAAGAAATTTTAAATTCCGTTGGCGGTTTAAATTGCTCTGTTGGCGGTTTAAATTCTCAAAATGACGGTTTAAAAGTGCGTTCTGGCGGTTTAAATGAGAGCATAGATAAGGCCAATCTGGAAGAATTTATGGACATTATAGCGCATAACGAAGATTTTTTGAATCTATGCCGTATAATAGCAAAAGAACCTTCAGTGACCACGAAAAGCTTATCGGAGCAACTGCAGGTTCCTCTCAGAACCATCGAACGGAAAATAAAATATCTGAAAGATAAGGGTATCATTCTTCATAATGGTGCCAAGAAAAACGGAGAGTATGTGTTTTCGCCTTCCATATCACCCTCTGTATTAAATTGGTTGGCAAGCGAATACTAAAATTAGAACTTTATTGTATTGGCTTTCAGAATCCTTCTGGCATCAGAAATATGCAGGTATCTTTCTGTCATGGATAGCGAGTGGTGACCGGCAAGATCCTTCACAAACTTCGAAGGCATTCCAGATTCTAGCATCTCGGTGATACCAGTGTCTTTAAGCGAATAGAAATGATAAGTGTTCGGCATCTCCAGCCTTTCTCTCATTGTCTTCCAAGTGGCAAACATATTCTTCGTGGTATAGAGTCGGTGCCCAGGTTTGAAATCTGTGGAGAAAATATAATCGTCTGAATTGCAATCCGCCTTTTGCAATTCCTGGAAATATTTCATCACGTCATAGCCAAGCGCTATAGTACGTTCGTTATGGTTTTTCGACACTTCGGGCGGAATGCGGAGAAGACCACCGTCGAAGTCAATGTCACAAATCCGAAGCATAAGTATCTCTTTGGGACGGATTAGATATTTGAAGCACAAGCGAACCATGGCCACATACTCCTTCATCTCTCTCTTGTGGAGGTAATTGAGGATTCTTTTACGGTCTTGTTTGGGGATGGTAACCCTGCGCTTGACCTCCCTCTTTTTTCCTTTGAATGCTGCAAACGGATTATGCGAGGCAAGCCCGTTGGAGACAAACGACCTGAACAGGCTTTTCAGAAACTGGAGCATACTGTTAAAGGCGTAAGTACTCCTTCCTCCGCAGCCATATTCGTCAAGGATATTTGCGGCATGACTGCTGGTGAAACGCCCACAAAGCCAGTCAGATATGCCTGCTTTCTCACACCACCTGATAAAGAACGTCAACTTTGACCGATAGCTTCGCACAGAGTCTTTCCTGAGGTCTTTCTCTTTCTGATGGACATAATTGGTGGCCGCTTCCACAATAGAGACCCGTTTTGTGGATGAGGAATCTTCACCAATCAGTGGATTCCAGCCATTATAGAGCTTTCGGTTAACCTCTGAGCACAACAATGTTGCATATTTTTTTCTTTCCTTTGGGCTTTTGATGCGGTTGCAACGTATACGCATACGCTTGAGTTTCTCGCTGGTTGGGTCAAGAACATAGTAGCAAATATAGACTTCTTTGTTTTGCATGACTTGTGCGGGTCTGAAATCGATAAATGGTGTTGCCATAATAGATTGAAATTGATAACAAAATATTGTATATATAAAATTTTATTGTTCAAACGAATCAATTTAATTAAACATGTCGCAGTTCTGGCGCAGTTTAATTGGTGTAAAGTGTTTGTTTCAAAGACAATTCATGCGATTGCAAAAAAAACAATGGCGCAAAAATAACCCTTTTCTTTTTATCAAAAAAAATTGTATCTTTGCATTGTCAAACAATCTGGTATGAATCAGTGTTTTACATATTCCATTTCATCATCGTTCTCTTTCTTTGCGGAAATTCACACCTTCTCCGCCAAAGAGAAAGATACAGAGACCGGCCTAAGCTACTTTGGCTCACGCTATTACTCCTCCGACCTGAGCATCTGGCTGAGCGTTGACCCGATGAGTGACAAATATCCCTCGCTTTCACCGTACGTT
>JAGCSI010000143.1 GCA_017964255.1 Bacteroidales bacterium | reverse complement strand
GTCGCGAGATTCGCGGCAATTAAGCTGCGAATGCATAAGATTCGCCATTTATTGGCATGGAGAGTTAGTTTTTAACGGAACCATCTCACAACCTCCGACATGCTTACAAATCCACATACCCGCTGTCAAAACCAGACGACCCCAGGTGGAATTTATATTTTGTTAGTCCATGACCACATTGGCCTTCAAGGTCAGAATCACCCTGTCGCTCTTGGCGTTCGAGTCTACCGTGATTCTCTTGGTGCGCGCGCCCACATCATCGGGTTTGTCGGCTTTGAAGATAACCTTGATGGTTCCTGTCTTGCCAGGCATCACCGGTGCGGTGGAGTATTCCACCTTGGTGCAGTTGCATGCGGCTGTGACATTATACAGAACCAGAGGTTTTTTGCCCACATTGGTGAATGTGAAGGTGTCGGTAGCCACTTCGTTGAGTTTCACGGTACCCAAGTCGCACACGTTCTTGTCGAACTGTATTTCTGCGACGGCAGGGGTTGATGAGGCTGCCTGTGTTTTGCTGTTCTGCTTGCTGTTCTGAGCGGAGCAGAAACTGATGGCGAAAGCCAAAACGATGAGGGCACAAATTCTTTTCATGACTATATAATATAATGATTAGTTGTTAGGTGCGTTTAAGGGAGTGCTGCCGTTTTCAGGGGTGGCTTCTGCCGGTCTGGCGTTCACGTTACCCTTGATCTGCAGAACCACTCTGTTGTTGGTGGCGTTGGATTCTACGGTAATGCTCTTGTTGATGACACCCAAACGGCCAGTGTTATATTTCACTTTGATGCTGGCTTTCTTGCCAGGAGCGATAGGTTCCTTGGGCCATTCGGGAACAGTGCAACCGCAGCTGGAACGGCAGTTGGTCAGAATCAAGTCGGCCTTGCCGGTGTTTTTGAACACAAACTCGCACACGCCATTGTCATTCTGGTAAATCTGACCATAGTCGTGAACCAAGGTCTCAAAAGTGATTTCAGGTTCTTTCACTTTCTTGGGTTTGTCTGTCGTAGTGGTTTCCTGTGCGGACATAGAGAGCGCAAAAATCATAAGAACTGCAATGCTTAAGATCTTTTTCATAGCTTCTTGTTTTTTTATGGTTATTGTTTTATTGTTTTTGATTCGACAATGTTTATGATGACTGCTTGAAAGTCGGAAAGTTTAATCAGCGAAATGATGGATGGCCAAGGCGTATCCCTGCAGACCGAAACCGCTGATAAAACCAGCGCAGTGGGGAGCAATGACAGAACGCCTACGGTAGAGTTCCCTGCCAAACAAGTTGGAGATATGAACCTCAATCACAGGTGTGCTGATAGACCTGATGGTGTCTGCCAGCACAATGGCTGTGTGGGTATAGGCTCCTGGATTCAGGATGATGCCATCGCAGTTTTGCCCTTTGCGCAAGGCATCCACCAGTTCCTCAATCTTGTCCGACTGGAAATAGGTCAGTTCCACATCCGGAAACATCCGCTCCAATTCTTTGAAATACTCCTCAAAAGACTGAGCACCATAGATGTTCACCTCTCGTGTGCCTAACAGGCCCAAATTTACTCCGTTGATAATCGCAATCCGCATCCCTTACAATTGATAGTTGATAATTGATAGTTGATAATTGATAATTGACAATCCAAAATCCATAACCTTCCTAACCTTCTAACCCTCCTAATTATTAAACTCTAAACTCTAAACTTTGAATTTTGAATTTTGAATTCTGTAACCTGTAACCTGTAACCTTTAACCTGCTACTTTCCTATTCATAGACAATAATAAACACATCCTCATCCTTCTTCTGCATATTCAGCTTCTCGCGGCCGTATTGCTCCAGCTTGCTTGAGTCGCTTTTGAGTTGGTCGTATGAGTAGTTGTTCTCAATCTTGTTTTTCGTGTCGGTGATACTCTTCTCCAGATTATCTATTTTTTTGTCTAATTCGCGGCGTTTGCTCAAGTTGTTGTCTGAAAAGAATACCATGTAAAGAATAAACAGGATAGTTGTGACTCCGAACAGAATCAGCCAGAATATTTTTCCTTGAATGATATTCTTTTTCATGACTTTGACTTACAATTATCTTGCGTAGTTGACCGAGCGGGTTTCGCGGATGACAGTGATCTTGATCTGACCAGGATAGGTCATCTCGTTCTGGATTTTCTTGGAGAGGTCAAAGGACAACTGGTTGGCCTGCTCGTCAGTAACTTTTTCGGCGCCAACGATAACACGCAGTTCACGGCCTGCCTGGATGGCGAAAGTCTTCACCACACCGGGGTAGGTAAGGGCGATGTTCTCGAGGTCGTTCAGTCGCTTGATGTAGGCTTCCACCACTTCGCGGCGGGCACCGGGACGAGCGCCTGAGATGGCGTCACAAACCTGTACAATCGGAGCGATGAGGTTGTCCATTTCCATCTCGTCGTGGTGGGCACCGATGGCGTTCACCACTTCGGGACGCTCTTTGTATTGTTCTGCCAGCTGGGCACCGTAGATGGCGTGTGGCATTTCCAATTCTGTATCAGACACTTTGCCGATATCGTGCAGTAAACCGGCACGTTTGGCCAGTTTGGGGTTCAGTCCCAATTCGGCAGCCATGGTGGCGCAGAGGTTGGCCACTTCTTTGGAGTGCTGCAGCAGGTTTTGTCCGTAAGAGGAACGGTATCTCATCTTACCCACCATACGCATCAGGTCGTGGTGGATGTTGTGGATACCCAAGTCGATACAGGTACGCTTACCGATTTCGGCAATTTCCTGCTCGATGTGTTTCTTGGTCTTGGCCACCACCTCTTCGATACGGGCGGGGTGGATACGTCCGTCGGTCACCAGCTTTTGCAGTGACTGGCGGGCAATTTCGCGGCGGATGGGGTCAAAGCTGGAGAGCAGGATGGCGTCGGGAGAGTCGTCGATGATGACATCCACGCCAGTCAGGTTCTCCAAGGTTCTGATATTACGGCCTTCACGTCCAATGATACGGCCCTTGATCTCGTCGTTTTCAATATTGAAAACAGAAACGGCGTTTTCGATGGCAGCTTCAGCACCGACACGCTGGATTGATTTGATAACCAGTTTTTTGGCTTCGTTGTTGGCGGTGGCTTTGGCCTCGTCCATGATGTCTTTCACCAAGACCATGGCATCAGCTTTGGCTTCTTCTTCCATCAGACTGATTAACTGCTCTTTGGCTTGCTCGCTGGTCAGTTCGGCAATGGATTCCAGTTTTTGTTTCTGGATATTGGTCTGCTTGTCCAGTTCGGCCTGTTTCTGAGCGGCAATGTCTAACTGTTTCTTGAGGTTTTCCTTGGCGGCGTTGTTCTCGCTGATTTTCTTGTTGGCTTCCTCAAGTTTCTGGTTCAGTGTGTTTTCCTTTTGCTTGATGCGGTTTTCAGCGGCGCTGATCTGTTGGTTTTTCTCATTGACTGTCTTTTCGTGCTCACTTTTGAGCTGGAGGAATTTCTCTTTGGCTTGAAGTATCTTTTCTTTTTTCAATAATTCTGCGTCTTCCTCTGCTTTTTTCAGGATTGCCTGACTGCTTTTAGTGATTGAGTTCTTGAGAATTGTAAAAGAGAGGCCCAGGCCGATGCCGAGACCTACTATTATACCGATGATGATCCATAGTATTGTCATTTTTTTTAGTTTTGATTTTTGGTTATATATTTGGTTTGATGTTTTTTTTGTTTGTCGTTTATG
>JAGCSI010000142.1 GCA_017964255.1 Bacteroidales bacterium | reverse complement strand
TTTAGAATTCAAAATTCAAAATTCATAATCCAAATAGCAACCAATATATACTCAGTAACACGAAGTCACTAACAGCGAAGCTCATCAACACGAAGTCATTAACATGAAATGACCAACACGAAGTAATCAACATTCACTCAACAAATAACTTTCAGTTTTCAGTTTTCAACTTTCAACTTTCATGTCTTTTCATAACTCCGAATATATTGAGGTTATCCATGCCACAGAAAATAATTTGAAGAGCGTTTCTTTGCGGATTCCCAAGGGCCAGATTACGGTCTTTACAGGTGTTTCGGGCTCGGGGAAGTCGTCGTTATGCCTTGACACTATTGCCGCCGAGAGCCGCCGTGAACTTAACGAGACCTTTCCGTCGTTTGTGCAACAGTATCTGCCCAAATATGGCCGCCCCAAGGTGGAACGCATCAACAATATGCCGGTGACCATTGTCATCGACCAGAAGAAACCCTCGTCAAATAGTCGCTCGACGGTGGGTACTTATACCGATATTCAGGCCTTGCTGCGATTGCTGTTTTCGCGTGTGGGCAAGCCTTTTGTCGGCTATTCCGACACCTTTTCCTTCAATCATCCCGCAGGCAGCTGTCCCCGCTGTGCCGGTCTGGGTGAAATCCGCGAGCTGGACATCCACAAGCTGGTGGATTTCGACAAGTCCCTTAACGATGAGGATACCATTCATTATATCGCCTTCGGGAAAGGGGGGTGGCGTTGGATTCGCTATGCCCATAGCGGCTTGTTTGACCTGGACAAGAAAATCAAGGACTATTCGCCGGAAGAATTGGATCTGTTTCTGAATTCTCCCCAGATAAAGCTGAAAAATCCGCCCTCCAACTGGCCTAAAACCGCTAAATACGAAGGACTTATACCTCGAATGTATCGCAGTATCATCAATTCGGAAGAGGGACTCTTACATGCTGCTATACTGAATCCGATGTTGACCATGGGTACTTGTCCTGATTGCAAAGGCACGAGGCTCAATGAGAAAATACGTTCCTGCCGCATCAATGGCAAGAATATCGCCGAAGTGGGGGATATGCCGATATCGGAATTGGACAGTTTCATCTCCGCCATCGATGACCCATTGGCGGTGGATCTCAAACGCGAATTGCTGCGCCGGGTGCAGGCCCTCAATGACATTGGCTTGGGCTATTTGTCCCTGAGTCGCGGCACAGGCACGCTGTCGGGCGGTGAGGCACAGCGCATCAAGATCGCCAAATACATCAACTCGGCTTTGACCGACATGGCTTACGTGCTCGACGAGCCCAGCGTGGGACTGCATCCGCAGGATATCACCCGCCTGAAAAACTCGTTGCGGCATCTGCGTGATCATGGCAACACCGTGCTCATTGTGGAGCATCACCGCGAGATCATCGCCATGGCTGACCATATTGTGGATATGGGTCCGATGGCTGGCAGTCACGGCGGTGAAATTATGTTCGAAGGCTCTTATCCCGAATTGTTGGCCTCCGACACCATCACAGGACGGATGTTGAGACAGAAATCGGCGTTCAAGATACAGACAAGGCAGCCCCAGGGCTGGTTTCCGGTGCGTCATGCCGATTTGCACAACCTCAAGGACTTGTCTGTGGACATCCCGCAGGGCGTACTGACGGTCATTGCGGGTGTGGCCGGTTCGGGCAAAAGCTCCCTCATGGAGTTTTTCCAGACCCATTGCGACCGCGAGACCATCTTCATCGGACAGAAGAATATTGGTATCAATTTGCGCTCTACACCAGCTACTTATCTGGAAATTTCCGACCCTATACGCAAGCTTTTTGCCCAGGCCAACAAGCAGAATATGCAACTGTTCTCTTTCAACTCCAAAGGGGCCTGTCCCGCCTGCGGTGGCAAGGGTGTCATCGTCTCCGACATGGCTTTTATGGAGTCTATCGAAACCGTTTGCGAAGTGTGCCACGGCAGTCGCTATGCCGAGGAAGTGCTTCAGTATCAGTATAAAGGAAAGAATATTGCCGATGTGATGGATCTGTCGGTGGAAGAAGCTGTGGACTTCTTTGAGGGACAGCCGTTCCAGCCACAGTTGCAGGCACTGAATAAGGTGGGTTTGGGTTATCTGCATCTCAACCAGACCATGACCACCTTGAGTGGGGGAGAGCTGCAGCGCATCAAACTGGCCGACCAGTTGCACCGAAAGGGCGAGGTCTTTATCATCGACGAGCCGACCGATGGTCTGCATCTGGACGACGTGCACCGATTGTTGAAACTGTTCCAGGAGATGACCGATGCCGGCAACACGCTGATTCTGATAGAACACAGCCTTGACGTGATGAAAGAGGCTGACTATATCATTGAGTTGGGTCCTGGTGGCGGCGAAAAAGGTGGTCGGCTGCTCTATGCCGGCACTCCCGCCCAAATGCTCACTGCAACGGATTCTGTTACTGCCCCGTATCTGAAAGAGAGCCTGCCGATGCCCCGTTTCAATAATGTATAATTGCGGGGACTTGGGGTTAGGTGATGATTGTCACATTTAAACTGTAGACGCCATAAAACATTGAGGGTGACCCGGAACAGGCCACCCTCAATCTTTTTTTATTATCTAATGATTACTATCTTTCTTGTGAGAGTGCCTTCTATCAATGTGATTCGCAAGGTATATAATCCTTGTGGTACGTCTTTCAAGTCAATAGTGTTGTCTTTTTCTACAGATGTAATATAGTGACCCAACATATCGAATACCTCCACCTTGATTATACCTTCAGCTTTGATTGTCACAATACCGCTGGTTGGGTTGGGGTATATCACCACTTTATCATCCTTTTTGACATTGTCAATGCCTACCTGATTCACAATAACATGCAAATGCATTATGCTGTCGCATCCATGAGAAGTTGTATATGTCGCAGTGTAATCTCCGGAAGCATTGATAGTGTTTCCGTTCCACTGGAATGGCAAGTCGTTGGCTTCAAGATGCAAAGTGTCGTATGTGGTGGCACTGTGATAGAGGGTGAGATCGATGGAAACGGTGCTGTCGCAGCCAAAAGCTGTAGTATATGTTTCGGTAATGAACGCATTAGAGATATATGTGATTCCATTCCAAGTGTAACTGTCGCAGGCGGTAACTTCATAGGTGGTGGAGACATTTATGCAGTCTGAAACGGTAACCAAAAGCGTGTCGCTTGTTGAACCGTGTATATTGGAGGCTGTTGCTATTACAAGGTAAGTCCCCTCATCGAACCACACGACAGAAATTTCGGGGCCGATATGGTCATGGGTGGGGAAAGTCCCCTCTGTGAGCCATGTTATATCAGCTTCTTGATCCACTATGGCGGTATAGGTTACCGAAGTTCCGGGACGTACAGTGCTGCTTCCATTAATGGTAATGGAAGGTGCCGTCGGGGTATAGAGTGCTATGCTGATATCGTCAATGAGCAGAGAGTTTTGGTTTGCGCTATTGAAGTGGCGGAAAGCCAACCGTACGGTTTGTCCGGCATAGGCGTCAAGATAGAGACGACGCTGATTCCAACCTTCGTTTGTTACAGTAAATTGTTGCAATAGATTGAAATCGGAAGTGTCTGTGCTGCCGTTGGAAATATATACTCCATAATGTTCCCCTGGGAACTCAGGTATAGAGATTCTCTCGTACCAAGAAAGGAGAATGTTTGTGTCTGCCGGGAAATGGATTGCGGGGGTGATAATCCAGTTATCGGGAATGGGTGCTCCTGAAATCGAATTGGGAGAAGTGGAGGCAATGCACATGGCTCCTCCGTTTGCAGAAGGAGAGTAACCGGCCAAGAACCAGTTTTCACCGTCATTGTCACCATCAAAGATTTCCCAGCAGTTCAGGGGCGAGTCGCCCTCGAAATCGAAGGTGTGCGGTAATACAGTTATCGTATCACACACAAAAGTATAAACAGACTCCGAAGTGACCGCCTTGATCATCCAGGAATTGACGAGATTGTGGTTAGTATATGCATGGCGCCACGTTATTCCGTCATTCGACAACAAGTCGCTGTTTGGAACCCCTGTGAAAATGCTGCCTGCTGCGGGGTAGGTGATGCCGTTGTTGTAGAAGGTCACCCATAAATCCTGAGTATTGTCGATATTGATAGGATTTGGCAGAGTACAACTTTTATATTGATTCAAGTCAGAGGTAAAGGTGTAGGTTTGGATGAAAAGGAGATTTTGTGAGCTTGTCTGATTCCCTTGGTGGATTCGGAGAGTATAATTTCCCGGGGAGTTTCCGTTGATGTAAATTAGCACATCTTCAATACTGTTTTGTCCTGCCAAATGTGCTGCGGGAATACGGATGCCCCAATAAAAATCAGTGTTTGTATTACCCATGCCCACTGTATTTTGGTAGGGGTCACTGCCACAATAGGAAATGGTGTCGCCTTCGTGAATCACATCCGAGGATCTTACAACCGCTTGTATCATCCAATAGTAACTATTCATGATTTGCCAATAGTCACCAGAACCTATCCAGTTGCTGTTGTTGAATTCCCATCCGTTACATGCGGAAATATATGCACTTTGGTCACGGTGGAATGTTATCCATAAGTGTTTTGTGTGGTCAATGGCAATGATTGAGTCTAAAGCCAGATACTTATATCCCTCATAATCGTCAATTGTATAGCTGCGCGAATATAACAAAGTTGTAGGTTCACTATTGTTGCCATAATAGATGTTAAGGGTAACATCGTCAGAGCCTTCGCTGAAGACATATTCGTCGGTGTATAACCTCACACCTTGCAGGTAGTTGTGTCTTGACATCTGCTCTGGAGTGAAACAAATACCCCAATTGAATTCGGAATTGGTGATATGCAAGTTCGTCACTTGAGCGTTGTCTCCGCAGAATGAAATGATGTTTCCGGGCACAGTGTCAAAAACAATATTGTCAACAGCTGCAGCCCGATAGCCATTTGTATGGTAATAGTATTGGTTGTACCAATAGAATACCAGTTTGTATTTGCCTGCAACTGGAACAAGAACTTGAGTGGAAAGTGTCGTCCAGTCGGTCTGGCCAATCAAGTTAGTCCCCCCTATAGCCGTGTATCCTACAGGTAAAGCATCTTGATACCAATTGTTAACATCACAGGATAGATCTAAGGAGTCGTATATCAATGCGACACGCATTATATCCTCATTCCAGCCTTCTCCCCTCCAGTCAAAATGAATAGTATATTCACGTGCTTCCAATTCCACTGGCAGGTATGCTATTACCGAAGAGGTGGAATGCAAACCAACCGTATTTGTTATTCCATAGTCATGGCTGATATAAAGCGCATGATTGCCGCCAGGGGTGTTGTTAGCAGCGGTGTCAACAAGCCATTTGGAATCATTATTGCCATTGAAAAGATGGACAGCGCCATTGGTCTCGTTGTTTTCAAAATCCATCGTAAATGGTGGTGCCAGAACGGTGTCATTTGTGGGATGGGTTGGAGCGATTGAAATGTTGTCAATAGCAGCTGGGGGATTATAGTTGCTGTTTGAACTCCGATTTTCCCAGTAAAATACCACACTGTATATACCTGCTGTGGGAATCGAAACATTGGTGGTGTATGTTGACCATGATGTGTTTTGACAAAGAGAGAAATCCCCATCAAGCGATATATGACCGCTGGGAAGGGTGTTGTAACCCCAAGCGGTCCCTTCTAATAGGGCGTTTAAAGGAACCAGAGCAGCACGCATGAAGGCTGCATAGTTGCCATATGAGTTGCCATTGCCCAAATATTTCCAGTCAAAGCTAATGGTGTAGTCTTGGGCCTCGAACCGGAATGGTCTGAAGGCCTTTACATAGGAAGCTCCGTTCTGATTGGTGTATGCATTGGTTGTGCCACCATCGTTGCTGATATAAAGCGCTTTGTTACCGTCAGGAGTGTTGTTAACAGCAGAACCAATAGTCCACTGGTTGATGTAGTTCCCGTTAAGGAACGACCATTTGTTGTCGACGTTGCCGGTCTCGAAATCTTCATAAAATGTATCCGAAATAGCGTCAGCATAAGGAATACTTTTAACTACAACGTTGTCAATGGCTGCGGGAGGGTTATTCCCGTCAACATTGTCATTCCGCCAATAGAAGACAAGATTGTAATATCCTGCGGAAGGAATACATGCCATGGCTGTGTATGTTATCCAAGATGTTTGATTGCATAGTTTGTTTCTGCCGTCAAGTGAAATAAATCCAGGTATAGAACCCCAGGCTGTGGTGTTTAGTTCAGCAGAAGCTGGCAACAGCGCCACATGAAGGTAATCCCAATCGACTTCTCCCTTTGATTTCCAGTCAAAGCTGACAGTGTAACAATTCGCATCGAGTTGTAATGTGCGGTATGCTTTCACGATAGAGGCTTCGCCATTAGTGATATAGGCGTTGTCGATACCGCAATTGGTGCTGATATAGAGAGCTTGGTTACCCCCTGTGGTATTGTTAACAGTAGAACCAATGACCCATTGGTTTGTATAATTTCCGTTCGCAAAATTCCAGCAAGTGGAACTTTCTTCAAAATCATCTGTATAAGGAAATGAACGGATAGTGTCGCAGATGATTCCGTTAATGGTTTCGGAGGTTACAATCATTATCATCCAACTGTATTGCAGAGGATTAGGCGCTTCGTGGAGAGGTGTCCAAGATATGCCTTCGTCACCAGAGAACCAGTTGCTATGTGGGTCACCTGTATAACTGCATGCATTGGCAGGATATGCAATGTCACTGTTGTAAAATGTAACCCACAAATGATCTGTGCGACTGATCTCCAAAGGTACATCCAAGTCACAACGTTTGTAACTGTCCTCGGTAGTTGTTATTTGATAGGAATTGGTGTAAATAGGCGTGACAGGAAGTGTGTCATTGCCATTGTAAATAGTCATAATATATGTTCCTGGGTCAGTGGTGTATAGTAACACACTTTTCAGATAGTTGAAATCCGCGAGCTCAAGGGGAGTGAAACTGATACCCCAATTTGTTATTCCACCATTTCCAATATAGTTAGACCTGGTCCTGTCCCCACAATAGGAGACAATGTCGCCTTGAATTTCTATGGGGTATTTGACCGTGACATTGTCGATGGCCGCAGGGGGCTGGGCCCCTGCACTGTTATTGTTGCACCAATAGAAGACGAGGCGGTATTCACCGGCCTCCGGAATGCCGATAGTTGTTGTCCTTGTAGTCCAATAATTATGGTTATAAAGTATGTTGTTGTTGTCGAGGGATATATAGCCCTCTGGTAGAGAACCGGTACCCCATGATGTGGCGGAGAGATCTGCCGATTCTGGTACCAGTGCCGCACGCAAGTAGTCATAACTTGACTGGCCAGATGCTTTCCAATCGAAACTGATGGTATAATAGTGTTTTTCGAGATGCAAGGTCCGGTATGCCAAAACTGTAGAAGTGGCACCGGAGTTGGAATATGTGTAGCTGTTGCCCCCGTCATTGCTGATATAGAGCGCATGGTGGCCATTAGTGGTGTTGTTGGCAGCAGTGTCAATATGCCACTGGTTAAGGTAGTCTCCATTGATGAAACACCAATCCGACACGTCACCCTCAAAATCTTCATGGTATGGGACGGTGGCTACTTGGCGACCGGTGATATCTATTGAAATATTGTCGATGGTTGCGGGGGTGTTCATCCCATTGCCGATATTGCCATCGTTGGTCCAGTAGAACACAAGGTTATAATAGCCAGCAGTCGGGATGGAGACAGTGTCTGTGCGGGTAACGAAAGGAAATATTTGGGTGAGCTGACTGTTGCCGTCAAGGGGAATATATCCTGAGGGCAGGTTGCCGTAACCCCAAAAGTCGTCGACGTTAAGGCTTATGTTTGCGGGAACTAGCGCTACACGCAGATAATCACAGTCTGTTTGTCCGTATGCTTCCCAATTATAGCTGATGCGGTAGTCGCGGGCATCGAGCAACAGTGTTTTGTAAGCCATGACGCCAGGTGTTTCAACATCAAGAGAGTAGGCATTGCTGATACCATTATCATTGCTGACGTACATAGAATGGCCACCACCACTTCCAATGTTGGCAGCGGTGCCGATAACCCAACGGTTGGCAGAGTTGCCATTGACGAAATTCCAGCATGTTGTGTTGTCTTCAAAGTTCTCCGTGAAAGGGAATGTGGAAACTGCGTTACAGACATCTGCGGAAGTGATAGCCTTAATCATCCAGCTGGATTTAGTGGTACTGCTTGCGGGATTGTAACTACTGCCCCAAAGCCGGGCGTCACTATTGCCGGAAAAATAAGTGCAGCACCCTGGATAAGTGGCATTGGTACTGAAAGTAATATACAGGACAGCTGTTCCGGCAATCTCATAAGGTGAGTCAAGTGTGACTGTTTTCCATGAGTTCACTTCCGATTCAGTGACTGTAAATGACTGGGTCCGCTTTAAACCGGAACTATTTACAGAACCATAATATACTCTCAAAGTGTAGTTGCCAGCAGATCTGACAAATAATTGAACTTCGCGCAGCTTGTTTCCAGGAGTTTGTACGTTAGCCGGAAATTTTACGCCCCAATAATTTGTGCTGGATGAACTGTTGTTTCCGAAGCCAAAATTGTAAGAATTCCCTGTACAGTAAGTTAGCGTATCTCCCGTTACATTTCTGAATTTGGCTGTAAAGTTCAGGTTGCCACCAGAAGCGACAAATTGACGGGGGTTGTATTTATACCCGTCTGACCATCCGTCAAAACGTGTTCCACTGACAGCTTGGGCTTCCAACGTAACAGTTTGGCCGAATGCATAGGTGCCTCCTCCGGTAACTGAGCCAAAACTGCTGTTATTGGCAGTGGCTGTGACAGTGGTGGAGGTTCCCCAGTCATCGTTGGGCTCTATCCCGATAACAGCGACATTGTTTGTGTTGTAATGTCTTGTGGATGTAGGGTTTAGACTGCCGATAGCGTAATCTCCATTAGCACTTCCTCCCCATCCCCAGTTGAAATGAAATTCACCCGTGCTGCTGTTGTATCCGTCACAGACAAATGCATGGGAGCTTTCAATATTATCATTTTTTCCCCTGTATAATAAAGGCCGGTTCATCAATAATTCATCTCTCAGCATGTTTTTCCATTCATGGTTTCTGTAGTCGTTATAGACAATTTGGTGTATAGAGCTTTTATATTTGAAATAGGTTCGTAAAGCAATTTCCGCTGATTGATTTGATAGATTGTAATTATGATAAATGGTGGCACTGCTCCCGTCACTCCCATAATTCATTTCCACAGCTACACCAATATGATATATTAGCATGGCGACAGCCTGTATTGAGTCGGAAGTGGTGGAAGCCGTGAGTTTTTTGGGCATCAAATTCCAGTTATAGATGGTGTCAAAGTTTGCGTTCTGATAACCGTACGTATCATGGGTATAGTTGTGCGATCCATATCCAGTGGCGGGATGATTCCAGTATTTCATGATTTGTGCGACAGCGGTTGCAACACAGCCGGTCGGGGCATGGCCGCTTGCATTCGAACTTTCATACGGACAATTTAGGTTGTAATAGGGGCTTTGATCCCACTGGGTGGTCAATAGCGGTCCAACAATTAGTCTGTCACGTAGAGGCTCCGTGCGGTTGCTCATCAGACGGCTCCAATTCTGGAGCGGGGCATTGGGGTCGGAAGCTGGAGTCAGACTGCTTTCATCTGGGTGCTCGCGCCACCATGCAATTTGCTCCTCATAGCCTTGTAACCAATTGTATAATTGGGGCGGCATGTTCGTCGTCTCAAACCGGTTGGTGAGCGAATAGCCGAGAATAGGTATAACACAGTCGTCAGCCGAAACGATGACAAAACCTGTGTTTTGCACACCTCGTTGTGAAGCACTGTTTTCGAAACTGAAAATATAGAATTCGTGCCACGGCGTTTGATCCGTGATATTAGTGAGGCTCTCTATTGGGGTGGGCGACATGTTAAGTAGAAAATTTTGTGCCACAATACGTGCCTGCTGCTCTCCGATAGGGTTGGCAAATGAATTTACGCAAATGCTTGACAAAAAGATTGCCAAAAAGAATAAAGAACGAGTTACTGTTTTTTTGCTCATAATTATAGTGTTTTTAAGTTATAGTTTTTCCCTGATTAAAAGTGCAAAATTAAAAAATAAACCGATTGAATAGCAGGATTTTTTTTGTTTTTTTTACGTCTTCCGCATAAACTTAAAGGAATTTGTATTATCTTTGTAGTTTGTATTATTAAAAATGGAAACAATGAAGAAATTATTGGTAATTATTGTGTTAATTCTTTCTTTTTCAGCAATTTATGCTCAAGAAGCAAAGGAGAAAAAATACCCTAAACTTCCGGCAGTGGATGTGAAAACCCTGAACGGCACGACTTTTAACACGGGTAACATCAGCAACGATGGCAAACCGGTCATCATCAGTTTATGGGCCACATGGTGCAAACCTTGTGTTGCCGAATTACTGGCTATTGCCGATGTGTATGACGACTGGGTGGAAGAAACCGGCGTGAAATTATACGCTATCTCCATCGATGACAGCAAAACCGCTGCCCGTGTGGCGCCTTTCGTCAATGGCAAAGGCTGGGATTACGAAGTGCTGCAAGACCCCAACTGGGATTTCAAACGCGCCATGAATGTGCCCGATGTGCCCTATCTGTGCATCCTCAACGGCAATGGCGAAATCGTTTGGCAGCATTCCTCTTACGCTCCGGGTTCGGAAGAAGAGGTTTATCAGGAATTGTTAAAACTTATCCAGAAATAATATGAGTAAGGTCTATAAACTTGCCCGACTGGCGTCCCTTATCCTGCTTGTTTGTACGTGCATGTCAGTTGCCAAAGCCCAGCATGTGGTTGGCAATGGAAAAATCAGCGGAGAGTTCGGCTTCAACGGGATGTACTATATCCCTGATTCACTGATAGGTGCGGAACCGGTGGATTCTAAAGTGCGTGCCAACACCTATCTCAGCCTGATGTACAATAACGGTGGTTTTACCGTTGGCGCCCAATACGAGTTTTATTCTTTCCCTTTGATTGATTTCGAGAAAATCAATTATAAAGGACAAGGTCTGACACGCTATTATTTTGATTACAAGAACAAAATCATCCAGGTGACGGCCGGTACATTCTACGAACAGTTTGGCAATGGCTTTACCTTGCGTGCCTACGAAGACCGTCAGTTGGGAGTGGACAATAGCCTGCTTGGTGCCCGCATCAGACTGACTCCATATAACGGTATCACTATCAAGGGTGTATGGGGTATTGAGCGTAATAATTTCGATTTCGATTATGCCAAACGAAAGGATTTTGTCCGTGGTATTGATGGAGAATTTGCCTTCGGCGATATTTTTCCTGTTATTTCAGAAAAGGGTTTCACCGCTACCGTTGGCGCCAGTTTTGTGAGCAAATATGAAAAATCTGAAAATGACATTTATGTGGATATTTTCCCCGGCACCGAAGAGCAGACGACCGGCATTATTCCTGCCGACAAGATTCCTGCCAATGTGGCAAGCTGGAGTGCCCGTATGAATTTTGGCTACGAGGGATTCCGCTTTGAGGCTGAGTTCGCCCAGAAAGTCAATGACCCCAACGCTACCAATCAGTACATATACAAGAACGGTAATGCCTTGTTCCTTTCCGCTACCTATTCAATGAAGGGGTTGGGTGTGTCGGCATCTTTCATCCGTTCCGACAATATGGATTTCCGCTCACAGCGATTGGCATTGGCTAAAACTCCCGTGCTGGCCATCAATTATATACCTGCCATTAACCGCCAGTATACCTATCAGTTGATCAGCAATTACAGTTATGCCAGCCAGCCTAACGGTCAGATTGGCGCACAGTTGCAGGTGAACTATCAAATTCCCAAGAAAACCAAATTGGGTGGCAAATACGGTACGGACATTACCTTCAATTATTCCCGTTTCCACAACATTGAGCAGAACCCCGTTCCTTTGGCCGACTCATTGGGTACCATGTCGGGAACCGAAGGTTATACCTCGGGATTCTTCAAGTTTGGCAAGAAACTGCTGTATCAGGATGTGGGTATCGAGTTCAGCCATCGCTTCGACAAACGTTGGAAACTGATTTTGGCCTACAATTACATTACCTATAATATGGATGTGCTGCAAGGCCATGGTGGCATGTTGCAAGGACATCTGGTTTCTTCGGATTTGACATGCAAGATTAATAACAAACATGCCTTACGTCTTGAATTACAGCATCTTTACACCAAAGAGGACAAGGGAAGCTGGCTGTATGGCATGTTAGAGTATTCCATCAGTCCCAATTGGTTTTTCTCGATAGGTGACCAGTGGAATTACGGCAACTCCGATAAGGGTCAACGAATTCATTATTACAACGTTTCGGCAGCTTTTGTATGGCACACCACCCGTATTGCCTTGAACTTCGGCAAAACCCGCGAGGGAGTGCTTTGTATCGGCGGTGTATGCCGCTCAGTGCCGGCTTCATACGGCATGGGTTTGTCTGTGACAACTTCTTTCTAAAAATAATTTAAAATGCTGAATTTCAGAATAGTACGTTATTTTTGCGGAGTGCTTTTCTCCGCTTTGCTTTTATCTTCTTGCCACAATGCCAAGCAAGAGGAGCAACACGACGACGGTATTCAGACGGGCGACTTGCTGTTTGTGGGTTTGCCTTTGGATTATCATTTGACGGATAGCACCGGCATGGATGATGCGATTACTTCGTCTACGGGTTGTGAAGGAGAAATCAACTATATTCATGTGGCCATTTTGGAACGCGATGAACTGGATAGCATCTGGGTGATTGACGCGACCATTAAACACGGGGTACACCGCCATCCGTTCAGAGTTTATTTGGCTGATTTCACGCTGAAAGATGGAAGCTATCCGGTGATGGATGTGATGCGCCTGAAAGATAACACCAACGCGACGGAATATGTGAATAATGCCAAGACATTTGTCGGTCGTGGTTACGACATGTATTTCAGTTCGGACAATACCGAACAATATTGCAGCGAACTGGTCCGTAATTCGTATGTCACCAGCACGGGAGAGTATTTATTTAGCGAATATCCCATGAATTTCAAGTCTGATGACGGCACCTTTCCTCCTTATTGGATAGAGTTGTTCGGACTCTTGGGCGAACCTATCCCGCAGGATGAGATGGGCACCAATCCCAAAGCAATGTCGCAAGAGAGTTGCCTGATAAAGGTTGGGACGATAACGGTGGATAATGGACGTGTTTCAATTGATAATTGATAGTTGACAGTTGACAATTGATAATTGATAATTGATAATGGGGTGGTGTGATTTTGGCGAAGGGATAGACTTGCTGCATGATGCCGAGATGTCGCATATCAGAGATATGCGCATGTGGCACCTACGACACCATCTATCCCGAGGTAGTGGCGAGATGTCACATATCTCCGATATGCAGAGGAGATACTATCTGCCTGTCACCACACTGCGCTATGCTTGTGCTTCCACCACACTACGCAACTCCGTTGCTCGTGTGGTGTTAATTGTGCCTGTCGGCACGTCTCATGCCTTCGGCATGACGTGATAGCCCATAGATGCTGAAAATTAATCGCATCAGTAGTTATTTGCTAACATATAAATTGAAGAGAATGGTGAATATGAGTAAATTGCTGAAAATCTGTATTTTATCATTTTTAGTTGTGACCATTTTGCCGTTGAAGGCGCAGGTGAGCAAGGGGGACAGGCTGGTAGGAACCTATCGCGTAGTGGAGCCGGAAACCAAGGAGGATTCAAAGGTGAAGATTTTCAAGACGGCGGACGGAAAGTACAAGGGCCAGGTGATCTGGTTGGCCGTGCCCAACATGAAGGATGGCACGCCCAAACGCGATATTTATAACCCGGATCCCAAGAAACGAAACACTCCCGGCGACCAAATTGTACTGCTCTGGGGCTTTGAATACGATGCGGAAAAAGACATGTGGGTGAACGGGGAGATTTATGATCCCTGTCATGGCAAAACCTACAAATGCCGCCTGAATTTTGAAAGTCCCACGAAACTGAAAGTCCGAGGCTATATCGGTGCTCCGGCCTTCGGCAAAAGTATGTACTGGTATAAAATTGATTAATAAAAAAAGAGCGGCAATTTCGCCGCTCTTTTTTTTATGGAAACGCAGCCGCGTTCCAACAATTTAATTAGCTAATTTGCTAATTAACCAATTTGCTAATTATTTCAGGATTTTCATGAATTCCACGGTCAGATCCCAGCACATCTTCACGGTCTTGATTTCGAGTTTCTCATCGGGAGAGTGAACGCCGCGGAGGGTAGGACCATAGGATACCATATCCAAGCCGGGATATTTCTCTGAGAAGAGGCCGCATTCCAAACCGGCATGGATGGCCAGTATCTGAGGCTCCTTGTGGAAGAGGTTCTTATAGGCCTGAACCAGTACTTCCAGCACCTTGGAATCCGGATTGGGAGTCCAGCCGGGATAGCCGTCGCTGCTGCTGACATCGTTGGCGCCAGTGCCGCAGAAAGTGGCGGTAACCATATCCACCGCATCCTGCTTCTTGGATTCCACAGAGCTGCGCTGACTGGTGGTGACCACAATCTTTTCGTTTTCAATCTTGACAGAAGCCAGATTGGTGGAAGTCTCCACAAAGTCCTTGATGTTCTGTGACATAGCCAAAACTCCGTGAGGACAAGCGTAGAGGCAGTTCATCAAATCCACCTGCAACAGCTCTTCCAATACTTTGGAGGGCAGGGGAGCACTCTCGAAGCAAACGGTCACATCGGGATCAGTAACCAAGTACTCGTTCTTGTAGGTCTTGTCCATCTCGGTGAGATATTGCTCAAAGTCCTTGGCATAGTTCTTGGGCAACACTACCACTGCATGGCCTTCTCGGGCAATGGCGTTACGCAAATTGCCAGCCTTGATGTCAGCAATTCGGAGACCATATTCCTGATAGCCGTTCCATAAGAGGCGGTTGAGCAACTTGACAGCATTGCCACGACCCTTGTTGATGTCGTCGCCAGAGTGTCCGCCTTGTAAACCTTTGACCATCACGGTGTAAGCCACACTGCTCTTGTCGATATCTTCATCCCATTCGCAGTCGAAAGTAGCCACGGTGTCTTTGCCACCGGCGCAGCCGATAAAGAACTGGCCTTCGTCTTCAGAGTCAAGGTTGAGCAACATTTTGCCTTTCAT
>JAGCSI010000141.1 GCA_017964255.1 Bacteroidales bacterium | reverse complement strand
GTCCATGTTAAGTTTCTTTAATGTTTATGGTTTAATGATTATGGTTAGAAGGTTAGGAGGTTAGAAGGTTAATTCTGAAAAAGAGATGTTACCGATGGCCATTGAGCGCACTTGGCCGAGGAGGCTGTTTCTCTTGTCCTCTTCGGTGGTTCGGGAACGCATGGGTTTGAAACTGCCGCTCAGCGTACTGAGGTTTTTCAGGATTTCTTCTTTGGAAGCCTTGCGATAGCCGGTAAGTTTTAGCAGTTCGGGGAAGTCAGCCTTCGGCTGTTCAAACATCAGCTTCAGCATATCGGCTGCGATGGCCTTGTCCAAACCTTCTTTTTTCAGGAAGGCAAAGAGGTCGAAGATTCTGCAGGTGCAGAATGGAATCTGTCCATATTGTCCGTGCAGGTGTTTGAGACGGTGACCGAAGAAGGTGCCGATATATTTGGGGCACATATCCAGTTCGGTGACGATTTTCTTAATCTTCGGGAAGAAATTATGGGTGAAGATATATTTAAAGCAATCTTGCGGTACACCCCAAGCCACCATCTGTGCATAGCGGTCAGCTACAGCGTCGGGGATGTTTTTGCGCAATTCTTCAATATAGTCGGCATGCAATGGAATAGGAGCCGAGTCAGTGTCGGGATACATACGGTCGGCACCGGGCAGCACACGCTCGAAAATAGTAGTGCCGTCGGGCAGGGCCTTACGGGTCTCGAAAGGAACACCGTCGAAGGTCATCAGGGCACGTTCCTCAATCACTTCCAATGCGGTTTTCACATCGTCTTCGGGAGCCCAGAAAATGATTTGGGCGTCATTCTCGCCAGCGTTCATCACTTTGGCGGCTCTTTCGAAAACGCTGCGGCTCACTACATCCTCCAAGTCCTCGCTGCAGGCCATGTTGGGACGCTCGAGGCAGGCGATGACTTTCAGACGGTCAGCAAACTCGCAGTAGAAGGGATGTCCCGGCTGGGTAAAATGTGACATCAATCCAGCAAACTGTGGCAGGTTGACGGCATATACTTTCTCACCGCGCTTGATAGCGTCGGTAATGGGGTCGAAATAAAAATGGAACTGCTTGGGATCCAGTTCAGTGAAGGCCATCTTCCAGTCTTCCTTCTTGATGCGGGCTTTCAGTTTATCGCGGATGGCGAGCAGGGCCCATTGGCGGAAGCACTCCACGTGAGTAACCTCGGGAATCCATTTGGTGTGGGCTACACCCTTCACCTCGATACGGGTACCGCCCTTGCAGCTCACGTTCACATCCTGGCGGCCTGCACCGATGCCGGTACGCACACGGCCGGTGCTGCGATTCAGGAAGCGGATATAGTTGCCGGCTTCTTCTACCTCGTCAGGGTTGATCATTTCAGGATAAGTTACCGTTTCAATCAAAGGCATACCTAGACGGTCGGTGCGATAGATACGGGTGTGACCGATATCGGAGACTTCGCGGCAGGCGTCTTCCTCCACGCTGAGCTGGATGAGGCGCACTTTCTTGTTTTTCAGCTGAATCTCGCCGTCGATACCCAAAATAGCGGTACGCTGGAAACCGGTCGGGATGGAGCCGTCGAGGTATTGCTTACGGGTGATATGCACTTCGCCCACAATTTTCAGCTTGGAGGCCAGGGCGATTTCCAAAGCGTATTGCAGCGCCTCGGGGTTGATGGGGAATGGGGGAGTGTCGTCCACCTCGTAGGTGCAGGCGGTTTTGTGAGCGATGCGGTAGATGATGTTCTTGCGGGTCTTGAACTCCATCAGCGCGGTGCCGTCATACTCGCCCATTTCGGAAAGGGTGGGGCGCATGTGACGTAACAACTCGGCGTCATATTGGTCGGGTTTTTGGAAAATTCCCGCGGGACAGCGGCAGAACAGTTTTTCTTTGGTAGCCAGTTGCTGGTGAACTTCCAGTCCCGACATGAAGCCGATGCGGTCGTAGTCGGCCTGGGTGGCTTGCTTACGGTTTACGTAGCCAATAGCATCCTTGCTGGCTTCGTAATTCTCTTGAGGGTTGATAGTTTGCATATATTTTGAATTTAGTTTTTTGATATTTTTCAGAAGACGAAATTGACATAAAAAAACATCCTACAAAAATACTAAAAAATATTTCCCCTGCGACAAATAAATATGCGTTTCTTCATTAAATTATTAATAACCTCATTTCATTTACTAACCTTCTCACCTTTTAACCCCCTAACCTAAAAATAATTAGTACATTAGCACATCAGCCGATATATTCATTTGCTAATTAACTAATTTGCTCATTTGCTAATTATTTTTCGTATCTTTGCACCCTCAAAAAAATCCACGATGAATACAGAGAAAAAAAGATATACGATAACCTCCGCGCTGCCGTATGCCAACGGTCCCGTGCATATCGGACACTTGGCCGGCGTGTATGTTCCTGCGGATATTTACGCCCGTTATCTCCGGGCCACTGGCAATGAGGTGCTGTTTATCGGCGGCTCCGACGAGCATGGCGTGCCCATCACCCTGAAGGCGAAAAAAGAGCATACCACTCCCCAAGCCATTGTGGATCGCTATCACAATATCATCAAGGATTCTTTTGAGAAATTAGGTATTTCTTTCGATATTTATTCCAGAACATCCGGAGCGGAGCATCACAAAACCGCTTCCGAATACTTCACCAAACTCTATAACGAAGGCAAGCTGATTGAGCAGACTAGCATGCAGTATTATGACGAGGAGGCTCATCAGTTTTTGGCCGATCGCTATATCACTGGCACCTGCCCTCATTGCAACAATGAGCGCGCATACGGCGACCAGTGCGAAGCCTGCGGTACCAGCCTCAGCGCCACCGACTTGATCAATCCTAAGTCTGTGTTAAGCGGCAACGCTCCTGTGATGAAGGAAACCAAGCACTGGTATTTGCCTTTGAATGAGTACGAACCCTGGCTGAAAGAATGGATATTGAAAGGCCACAAGGAAGACTGGAAAAGCAATGTCTATGGCCAGTGCAAATCGTGGATTGAGGCGGGCTTGCAGCCCCGTGCCGTCACCCGTGACCTCGACTGGGGTGTGAAAGTGCCCTTGGAAGAAGCTGCTGGCAAGGTGTTGTATGTATGGTTCGATGCACCAATCGGCTACATCTCCTTTACCAAGGAATGGGCCGCCGCCCATAACCAGGATTGGGAGAAATGGTGGAAGGACAAAGATACCCAGCTGGTGCACTTTATCGGCAAGGACAACATCGTGTTCCACTGCATTATCTTCCCCTGCATGTTGAAGGCTGAAGGCAGCTATATTCTGCCCGTCAATGTGCCAGCCAACGAGTTCCTGAATCTGGAAGGCGACAAGATTTCCACGTCTCGCAACTGGGCCGTTTGGTTGCACGAGTATCTGGAAGAATTTCCGGATAAGCAGGATGTGCTGCGTTATACGCTGACTTCCATCGCCCCCGAAACCAAGGATGCAGATTTTACATGGGCTGATTTCCAGGCCAAGAATAATAACGAGTTGCTGGCTATTTTCGGCAACTTGGTCAACAGAACCATCGTGCTGACCCACAAATATTACGGTGGTGTGATTCCTGAAATGGGCGAGCTGACCGATTATGAGAAGGAAGTCATCGAAAAGATGAAAGAATTTCCAGCTCTGATTGGCAATTCCATTGAGAAATACCGCTTCCGCGAGGCACAGGCTGAGTTGATGAACCTGGCTCGTTTGGGCAACAAGTACCTGACCGACATGGAGCCCTGGAAGAAGCAGAAAGAAGATCCTGAAAGAGTAAAAACAGTGATGCATCTGTCGCTGCAGTTGTGTGCTGATTTGGCGGTGTTGTGCGAGCCTTTCCTGCCCTTCACTTCACAGAAGTTGCAGAAGATGCTGAACATGGATGTTCACGAATGGAATGAAGGCGGTCGATGCGACCTGCTGAAGGCTGGTGACAGCATCAATCCGGCAGAGTATCTGTTTGTGAAAGTGGAAGATGAGGTGGTAGCCGCTCAGGTGAAGAAACTGGAAGACACCAAGAAAGCTAACCTGTTGAGCACTGCTCCTGCCCAGGAAGCTAAGCCGGATGTGACTTACGACGAGTTCCAGAAGATGGACCTGAGAGTATGTACCGTATTGGCAGCAGAGAAGGTTGCCAAGACCAAAAAACTGCTGAAACTCAAGGTGGACACGGGTGTGGATCAGCGTGAGATTGTGTCGGGTATTGCGGAATATTATGAGCCGGAAACTTTGGTGGGCAAGCAGGTGCTGATGCTCATCAATCTGGCACCGAAAGAAATCAAAGGTGTTGCCTCTCACGGTATGGTGCTGATGGCTGAGAATGCCGACGGCGAGTTGTCGCTGGTGCAGCCTGCCAAGCCGGTGAAACCGGGCAGCACGGTGAAATAGTGAAAGCGGATATGGCGTAATTGGTAGCCGCGCTAGACTTAGGATCTAGTGGTGAAAGCCGTGGGGGTTCGAGTCCCCCTATCCGCACAAAAAAACAAGGGACGCAATCGCGCCCCTTGTTTTTTGTATGAAAAATCCGTAAGTGTTATTCCACTACCGGGCCGAAGGGCACCAGCTTCTTGCCTTCTTCGGTTTCGGTGAAGTTGTTGAAGTTCTTGATGAAGGACTCGGCCAACTGTTTGGCGCTGGCAGCGTAAGCGGCTTTGTCGGTCCAGCTGTTCTGCGGGTTCAAAATGCTGTCGTCCACACCGTTCACATGCTTCGGGATAGAGAGGTTGAAGGGCTTCACAATCTCGGTCTCACAGCCAATCAGTTCGTCGTTGAGGATGGCTGAGATGATGGCACGGGTGGCCTTCAGAGAGATTCTGCTGCCTACACCATAACCGCCGCCAGTCCAACCAGTGTTCACCAAGTATGCGGTAGCGTTGTGCTCGGTCAGTTTCTTGGCCAACTCTTCAGCATATTTCGTCGGGTGCAGCAGCAAGAAAGCGGCTCCGAAGCAGGAGGAGAAGGTGGGCTGCGGAGTCACCACACCAACTTCTGTACCAGCCAACTTGGCAGTGTAACCACTCAGGAAGTAGTACATGGTCTGCTCGCGGTTCAGCACAGATACCGGAGGCAGTACACCAAAGGCGTCAGCGGACAGGAAAATAACTTTCTTGGGGTGAGTACCGCGTGAAACGGGTTTCACAATATTGTCGATATGGTAAATCGGGTAGGAGACACGGGTGTTTTCGGTCTTGGCCGCTGAGGTGAAATCAATGTTGCCTTCGGCATCCACCACCAGGTTCTCCAGCAAAGCGTCGCGTTTGATAGCGTGGAAAATATCGGGTTCCTTCTCCTCGCTCAGGTCGATACATTTTGCATAGCAACCGCCTTCGAAGTTGAATACACCGTTTTCGTCCCAGCCGTGTTCATCGTCACCAATCAAGGCGCGGTTCGGGTCGGTGGACAGAGTGGTTTTGCCAGTGCCTGAGAGGCCAAAGAAGATGGCGGTGTCGCCCTTCTTGCCTTCATTGGCAGAGCAGTGCATAGCGGCCATACCACGCAGCGGCAGGAAATAGTTCATCACGGAGAAAATACCTTTCTTCATCTCGCCACCATACCAGGTGCCGCCAATCAGCGCCATGCGCTCAGTCAAGTTGAAAGCCACATAGTTTTCGCTGTGCAGACCTTGTTCTTTCCAATTGGGATTGGTGGTCTTGCAGCTGTTCAGCACCACGAAGTCGGGTTCAAAACCTACTAATTCCTCTTCGGAAGGACGGATGAACATGTTTTTCACGAAATGTGCCTGCCAAGCTACTTCTGTCACAAATCTGATTTTCAGACGTGAGTTCTCGTTGGCGCCGCAGTAACCGTCAGTTACGTAAATGTCCTTGCCGCTCAGCTGTTTCTGGCTCAGTTTTTTCAGATGTTCCCAAATCTCATGGTTGATGGGGTGGTTGTCAGAGCCTTTTTTGCCTTCGCCGGCCCACCAGATGTTGTTGCGGGTCTCATCGTCCATCACAATGTATTTGTCCTTGGGCGAGCGGCCAGTAAACACACCAGTATCCACGGACAAAGCGCCGCTTTTGGTCTTGTAAGCCTTGTCGAATCCGGTCAAAGATGGGTCGGTTTCGTGCTGGTACAATTCATCGTATGACAAATTGTGATAGATTTTCTGAGGGTTGGTAATACCGATTTTTGACAGTTGTTCCAAAAGTTTTTCCATATCTATTGTATTTAATTAATTGATTTATATTCATTTATATTAAAAAGAACTCGCTTTTTACCTTTTGCAAACTTAATAATTAAAATTGGAAACAAAAAGTGTTTTCATATTTTTTCTCACACTTTATCTCTATTTTCCACTTCATTCAAATTGTTCTGCTCTTTCTGTTTCAATAATTCATCCAGTTTCTTTTCGATTTCATCCAATTTTGCCTTCACATCGTCGTTATTGTCACTTACCATGGCATCCACGAATACGGAGTTGATCAATGACATGCCAATGACCCCACCCATCACCAACAGTATGCAAAAATAGAGGCGCACCATTGACCCCACGGTATCGCTTGTGGCGGCAGTGATGGAATCAGGGATTTCGTACCAGCCTTCCACCGTACAGATGCGGAAAACGGAGTAAATGGAGGTTAAAGGCGTATTGAAATATTTGGGGGATATGTCTTTGAACAGACTGCAATTGATAAGGCCAAACACGATAATCAGAATGAGGAAGCAAAATAAAATGGCGTAAGATTCGCGCAATGCCAGTTTAAAACCTTTGAACACTTGTGTGACGTTAGGAAAGAAGTGCAGCACACGTAGAAAACGGAAGGATCTCAATAGTCTCAGTATCAATAAAAACGACCAGTCCATTCTCCCTGTCGGAACAAAGAATGCTATCAGTGAGGGAATGGATATGAGGACCAGAATACCATCCAGGCGGTTCCAGCCTGATGACCAGTACCCTTTGAAGCCGAATTCTTTGTGCTTGATAATCATCTCGACCACAAAAACCAGGGTGCACACCAGGTCAATGGTTTGAATCCATATATTGTCGATAGCGCAGGCCTGCAAATAGATAACCACCGCATTCAGCAGAATGACAGCAAGAATAAATTTGTCGTTGAGAAAAAGATTTTTGACGGGTTTCATAAGCGCGGTAATTTTTCCACTTGCAAAAATAAGAAAAATGATGTTTTCTCTGTTTCCGTTCCAAAAAAATTTGTACTTTTGACTTTTAAATTTGTGAATGTATGTTTGAATATAATGTAAATCGTAATCATTTAATAATCAGGGAATACGGGAGGAATATCCAGAAGATGATCGAGGATACGCTGAAGGAACCTGACTATGAAAAGCGAAGCGAGAAGGCGAAAGCGATTGTGCGCATGATGGCGCTTATCAATCCTGACGATAAGGAAAACAAGAATCAGAAGGAGTCGCTGGACTACTGGCACAAGCTGTGGGACCACCTGTTCATCATGTCCGATTATAAGCTGGATGTGGATTCTCCTTTCCCGAAACCGGAAGCGAAAAAAGAGGAATTGTCATTTGAGAAACCGGACTATAACAAGCATCAGATACATTACCGCACCTACGGAAGGAACATGGAGAACATCATCAAAACGGTGTCTTCCTATCCTGAAGACCAGCGGGATCGAATGGGCAAAACTTTGGCTAACCATCTGAAAAAGTTATATTTAACCTATAATCGTGAGACGGTGGACGATAAGTTGATTGTGGAGCAGTTGAATGAATTGTCTCACGGAAAAATTGCCCTGCCCGAGGATTTTGAGTTGGATTCCACGCGCGACATTCTGAAAAACACTTCTACGGCCAATCAGAACAAACCGCTGAATGCCAAAAAGAAATCCAAGAAGAAGAAAAAGAAAAAAGATAGTCAAAAGGAAAATCAAGCTAACAATAAATAAATGAATATTATTGAAGTTCAGAATGTTACGAAGAAATATTCCAACCATTTGGCTTTGGACAATGTTTCTTTGTCGATACGGAAAGGCATAGTCTATGGCTTGTTAGGTCCCAATGGCGCTGGCAAAACCACGTTGATCCGTATTTTGAATCAAATCACCGCTCCCGATAGTGGCACGGTGCTGTTCAATGGCAACCCGTTGTCCCGTAAGGACATAGAGAAAATCGGCTACCTGCCGGAAGAGCGTGGCTTGTACAAGAAAATGAAGGTGGGCGAGGAGGCGTTGTATTTGGCGCGTTTGAAAGGCCTGTCCAAAGATGAGGCTATGGAGCGCCTGAAATACTGGTTCATCAAGTTTGAAATCCAGAATTGGTGGAACAAAAAGGTGGAGGAGCTGTCCAAAGGTATGCAGCAGAAACTGCAGTTCATCATCACGGTGGTGCATCGTCCCGATTTTCTGATTATGGACGAGCCTTTCAGTGGTCTCGACCCCATCAACACCAATCTGATCCGTCAGGAATTGATGGAGCTGAAACGCCAGGGAACCACCATCATCATTTCGACCCACAACATGGCCTCGGTAGAGGAAATATGTGACGAAATCTGTCTCATCAACAAGTCGCACAAGATCTTGGATGGCAATCTGATGGAGATTAAGCAGCAGTTCAAGGAGAACATTTTCAGTCTCACTTTGAGTGCCGAGCGCGAGATTCCGGTCTTTCCGGAGGCCTTCAGTGTTTTGGAGACATCCACTTCCGCAAACCAGTGCCATTATGTGGTGAAGGTGCACGAAGGCGGAAACTCCAACCAACTGCTGAAATTTGTCATGGATTATGGTAATGTATTGGAATTCAACGAAATATTACCATCCATGAACGATATCTTTATTCAGCAAGTGGAGAAATATAATTCAGAATCCAAAATCCAAAATCCATAATCTTCCTAACCCTCCTAACCATTCTAACCTTATCAAACGAATAAAAAAACGATTCAACCTATGAATAATACAATGCTAATCGTGGCGCGCGAGTATTTGACCCGCGTAAAGAAGAAGTCATTTATCATTCTGACTTTGCTGGTGCCTCTCCTGTTCGCAGCCCTGATGGTGGTGCCGGTGTTGCTGGCTACCCAAGGCCGTGAGCATGTGAATGTGATGGTGGTGGATGATAATGAGATATACATCAATAATTTTATTGAGGATGAGAAAACATCGTTCTCCTATCGCTCCGGTGATATAGAGCAGATTAAGAAAGAGGCGTTGGCGGGCGATTACGATGTGGTGCTGTATTTTCCGCAAAGCTCGCAGAAAGTGAATGCCAATCTGTATTACAACGAGGAGCCTTCCATGTATCTTCGATCCGAATTGGAAAGCCAGATCAACAATATGTTCTTCGATCATGTGTTGCAGGATTCTTTCCATATAGATTTGGATAAATACAATACAATCAAGGACTTGGCTCGCTCGGAAATCACCATGATTCAGATTGGCGAACATGGCGACGAGAAGGAAAGCATGGCGGAGATGAACAAGACTATCGGTATGATTTGCGGTTTCATCATCTATTTCGTCGTTCTCTTTTTCTCGGGACAGGTGCTGCGAGGTGTGCTGGAAGAGAAGAACAACCGTATTGTGGAGGTGCTGATTTCCTCGGTTAAACCTATAGAGTTGCTATTAGGCAAGATTATAGGTATTGCCTTGGTAGGCTTGACGCAGTTTCTGATATGGGTAGTCTTTACGTCGGTGATTTTGGTGGGGGTGCAGATCGCTGCTCCGGAAAAGTTCTTGGAGGCGAGTGGAGTGGATACCGAACAGGTGATGGAGGCTGTGAATAACAGTCAACTGGTAGCCGGAGACACCATGGATGCTGGCATTTTCGCTGAAATCAGCAATTATTTCCCGATTTCGTTTACGGAGATGATTTTGTGCTTCCTCTTCTACTTCCTGACGGGTTATTTGATGTATTCGGCTTTGTTTGCCGCTGTGGGTTCCGCTGCCGACAACGAAACGGATTCAGCCCAGCTGACCATGCCGATAACCATGCCGCTGCTGCTGACCATTGTGCTGGTAATGCCCATCGCGGATAATCCCAATGGTCAGCTGGCTTTCTGGCTGTCCATGATACCACTGTCTTCACCAGTGGCCATGCTCACGCGTCTGCCTTCGGGAGTGCCTTTGTGGGAACTGCTGCTGTCAATGGTGCTGATGTTGCTGTTCTTCGTCTTTGTGGTGTGGTTTGCCGCCAAGGTTTATCGTACCGGCATTCTGATGTACGGCAAGAAGGTGAGCTGGAAAGAAATCTGGAAGTGGGTGAGACATCAATAAAAAAAGGCGGTGAAAACCGCCTTTCTGAGCCACTTGTGAGACTTGAACTCGCGACCTACGCATTACGAATGCGTCGCTCTACCAACTGAGCTAAAGTGGCTTGCTTTTGCGCTGCAAAAATACAAAAAAAATCGTAATTTTGCGCATTCAAATGGAAAACCTTAAAAATACTGATACTATGAACATTACAAAATTGGACCAGGTTATTGAACTGGTAAAGTCAAAACCGAAAAAAAGATTAGTGGCAGCTTACGCCAATGACGAACACACTATCGACGCCGTTCACCATGCTGTGGAAATGGGTATTGTGGATGCTACTTTGGTAGGCGATACTGACACCATCAAGCAGGTGTGCGCCAAGTTGAATATTGATGTGAACATGTTCACCATTGTACATGAGAGTGTGGATACCAAGGCTGCTGCCAAGAGCTGCGATTTGATCAATGCCGGCGAGGGCGATATCCTGATGAAGGGTTTGCTGCCTACCGACAAGTACATGCGTGCTATCCTGAACAAGGAACGTGGTCTTTGCCCCGCCAACGCCACCCTGTTGCACATGGCTGTTATCGAAAATCCGCAGTATCATAAGTTGCTGTGCGTGAGCGACTGCGCCATTATCCCCGCTCCCGATTTCAAGCAGAAACAGAAAATCCTGTCTTCATTGATTAGCACAGCTAAATCATTGGAGATTGCCAAACCGAAAGTGGCTATCCTGGCTGCTACCGAGCAGATGTCTGTAGGTATGCAGGCTTGCGTTGACGCCGCCCTGATCGCCAAGATGGCTGAAAGAGGTCAGATTTCTGGCGCTATCATCGATGGTCCGCTGTCATTGGATTTGGCTATCGACAAAGAAGCTGCTCAGATCAAGAAGATGACAGGTGAAGTGGCCGGTGATGCCGACTGCTTGCTCTTCCCGAACATTGAGAGTGCCAACGTGTTCTACAAGTGCTGTACCAAGTTCGACCACTCCGAGATTGCCGCTTTCGTGATGGGTGCCAAGGTGCCTTGCGTGCTTTCTTCCCGTGGCGATTCCACCAAAACGAAACTGTATTCTATCGCAGTAGCAGCTTTGGCGAAATAAAAGAGAAAAGGGAATTGCTCATAAAAAATTGTGGGCAAAAGTTAAAAAAAGGAGGATAAATTGCTTACCCTCCTTTTTCTTTTTCATTTATCATCTGTTATTTGTCATTGTTCGGGAAAGTAATATTTACAGGTGCTTCATTGTTTTGGAGCAGTGATGGATTGTTGAAGATAATATATTTCTTCACTTCATCCATGCTGTATTTCTCAAGTGATTTAACATCATCGTAGATGGTTCTGGCATTTTTGTAATAGCCGGCATAGCCAGTCAATTCTATTTTGGCTTTCTTGCAGGCCATACCTTTGAATGTGATCTTGTATACGGGATCCACTACCACATCAATGTTGTTTTGCGTGATACAAGCATAGCGGGCAGCATTCAACGCAAGCTGTTCTGTTTGATTTTTGCCTACAGATTGAGGATATTTTACAAAACCATTGTCAGAATATGAAACTCGTTTGGTCATATCCACTTGAATGTCAACAACGGTAGGAGTGCTGATGATATTCTGATTTTCGATATTTACACCTCTGGCTTGGTATGAAACAGATTTGCATGAGGTGAATGCCAAGCTGACCACTGCGGCAGCGAAAATGATGGAAAATATATATTTTTTCATAAGTGTGTTTTTTAATGTTATTATTATGATGTTGTTATGTTGATTTAGAAATTTAAGGCTAATTGTGCACTATTGGGAGCGATGTTGTATACCAGCGAAATATCATTACTTTTGGCTTTTTTTATTTTAGCAACTCCACCTGCCGTGCAGCCTATACCGATGGCCGTGAGACCTCCACCGATGCCCATGCAGCAAAGACCGGCCAATTCATAAGGTCGTCTGGTATATGAGTAATAGCCACTATAATAGTCATAATTACTACGAGTTTCTTTATAACAGTATAGAGTGGCTCCAATAGGGGCAAGCAACGCAACACCAATCACAGAGAATGCAATACCTACATTGCGTGTCACTTTTCCTTGTTTCATCATATCCGAGTAGCTGATGGGTTTTACAGAAAGTGGCATTAGGGGTTTCAATTGCCCTGTTTGGGTTGCGTTATTCATGTTTTTTTTAGAAGAATTGGAAATTGAATTGAAAATTACATTGTTGGATTTCTGATTATTGTAGTATGATTTATGGAATTCTGGATCGGTAATCATCTTGTACTTGATAACGGAATTCATGTCAATATTATCGAATTTTTTGACTTCGTCATTATCCGATTCAATTTTGACATATTTACCAGCATAACCAGTGATTTCTGCTTTGAATTGAGTTACCCACCATTTTGCATTCTCAGCATTGTTTTTCACGCTTCTGCTGGAAAATACTGAATATTTGGTAAGTTTGACAATAGGATCCACAACCACATCAATATTGTTGGTGGTGATGCAATTGTGATATGCACTGATAATAGCGCTTTTTTTACTGTCTTGCATGTCTGATGTACCAGATACTTTCTGGTTCAGATCCACTTTCAGTTCAGCGTTGAGAGCATTTTGTTTAGCATCTTCGCGCGCAATGTCAATGGATCGAGGAACATACGAAACGCTTTTACAACTTACTGCTAAAATAATGGTCAGCAGCAAGATAAACATTAGTCTAAATTGCCTCATACTATTATGCCCTGTTATATCCCATCGGGTCCTTCGGTTTTAAAATAAATTAGAAAAAAAGTGATTTCACGTGCAAATATAGGAAAATAATGATTCAAATCATTAAATTTGTGAAAAAAATTTTAGTTTTTTCTATGTCCTTTTGCTTTGTTTTCCCGTATCACGTTTGTCATCTGTTCCTGGGTTACTTTAGAGAAGAATGCTTCGGTAAGTTTCTCCTTGATGTAGGTTACTGCCGCGTCCGACGGATGGCAGAGATCGGCGCCGTAAAAACGGTAATCGCGCAGGTCGTCCTGCAAAATTTCGTAGGAGGGAAAATAGAAGATGTTGTTATTGTCAATCAATTGGTTTATAGATAGATGTAATATTGACTTGCTGATTTGGTTTTCATGGAAACCGTCCGCCAAATGACGCACGGGACTAACGGTGAAAATGATTTTCAGTTGCGGATTAAAGCGTTGTAGTTGGGCAATTAATTCCCGATATTGATGGGTGATTTGCTCAATACTCAACAGGAATTTTTCAAAACGAGTTGCCGGAATCTTGTGGCAGTTGGCCACGATGAGGTCCCGTTCAATCAGGCGGTAGCAGTAGGCTGTGCCAAAGGTGATGAACAGATAGTTGGCCGAGGCTAAAAAATCATGAGCTCTATCTAATTCTTGACAGATGTTTTGCCGAAAAGTTTCTTTGTCAGGGTGCGAAAACCGTCCGTGGTGCGCATAGCTGATCCATTTTTCATTGAAGAAGTCAATGTGTTTTTCAGTGAAAAGAGCTGGTTCTATGCTCATTTTCAATGCGTTGGCAATGGATACAGGGTTGAATAGGGTGCCGAAGGGATTGGACAGGGTATCGAAGCCCATTTCTTGGAAGAAATTGCCGATATGGTCTGAAAAACACGAACCCACCAACATCAGTTTATCCTGATAGTTGATGTCGAAAGGGTATTTCGGAGTAGGTATTTCGGTGCGGAATTTCATGGGCATGTATTAATTAAGAACTAAGAGTATTGATTTGGTTGAAATTTAAATTCCCCTTCTTCAAGAAGGGGTGCCCGAAGGGCGGGGTAGTGTAATTGTCGAAATGTTCTTAATTCTCAGTTTATTTAGGAATTATCAGTTTTGCAAATTTCAGCAATAGTGTCTTGTTTCCCACAGTGTCAAAGGCCACTAGGGCTTTCTTTTCTTCTCCGAAGCCATCGGTGGAGATGACTACACCATAACCGAATTTTTTGTGATATACCCGTTTGTTGACCACTACTTGTTCGGGTGTGGCCAATTCGCCAATTTGGGCCAGTTCCACTTCGGTTTTGGTCTGCACTGTGGGTTTTGGGGTGCTGATACTCGGCTTGGGGCTGCTATAGCTGGGTTTGGAGCTTGGGGAATAGGTATCCCGTTGCTGGCCGTAACTCTTGAATTGGCTGAAAGTGGAAGTTTCAGGGCGGGCAAAAGAACCCTTGCCAGCCGATGCTCTGCGGGTGGTGTTGATGAACCTCTCGGGAATCTCATCCAGAAAGCGGCTGGGTTCCGCAAATTGCAAGGAGCCGAATTTATAGCGTGTTTCCGCATAGCTCAGCATCACTCTTTTGCGGGCACGGGTGAGGGCCACATAAAATAGTCGGCGCTCTTCTTCCAGCTCTTTACGGGTGTTGATGGACAGCGAGGAGGGGAAGAGGTTTTCCTCCATGCCTGTGATGAATACATAGTCGAATTCCAAACCTTTGGCGGCGTGGATGGTCATCAGCTTCACCTTGTCAGTGTCTTCGTCTTTCTCGTCTTCGTCGCTGAGCAAAGAAACCGTTTCCAAATAGTGGTCGAGGGTGGGGAAGTAAGTGTCCATCAGCTCGCCGGTGGCTTCGTTGATGGCTGATTCCGGCTCCCGCTCGGTGAAGGCCTTGATGGAGTCAAGCAACTCTTCGATATTGTCGATACGTTCTTTGTCCGACGGGTCTTCTCTCAGGGCGCTGACGATGCCGGAGGATTCGGCGATGTGCTTGCCCAAGTCGAAAGCGTCGGTAGTGGGCAGCAATGAGGTGTAGCTCTGTATGCGGGCGGCGAAGTCCTTCAGTCGTGCCTTGGTAGGGGCGTTCACATCCAACTCGAAATCATCGGGTCTCACAATGACATTCCACATTCTTTCATGGTGCTCCGCGGCACAGTTCAGAATCTTGTCCACCGTGGTGGCCCCGATGCCTCGCTGGGGATAGTTGATGACACGGCGCAGTGATTCCTCGTCGTAGTGGTTGACCGCCAAACGGAAATAGGCCATCAAATCCTTGATTTCCTTGCGTTTGTAAAATGACAATCCTGCATAGATTTTGTAGGGGATATGTCGCTTGATGAACACTTCCTCAATGGCACGCGACTGCGAATTGGTGCGGTACAGCACGGCAAATTGGCTGTGGTTGGCCTGGGTGTTTACCTTGATTTCAAACAGCTTGTCGGCAATGGCGAAAGCTTCGTCGGTGTCACTGCCGGTTTTGAGGATGTCAATCTTGGTACCCTCGCCGTTTTCTGTCCAAATCTCCTTGTAAAGCTGGTCCTTGTTATTCTTGATGATGGCGTTGGCAGCATTGACGATGTTCTGGGTGGAGCGGTAGTTCTGTTCCAGCTTGATGATATTGCAGGTAGGGTAGTCGTGTTTGAAGTTGAGTATATTCTGGATGTCGGCTCCGCGGAAAGAGTAGATACTCTGGGCATCGTCACCTACTACGCAGATGTTCTGGTAAGCGGCCGCCAATTTCTTGATAATCAGGTATTGTGCGAAATTGGTGTCTTGGTACTCATCTACCAGAATGTAGCGGTAGCGTTGCTGGTATTTGTACAACACTTCGGGATAGTCGCGCAACAACACGTTCATGTAGTACAGCAGGTCGTCGAAGTCCATGGCGTTAGCACTCTTGAGTCTTTGGTTGTAGCGCTTGTAGATGTCGCCAATGAGGGGTTTCCCGCTGCGGATGTCTGCTTCCCGGATTTCCGGATTCTCGGCATATTCCATATCGGAAATCAGGCTGGACTTGGCGGCGGAAATTCGGTTGAGGATATAGTTGGCCACATAGATTTTCGGGTCTAACTGCATCTCCTTGACGATGGACTTGATCATGCTTTTGCAGTCGTCGGTATCATAGACCGTGACGTTGTGGTCGTAGCCCAAACGGTAGCCTTCGGCACGGATAATGCGGTAGAAAATAGAGTGGAAAGTGCCCATGGACACTGCCTTGGCGTTGCTGTCACCCACCAGCTTGAAGATACGCTCTTTCATCTCGCCGGCGGCCTTGTTGGTGAAGGTCAGCGCCAGAATCTGGAACGGGCTGATGCCCTGGGTGAGCATATAGGCGATGCGGTAGGTGAGCACACGGGTCTTTCCGGAGCCCGCGCCGGCAATCACCATCACCGGCCCTTCTATCTGTTTGGCGGCTTTCTGCTGCGCTTCATTGAGTTGAGAAAGTAAATCCTCTGCGTTGTTCATAGTAGTCGTTTAAGCTTGTTTTTTCACTAATTGTCCGCAGGCAGCGGCGATGTCCTTGCCGCGGCTGCGGCGGAGGTTGACCACCATATTGCGGCTTTCCAGAAACTGGATGAATTTGCGCACATTTTCCGGCTCGCTCTGCTGAAAGGGCGAATCAGTGGCGTTGAATTCTATCAGGTTGATCTTCACAGGGAAGGCCCTGCAATAGTTCGCCAGCACTTCCGCATCGCATTGCAAGTCGTTGATGCCATTCAGCAACAGGTATTCAAATGTCACTCGCTCACCGGTTTTCTGATGGTAGTATTTCAGTGCCTCCTGCAATTTGTCCAGGGGATTGTGCTCCGTAACTGGCATCAGGTGAATACGTTTTTTGGGGTCGGCACTGTGAAGCGACACCGCTAGTCCTGGTTTGAAGCCGGCGTCGGCGAGTTTGCGGATGCCTTCGAGGATGCCCGCGGTGGACAGTGTGATACGCTGCGGTGAAAGTCCCTGTCCCTCCGGAGAGGTGAGCAAATCAATAGACTTCATCACATTGGAATAATTCAGCAAAGGCTCTCCCATACCCATATATACGATGTTCGAAATGGGATTTCCGTAGTATTCCTGTGCTTTCTGATTCATCAGTATAAACTGGTCAAAGATTTCAGAAAAATGCAGATTTCTGATGAAACCCATCTGTCCCGTGGCGCAGAAAGCGCAGTGCATGGCGCAACCCACTTGTGTGGACACACAGGCGGTAACCCTCTGCCCTGAAGGAATCAGCACACCCTCAATCATTTTGTCGTCGTGCAGGCGGAAACCGAATTTCACCGTCTGGTCGCTGCTTCTGGCCTCAACCTCAATTCTTGCCCGCTGAAAGCTGAAAGTCTCTTTAAGTTTTTCTTGCAAGGCTTTCCCGATATTGTTCATCTCGTCAAAAGAGCCCACCCCCTTCTTCCAGAGCCATTCATGAATCTGCTTGGCCCGGAAAGGCTTTTCTCCAACTTGCGCAACAAAACGGCACAAGTCCTCTTGTGTGATATGCCGAATATCCTCCATGTAGTTAGACTTTAATAGATGAAAGGAAATACTCTTTTCAGTTTCCTTCCTTTCATTTCCTCAGGAAATTCCTCCTGATAACGTTTGTAGATGGTGCGTGTGCGCGGCACCAGATTGGCAAAGGTCCAGATGAAGAATACCAAACCCGATACCGACCAGGTGAGGATGGCAAAACCGAGCCATTCCATCAGTTCGCCGAAATAGTTGGCGGAGGTCACATAATTGAAAAGACCGCCTTTCGGCAGATAATGTTTGGTGTCGTTGTCATCTTTTCTCAGATGGCGGATGATATAGTCGGAATGCAGGTTGATAATAAAGCCAACTATAAAGAGAATGGTTCCGATGATAAATTGGGGAGACCATAGCCAGGCGATATCGCTGTATCCGATGCCACCTACTTTGTAATCAACATTATAGGATTCGAAGAAAATCCAGTAACCTTGCATCACGGCATTCAAAATATTGAAGCAGATACCCATAATCATGATGCCGATGGGCATTTTGCTATTACCTTTGATAATCCATGGGAAGATAAGTGCCCTTTGAAAATAGTGCGTCTCAAAAATAAGCAGGAACACACAAGGCACAACATCGAAGCGATGAGGCGAGCAGGCCCAGATGATAATCATCACCAAAAATACGGGAAGTTCCATGAAGAACCAAGCCACTTTGTTGTTGATAGCAGGTCCCAACTTAACGGTGTTGTTACCTTTCTGGGTATATAGCATTCCATAGCCGGCATTGAAGAACTGCAACGCAATGAAGACCACCACGGCAAGACACACCATCACCCACAAGTATATGTGGAAGGCGTTGGTTAAAAATGAAGTATCCATAGTGTTATTCTATTCTGATTTGCATAGGCATCATAGCCTGTACACCTTCTGCTCTTTTTATTTGATTCAAACCTTGGTAAATGTAATATTGGTCACCTAACTCCTGTTTGATGAAAGCTTGGACATTGTTGTCATTGCTGGATTTCTCCATCAATCTGGTCCAGAAATCTTTTTTCTTGGGATAATAGCTGATCTTGTAATTTTCCAACTTGGCCAGCTCGGCGGCTTTGGCTACGGCATCGTCGATATTGCCCAAAGCATCCACCAAACCGATTTTCAGTGCGTCGGCACCAGCCCATACACGACCTTGTCCGATTTCATCTACAGCGGACTGTTCCATGCCACGTCCATCGGCCACACGCTGGGTGAACACTCCGTAAAAATCGTCGATAAATTCTTGATAAACAGCCAACTCTTCAGCATTCATCGGACGCATGGTGCCACCAGCGTCAGAATGTTTGTTGGTGCTTACTCCATCAACAGTCACACCCAGTTTGTTTTTCAGCGCTCTCTGGAATGAGGGAACCAAACCAAACACACCGATAGAACCGGTTAAGGTGTTGGGCTGTGCGATGATGTAGTTGGAATTGCAGGAAATGTAATAACCGCCAGAAGCCGCATAGTCACCCATGGAGGTTACCACAATCTTGCCGGCTTTCTTGGCCTGCTCGATTTCATGCCAGATAATGTCGGAGGCAGTGCCGTCGCCACCGGGAGAGTTGACGCGCAGTACAATAGCTTTCACATTGTCTGAAGTATAGGCTTCTTTGATTAGTTTCACCATCGTTTCAGAGCCCATGACATCATTTCCGGATTTACCGTCTCTGATTTCGCCCACGGCATAGATGATCGCAATTTCGTCTTTGGCCGTGTTGTTCTCTGTTTTGAGGGCTTTGGTGTATTCTGCCAAAGTGGTGATATTCAAATCTTTGTCATCTTCAACCTTCACCAGTTTCTTTAAATCCTGCACCACGTCGCTCTTGTAACAAGCCTTGTCAATGAGTTTGCTTTCAAGGGCTTTGGCGGCAGTGCCGATGAACATGCCGTCCGCGATGTTGTTCACTTCTTCAGTGCTCAATTTTCTTGATGCCGCAATGTCGTCCACCATGGTGTTCCATAAGGTGCTGGCCAACAAGGTCATCTGTTCACGGTTGGCATCGCTCATTTTATCGGTGAGGTAGGGTTCCACTGCGCTTTTGAACTTGCCGTGGCGAATCACCTGTACATCCACATCCAATTTGTCAATAAGGCCTTTGTAAAACATCACCTGCATGGCTAAACCCTTGAACTGAATCAAACCGGTGGTGCTCATGGTCACCTTGTCGGCTACCGACGACAGGTAATAGCCTCCCTGTGCATAGTTGTCAGCATACGCATAGATAAACTTGCCTGATGCTTTGAATTCCACCAATGCGTCATGGATTTCCTTGAGGGTGGCGGGAGCGGCTCCCACAGCCTCGCTGTTGATGTAGATACCCTTGATCTTCGGGTCTTTGGCAGCCGATTTGATGCAGGCCAGAATATCGTCCAAACCGATGGAAGACTGATAGTACTGGCTGAATTCATCGCCAAACATGTCGAAAGGATTGTCTTCCGCCTGTTCACTGATGTTTTTCTGCAAGTCCAGCTTCAGGATGGAATTGTCTTTCACGTTCACTGTGGTGCTGCTACCCATGGAGGCAATCATTGCCGCGAACATGAACATGGATAAAATGGAAACGATGATGCAGGAGAAAAAGAAGCCCACCATGGTTCCGAACACGATGCGCCAGAATTTTTTTGCTCCAGTTTCTTTTTTCTTTGGTTTGAAATAGTCTTCTTGTCCCATAATTTTATGTTTTTAAATTAATTCCTAATTTCCACTTACATTTAAAAATGCAATATTACAAAAAATATTTATATCATTGGTTTGTTTTCAGAATTTAAATGGCTTTTGTGCATGTTATTTGAAATTTTGCGTACATTTGCAAATTCATTTCAATGGAATAGTGATGAAAAAACTGATATTTATCCTGATAGCCGCTGTGATATGTGGTTCCTGCAACGGCCGTTATGAGCATGAAACCATTCCCAATGTGGATTTGCGTTTCACCATTTATCCGAATAGTCCTAACTATCTTAATCTGAATTATTACGGTGGTTATGAGTATTTTACAGGTGGAGTGGCCGGTGTGATTGTCTATCGGCTTGACGAAACCACCTTTTTTGCCTACGACCGAGCTTGTCCTTACGACTGGCAGGATCCTGACTCGTGGTTATGGGTGGATGACAGCGGCATCATGATTGTAGACAGCTGCTGCGGAGCGAAATTCAGCATATTAGACGGCACCCCGATATCGGGTCCTACCTCTCTTTCCTTGAAACATTACAAATGCCGTTATGACGGTGCGTCGCTCTTGGTTTATAACTGAGGCATCATTTCGTAAACAATCTTCACCATGCGGGGACCTGCCGCATTGGCTTCCTTGAGCACCTCCTCGTGAGAGGCTTTTTCTACAATTCCTACAACGCCTAAGTCCGTGATGACTGAAAAGGCCACTACTTCCATACCGCTATGGCGCGCCACAATGGTTTCGGGAACAGTGGACATGCCCACGGCGTCTCCTCCAAGGATGTGGAACATGCGGTATTCCGCCGGGGTTTCGAAGCAAGGACCGCTAACACCTACATATACGCCTTCTTGCAAATGAATATCGTGTTCTTTGGCTGTGGTCTGGGCGATTTTGCGGAGTCTTTTGGAATAGGCCTCGCTCATATCCAAAAAACGGGGCCCCAGTTCGTCGTAATTCGGTCCCATCAAGGGGTTGTTGCCAAACAGGTTGATGTGGTCTCTGAACAGCATAATGTCGCCAACCTTGAAAGCGGGGTTCATGCCGCCTGCGGCATTGGATAAAATCAGCACTTCGATGCCCAGCTCCTTATATACACGCACCGGGAAAGTCAGTGTTTTCATGTCATAGCCTTCGTAATAATGAAAACGGCCGCTTTGCACCACCACTTCCACATTGTTCAGGGTTCCGAAGATAAGGGCACCTTTGTGACCTTCCACCGTGGAGACAGGAAAGTTGGGAATCTGTGTATATGGAATTTCTTTCTCTATTTTCAAACTGTCCACCAGTCCACCAAGACCTGAACCCAACACGATGGCAACACGGGGATGTAAGGTGGTTTGTCCTTTCAAAAATGCAGCGGTTTCCTTTATTTTAGCAATCATAGCATATTCATTTTAAGTGTGCAAAATTACACAAAATCTATGAAATAAATTTATGTGGTTGAAATTTTGTCCGTCAATATCGGATATTATGCCCTGATGATGCGTGCGAGGGCAATGCCGACGGTTGGGTGGAACGGGCTTGTGCGGTTGCACTTACCGTCGGCTTGATCTTTTGGTTACTTTTCCATCAAAGGGAAAAGTAACGGAAAGAATTCTTCGTCTTGAAACAGAAAATACGGTACGATGGGAAGGGAGAACAAGGGAATAGCTTCCAGGTGTTTGGAAAGAACTCCATAAATCAGCCGCATACTGTCTTTTTCAGTCGTAACCAATATTCTGTTTTGATTATTTTCTGAAAAATACGTTTTTTTGATTTCCGCTATTTCTTCTGTTGAAAAATAATGATGATCAGCAAAACGATAATGATGAATTATCTTGAATTTTTCGGATAGATATGCTACCATCGGTTCCGGATGGGCAATGGCGGTAAGCAACACCACTTCAGTTTGAGGGCTTACCTCTTGCAGTTTTCCGCAGTCATTCAGAGCAGTCAGCTTTCCATAACGCATTGTGGTGAAAAACAACTGCTGATAATCTTGCAGTTTCAGCAACTTCGTCATTTCCGCACGTTGCTGTTCTGTCAGGGTCTCGGGGCATTTGCTCACTATCACCATATTGGCATAGCGTGCGGCACTGCGAAACTCGCGTAAACGGCCTGCCGGCAGAGGGTAGTCCAAAGCATACGGAGCGGCATATTCCGTAATCAGAATATTCAGATTAGGTTTAACCTGCAAATGCTGGTAACAGTCATCCAAAATAATATACTGCAGATCGGGAAAGCGTTGCATTAGCTGCTGAATGCCGTCTTTCCTTTTTTCATCCACTGCCACTTTGATGTGCGGAAACTTGGTGAAAAACTGCAACGGCTCATCGCCTATCATTTCTGCTGATAGTTCTTGTGGATCTATGTCATTGGCCAGCACAAAGCCTTTTGTTTTGCGCTTGTATCCGCGACTTAAGGTAGCAATTTTATATTGATTTGATAATAAGCGAATTAAATATTCAACGTGGGGCGTTTTTCCTGTTCCACCAACCGACAGATTGCCTACTCCGATGGTCGGAATAGGAGCCTGATAGGCTTTTCTTAATCCACAGCGATACGTCCAACGACGCAAGGCCGCCACGGCACCGTAAATTAGGCCAAAAGGATATAAAAGTATTCGGAGGTTCACTTATTATTGATATGTTTATTTGTTTCGTTTATACGTTAAGGCGTTAAGACAAGCACTGCGTGCTTTCGTTAAGACGAAATTTCACGCCTCCTCGTCTTAACGTCTCCACGTCTTAACGACTACTCACTGGTTTCCTGTCTCTCCTGTTGTTTCGCTTCCTCCCACTGTTCAAAGCGCTGGATAATCTTGGTCACCAGCTGGTGGCGTACCACATCGCCGTTATCCATGTAGATAAAGTCAATGCCTTTGATGTCTTTCAGTACTTTGCCAATATGAATTAAACCTGATTTTTGGTGTTTCGGCAAGTCAATCTGCGTGATATCTCCAGTGATGAAGAACTTGGCATTGCGGCCCATACGGGTGAGGAACATCTTGATCTGGCTTTCGGTGGCGTTTTGGGCCTCATCCAAAATTACGTATGCATTGTCGAGGGTACGGCCACGCATAAAGGCAAGGGGTGCAATCTCAATGGTTTTGTCGTCCAGATAAGAAATCAGCTTTTGCATAGGCATCATGTCCCATAGGGCGTCGTACAAAGGTTGGAGGTAGGGGTCGAGTTTGTCACGCAGGTCGCCAGGCAAAAAGCCAAGATTCTCGCCTGCCTCTACTGCCGGACGGGTCAGGATAACTCTGCGTACTTGTTTGTTTTTGAGGGCTCTCACTGCCAGAGCCACTGCTGTGTAAGTCTTGCCTGTACCGGCGGGACCGATGGCGAAAACCATGTCGTTGGTGGCGGCGCTGGCTACCATCTTACGCTGGTTTGGGGTGATGGCCTTGATGACACGTCCCTCGCGTCCGTGCAAGATGATATTGTCCACAATGCCACTGCTGTCCATGCGGTAAAAACTGTCGTCTTCCGAGGCAGTAATGTTCAGAATGTCATTCTCATTGATTTTGCCAAACTGCTCGAAGTGCTTCAGCAGCAGCTCGAAACGAGATAGGAACAGCTCCACTTCACTGTCCTCTCCCATGACTTTCATCTCATTGCCCCGGGCGATAATTTTCACCTTGGGATAAATATTGCGAAGCAGGTCGATATTGGAATTGTTATGCCCATAGATGCCCATCACATTGGCAGGGTCAAGCGTAATATTTCTTTCCATTATGTGGACTTTATTTGATGACGATATAATCTAAAGGATTGACAGGAAAACCGTTATACCACAACTCGAAATGCAGATGCGCCGACTGCATGCGGTTCTGTCCGCTGGTGCCCATCTTGGCAATCGCTTCTCCCATATTCACTTTGGCGCCCACCGACTTCAGCAGCACTTCGTTATGCTTGTAAATCGAAATGATATTGCCAGGATGCTGTATCACGATGGTGTTGCCGTTCATGGGGTCGAAACCGGTATAGATGACAATACCTTCCGCCACGCTGGTGATAATGGTGTTCTTTTTATTCTGAATATCAATGCCATAATGATTGCTGGCCGCGTCAAACTCGCGTATCAGGATGCCTGTTGTAGGCGTATATAAAGTGATATTGCTGATGTCGGCCCGGTGGGAAACTGGCAGTTTGCTGTTTTCCTCCTCGCTTTTCAAACGATTGGCCAGCAGGTCTTCCGCTTGCATGTCCACCTCTCGCATGGCTTCCATCTCCTCTTCTTTTCTTTCGGTCAGCTCGTGACTGGCGGCCTTGGATTTCTCGGCAGCTACACTGTTTTCGTCTTCTACAATATTGTCATTGATCACATTATAGAAATTATCCAGATATTGCTGATTCTGGTGTACCAGCAAGGAAATGGAATCCATTTGTGCGGATACTTTCAGATACAGCTTGTGTTCTTCCCGAGTGGTGTAGCCAGGGATATAGTATTTCAGCGGGGTGACACTGATGATGATGGCCGTAAGGGCAATCAGCGCTATCGCTGCCGTGCCGCCAATGACAAAAATACGCTGGGGAGTAAGGATAAATGAATATTTTTCCTCGTGGTTTTCCTCGGTTTTGATGGACAGACGATACCGGGTTTTCCAGTTGGAGAACAGCTTTTTCATAAACTGCTTGAACTTTCCGAAAAATTCTTTGATTTTCATGATGCAGATTTTTATGATAAAGCCTGATTGACAATTTTGGAGGATTCGAGAATAGCGTCGTATTCTTCGGGAGTGATGTCATCGAAGAAATAGTGGACGGGATTGACTTTTACCCCGTTTTTAATCACTTCGTAATGCAAGTGGGGACCAAACGACAGACCTGTGTTGCCCACATAACCTATCAGCTCGCCTCTCTTCACCTTCTGCCCGGGTTTCACTACCTTCTTTGACAGGTGGGCATATAGCGACTGGTACGAGAATCCATGATTGATGATGACCGTGATACCATAGCCGCTACCGCCTTTCTCGCGCGAAACCACCCCGTCGGCGGTGGCATAGACCGGAGTTCCCTTGGGGGCGGTCAAATCTACACCCGTGTGCATACGCATGGTTTTCAGAATAGGATGATATCGCGGACCAAAACCGGAGGTGATGGTCTTCATGTTTTTCAGCGGACGGATAGCCGGAATGGCGGTGATCATGTCGGATTTGCGCTGGGCAATATCGGCAATGGTGTCAAACGACCGCGCCTGGGCGGATAAGCGCACAATCAGCTGGTCGGCTTTTGCCGAGGCGTTCTGCAACAAAGACAATGCATCCTGGTTGCCCATGTCGGCATATTGATGCGCGTATAACTGTGGGTAACGCTCTGTCACCGGCAGTGGATTGGTCTCGAAAATAACACGGTAAATATTGTCGTCTCTGTTTTCGATATCTGCCAATGCTCCAGACATCAGGTCCAGTTGCTTGTTCATGTCCTGCAATTGTTCCTTCAGTTGTTCGTTCTCCTGCTGGAGCATTTTTTCCTTCGGAGAGTCAATCAGATAAAAGGCAATCCAAATAAAAATGACCGCAAACGTCAAGGCGCTGGCAAATAGCCACAACACGCGCTTGACAATATCTTTAACGCTCAGCTTGACCTTCTCGAACGATAGGGTGTTGGTGTTAAAATGATAAAAGGTCTTGGCCATTAAATTTGTTTAGGTTTTAGGGGTTAAGTTTTAGGGATTAGAATTTAGAAGGTTAATTTTTGAATCTTGAATTTTGAATTCTGAATTCTTTTATTACTTGCAGTCAATACAAATCAACGACCCCACCGTAAATCCTCCCTCAGGAGTTTTGTTTCTTTTCACCAGGGTTTTCAGCTGAACCGCATATTTCTGCGACAGATATCGGAATGAATCTGCCATCTCCAGTTTGTGGTAGCTCACATCCGATTTGGTGTTTTTCATTTGCAGATATACCACCTCGCCTGGAACAGGCTCATAGTCGTCGTCGGCGTCATTGTAAAATCTCAAATCTGATTCCATCAGCTGCGCCTCTTTGGCAATCTTGGCATAGGTCTCGCCTTTCTTGGCAATCACGAATTTGATTTTGTTGTTCTCGTACACATCCCGCTTGGTATAAGGAAAATAGCTGACCTTGTATTCGTTGGGCTGGGCGGTGAAAACGTTCATGTTCACAATTGGACGGTTATCGTAGGTAGAAGCATTCGGACGCTTTCCACGTTGGATATATACCTCAATGCCATTGATAACGGTATCGGGTTCCACTCCGCTTTCGTATGTCCGCTTTTGTTGGGTTGCCTTGGTTTTTTGGGTAGTTTCCTGAACCTCAGCTTTCTTTTTAGGCTGTTCTTTCGGGGTCTGAGTGTTGCTATAAGTAGTGGCCACAGGCTTTGTCTCTGACGTTTGTTGTGGTTGTTGTGGTTCGGCCACCTCTGGTTCCGCAGTTTGTGCGGGCATTCCCTGCTTGTCGAAACGGGTGAGCGTGTATTTCTCGATAATCGCAATCAAGCGCTGGGCGTATTCTGGATTGACGGAATAGCCGCATGTTTGCAAACCATTGGCCCAAGCCTTGTAGTCCATCGGAGACAATTGAAACAGTGACTCATAGCGGGGACGGGTGGTGAGGAAGAGATTGTGATCCTGGAAAGATTCTTCCACAGTGGCATACGTTCTGTAGCAGTTGCCGCTACGGTCGGAAGTCTCGTAATACTGCTCACCTTGGTATTCGGTGTTGCACAGCAACCCGAAATGATTGCGGGCTTCCCTGGCCACTTTGCTTTGTCCCGCATTGGATGAGTAGATAGCCTGCGCCAGTTTGATACTGGCGGGAATCTTGTAGGTTTTCATGGACTGCACCGCCAGTTTCGAATAATTGTCAATATAGTTTAAAACGTCCTCTTCAGCATATTGTGAATAGGCGCAAATTGTTGATAAACAAACAAATAATAATAATATTTTCTTCATAACGTTTAGTGTTTCAATAAAATAATATCATTAGGATGAATAACTGAATTTTCGTTCAAATTATTGTATTTGAAAATGGAATTAAGTTGGACTGCGTATTTCTGTGAGATGTAACGTAGTGTTTCTCCAGCACTTACTGTGTGTTTCTTTTCTTTCCCAATCTTGGCTTTCAGGCCGATATATACCACTTCGCCCACTATGGCCTCCTGGTTTTTATCCAAAATATCATTATATCTGCGGATATTTTTTTCAGAATCCTGTACATCTTTGGCGATAGAAGCGTAGGTCTCGCCCTCGGCGGCAATGACAAAATAGCAGCGGTTGTTCGCATACACCTCCCGCTCTGTAAATGGATATTTTACCTTCGGATATTGACTGGCCTCTGCGGTGAATACTCCTGTCCTCGTAGCCTGTTGACCTAAATTCGAAGAAGTCCCTTCCTGGGGTTTTGTGATCTCTTCTGTAACCTGCTCACTGTAACCTGTCTCCTGTAACCTGTCCCCTGTAACCTGGGCTTCTGCCCAAGCGATATTTTCCTCGGTAAACCAGTTGCTTTCGGTCCGCTGCTGGCAGAGGGTGTCCCATTGGGCAATGTTGAAGCGTTCAATCAGGTCAATCAGTCGGTCGGCATATTTGGGATTGGTGGCGTAGCCAGCAGCTTTCAAGCCCCGTGCCCATGCCTTGTAGTCCATTACGTCTAACTGGAACAGTCCCGCATAACGGGGGCGGGAGGTCAGAAATAGCGAGTGGTCGTTGTAAGAGTCTTCTACGCGTTCGTATTTTCTGAAGCATTCCTGAAGTTCGTCATCGTCAATCTTAACCGTGTCGCCCGTCCATTCCTTGTGGCACTTGATGCCGAAATGGTTTTTTCCGTCGCGGGCCAAACGGCTGGTGCCGCAGGCGCTCTCAAAAACGCCCTGCGCCAGGGTGATGCTGGCGGGAATCTTATACTGGTACATCTTCAGGATGGCCAGCTCTTTGTATTGGTCAATATAGCGGGCAATATCCTGGTCGGTATATTGGGCGGATAACTGCAAGCTGGCTAACAGGCAAAGAAGAACAATAATTGTCTTTTTCATCATTTTTCTTAGTTCTTAATTCTTAGTTCTTAAGTGCGTCCATCACCACACTCGTGTAAAAATCCTTCAGTTCAAAGCCACTGGCTGTCAGCTGGGCAGGAATAATACTCATCGCTGTCTGTCCCGGAATGGTGTTGATTTCGATAAAATAAGGTATTCCGTCCGGTGTGATGATATAATCGACTCTCACAATTCCGCCGCAGTTTAAAAAGTGGTAAATCTGTTCCGAATACTTCAGCACCTGCTCATAGCTTTCTTTCGGGATGCGGGCGGGAGTGTACATGTCGTGAAAACCGTCTGTGTATTTGGCCTGGTAGTCGTAGAATTCGTTTTTGGGACAGATTTCGGTCACGGCCAAAGCTTTGGGCTTGCCGTCTACCATGGCCACTCCGCAGGCCAGCTCCTGACCGGACACCAACTTTTCAATCATCAGTTGGTCATCATACTTGAAAGCTTCTTCCACGGCGGCCTTCACTTCGCCGGGGTTGTGCACCTTGGTTACGCCCACACTGGAGCCCGAGTTGCACGATTTGATGAAGCAGGGATAGCCGCATACTTTTGCTATCTCGTCCATGTCGATTTTATCGTCGTGGTAGTAGTGCAGCGACGGGGCAATCGGCACCTTTAGCTCGCGCACGGCAATATTGCAGAAATACTTGTTGAAAGTAAGTGCCGAGCAGAAGCAGTCGCAGCCTGTATAGGGGATGTCGAGCATGTCGAAATAGCCCTGGAACTTGCCGTTTTCGCCTGGGTTGCCATGGATGGCGATAAACACCACATCGAAAACAATTATTTGCCCGTTGATAGTCAGCGAGAAATCGTTTTTATCAATCTGATATTTCTGATTTTTCTCATCCGTATAGCTCCATTCAGTACCTTTCACATGGATGAAATAGGGGTTGAACAAACTTCTGTCCATTTGGTCTAAGATATTGGCACCCGAGCGGAGCGAGACCTCATATTCGCCGGAATTTCCGCCTGCCAGAATTGCTACATTTTTCATTTTTACCTTATTATTAATTCTGGCAAAGATACGAAAATCAACCCCATCAATTTCTTGACGAGGGATTACTTTTGAACAGAAGGAAGTTAATTAGGTTTACCATTTACCATTGATGGTTGAAGGCATAAGATTCCGCCTGTCGCTATGCTCCATGTGGAATGGTGCGTAGCGACAGTTATTGTGCGTCTGCCATCAGGTCTTTGCGGCCTATGAGACTGAAAATCGTGATTTTGTTGTCCTCGTTGAGAATACGTAATGTCCGGAGGATTTCACCTAGAGTGGAACCGCTGGTGGCCACATCGTCTATCACCAGCACATTCTGGTTCCGAATTTTGGAACAGAGCAACTCATCTTTCTCATTGGCGAATTTCAGAAAATTCATCATATACGGACGGAATCGGCTTTTCTTAACATCCTTGGCGATAGTGAAATATTCCTTTTGATGGATTAAGTCAAGCATTTGTTGGATGTTTTGCTTCACCTCTTGCTTTTGTGTCTCGGTGTAGCGAGGTCGACCGTTTTCTAATACATCGTCAAGATACTGCTCTTCATAAGCTTCCATATCAAACGAAATATTAGACGGCAACGACTTGATCAATTGCATTTTACACAATGAAGGCTGCGCAAAACGGTAAATGTATCTGAGCATGTATTGGTTCACGCCGCTTGAAGATTCGGGCATCACTACCAAATTGTAATCGTAAAGGTTGATTTTACGGCTGAGGTTGTCCACTGCCTTCTTGATGAAGTCGGTCAGGTCGGGATGAGTCTGAAGCGGTCCGGAGAATTTGACATATTTGATGAACGCACTTCGCACAGAGCCGTCCACATCGTCAGCAAATTCATAGCCATAGTAGAAGCACTTGCCGAACGCCTCTACCTGGTATATGTCACCTGTGAGTCGCACGATGTCGCCCTGGCCGTCGTGTTCAAAATCGAACACAAACTGTTGCCGTTCATTGTCAAAGGTTATTCCCATGTCATTGTCTCTTTTTTCATCGGCAAAAATACAAAAAAACATTGAAATTCACGATTTAGTTGTTAAATTGAGCTTTGGCGGCTGCCAAGGATTTCAATTGTCGCGACACTGCCGCGACAATTTGTTTTCCATACTCAGCACGCTGATTTCCAAGTACTTCCCGATTGATACGCTCGCCAATATGCCAGTACATCGTTGTCAGTGCATAGTTGGCCGTGGCCGCTACATGTCCGCGAGCCTGTTCGATAATCTGACGCAAGTCTGGCATCAGAGATTTTGTAATTAGCACATTTGCTCATTAGCACATTGAAAATTTTCGTATCTTTGCACGCTTATTTTATACATTGGAGAAGAAATGAACGATTTGTTAGATAAATTAGCGGTTATCCATCAGAAATGGCTTGAAATCGGAGAGGAAATCACCAAGCCCGAAGTCATCGCCGACATGAAGCGCTTTATCAAGCTGAGCAAGGACTACAAGGATTTGCAGGCCGTGGTGGAAGCCTATAAGAAATACAAAAACATTGTAGAGAATATCGCCAATACCAAGGAGGTTATCGCTACCGAAAAAGACGAGGACTTCCGCGAGATGGCCAAGCAGGAACTGGACACTTTCTTGCAGGAAAAAGAGAAAATGGAAGAGGATATCCGTCTGTTGCTGCTGCCCTCCGATCCGCAAGACAGCAAGAACGCCCAGGTGGAAATCCGCGCCGGTACTGGTGGCGACGAAGCCAGTATCTTTGCCGGTGACCTTTTCCGTATGTACCAGCATTACTGCGACAAGAAAGGCTGGAAATACGATGTGGTTTCTATGACCGAAGGCACTGTGGGTGGTTTCAAGGAAATTGTGTTTACCATCAGTGGTGAGGGTGTTTACGGCTTGATGAAATACGAGTCGGGTGTACACCGTGTGCAGCGTGTGCCGCAAACCGAGGCGCAGGGCCGTGTGCATACTTCCGCCGCTTCTGTGGTGGTGCTGCCCGAAGCCGACGAGTTCGATGTGGAACTGAAGATGAGCGATATCCGCAAGGATACGTACTGCTCTTCAGGACCTGGCGGCCAGTCGGTGAACACAACCTACTCGGCTGTGCGTCTGACCCACATTCCCACGGGTATTGTGGTGGCCATCCAGGATGAAAAATCGCAGTTGAAGAACCTCGATAAGGCCATGAGCGTG
>JAGCSI010000012.1 GCA_017964255.1 Bacteroidales bacterium | reverse complement strand
TTATTTCAAAAACTTAAAAGAAGCCGTCTGGTTTCCATCCATTATTGCAGTGCCAACATAAAAACCTTTCGACAAGGATGTTACGTTGATTTCGATGAGCGGATTCCCGTTGACAGCTTGTTGCAGGACAAGTTGACCAGCAGCGTTGTAAATGTTAATCAAACGAATGCTGCCGTCAAGATCGGTAAGATGGATTTTGTCGGTAGCGGGGTTCGGATAAACGCTGAGTCGCAGAGGATTATGATTGTTGATGCCAACTTGTGAGGTGTAGGCATGGTAGAAGTCAGGAATGCCGTAACCTAAAGTAGAGTTGGGAAAATTGTAGCAGTGACTGTTCTCACGTATGATTTGCATGATTTCGGAAGCGGAATACTGAGGCAACGCCTGCCATAAACAAGCGCTGAGACCGGCGATGATGGGGCTGGCAAAACTTGTACCCTCTTCAGGGAGTGTAAAATCTGCGTAATAGTACACTCTGGTTGATTCTCCCATACTTGTGACATCAGGTTTCACGCGTCCATCGTATGAAGGTCCGCGAGAGGAGAAATGGGAACCGACGCTGTCAATGTTACATGAACCTACAGTAAGAATGTTAAAAGCATCAGCAGGAATTGAAATATAATACCAGCTATATTCCCCATTATTGCCTGCCGAATTACATTCGATGATACCTTTCTCTCCCAGAAGGCTGGCACAACGACTGGCGATGCTGGTTTGACCATCACAATCCTCATAGGTATAAGAACCTTGGGGGAAATTGTCAAAGGTGGTATATCCAAGTGAACTATTAATAACATCAACTCCAAGACTGTCTGCAATCTCAACAGCGTTGACCCATAAATCCTCCTCGAAGGGTTGTTCGGTCTCGGAGCATTCGGATTGGATGAAGACGTATGAAGCCTTGGGAGCAGTACCTACAAAAGTACCATTCTCATCAGCTGCCATAACAGAAGCCACTCGCATACCATGTCTTGATCCATTTATGTACGTTTCGTCCACAAAGTTAGGTCTGAGGGAATATTTCCCAACAAAGCGGCCCTGATTAACCATTTTGTTATAGAAAGAATTCTGCTCAAGTTCCTTGAAACCCCCATCTATCACAGCTATGAGCATCCCTTCTCCATGGAACCCTTCCGCGTGAAGAAGATGTCCGTTATGTATCGCGATTTGATTATAGCCATCCCCATAGTTTATATCATCTTTCGTAGATAACGGAATATTTTGCATCATGGGTGCAGGATTCTCGGGAACTGAAACGGCAGTATTGTTTTTCAACAGGGTTGAACCAATCGCTTTGACGGAATCCACAAACGAAAGATCATTGATTTGCTGTACAATAGAGGCATCCGTGGAATAGATAGCAATTGTGTTCATCCATTTGGAAACCGCCAGAACCTGCATTTGCATATCCAAAGCCATAATCTGTTGCTTGTATTGCGGATTTACCGGCAAATCCTGTTCCGTGACCGGAATGTTGAAACGACTTCGCTTGTCAATGGCACGTTGCGTAAGAAATTCCGAAGGATTATTGATAGAATAAGGATTGTTGTTTTTGTCACTCAGATAGATACGGTAACAATTCGGGGTCTGTGCATGAAGGGAAACAAACAAGCCCATAACAATGCAAAAGAGGGATAAATGCTTCATATTCAATTAATAGTGGACATCTACTTCTAAACTTTATGCGCCAGACTCTCAAACCCTGTGAAGTCCGCTGAACAAGATTTGAAAAAATGGCATTGCAAAAATACACATTTTCCCACAACTATATTATATCCTGAAATCAAAAAAAAACTCTATTGCCGAAGGAGTATGCCGTGCCAAAAAATGAGAGATGAAAAGTATTAAGAAAAAAGAGTATCTTTGCAAAAATATTGTCCCGAATAAATCTGCCATGCGATGGAAGAGTTAAAGAAAAAAATATAATATCAAACATCTCAATTATTATCAATATGAAAAAACTATTATTTTTACTGGCAGCCGTGATGCTGATGACAGCATGCGGAAACAAGGAAAAACAGCTGCAAGAACGTGCGGCGGAACTGTGCAAATACATCCCCGACCATGAGCTGCTGGAGCAGTCGAAAGATTATCTGACTGAGGATTTTTACAATGTGCTCGACACGATGTTCAACCACCTTCCCCAACACGAGGCCATGGACCACGAATGGTTCTATTATTTTGTGACCGGCAACGGCGGCACCATTGCCGACTACACAGTGGTTGGTGTGGAGCAAACTGATGACACCCACGCTGTCGCCACCATCAGTGTGCGCCAAAAATGGGAGGACGGCTCATTTGACGAATCCACCGATGTGGAGGAACACAAGCTCTATATGGAGAAAGTGGGCGACGTGTGGCTCATGTGCGACTTCGACGGACACAAGGCCGACTGCATCAATTACATCGCCAATAACCGCGAGGAACAAGCCGTAAGACAAGCCATCAGCGACTATCTGATGAAGGAGATTGGCTCACAGTATGCGCAAGGAGAACTCTGCATCCCCACACTGATGATGGTATATGAAGAAGGTGAGAAAGTTTGGGGCGATTTCTGGATATTCTGGTACAACGTTTCCGGAGACACACTTAAAACCGTTTCTGGCGGCAACCATTCCGGCCTGATGACGCTGAATAAAGAAAATGGCAACTATACGGTGACAGCTTTCGAGCAGACCGAAGACGGTGCCGGCAACGAGGCCAGCGCCAAACGTATTTTCGACAATCATTACGACATCTATCAGAACATGCATTCCAACGAGGAAGTGCGTGAAGCCGTCCGCAAGGAGCAGCTGCAAGAGTACGTCAAAAGCCATAACCTTGCTGTCCGCTATTACCAAGACTTCGGCTGGCCCGCTGTCGAATTATAATTATATCGCTTTTTTCCGCCAGTCGGCCTTCCAAATATAGAAGAAGGAAATAAGGCCGATGACGATATTGTAGAACCATTCGGCAGTCCACACACTGGCAATGGTGGAAATGCGGGTGGCCAGATAAACATAGAGCAAATAGCAGATAAGCACCCCGAACTCCAAAGCCATAGCGGCCGAAGTGTTGCCGGTGCCCGAAATCGCTTCGAAATATATTACACCGACGGAACCCAAAACCGTAGCGACACAGATAACATAAACCGATGGGATAGCGGCAGCCACCAGGCTGAGATCATCGGTATAGATACGCAGAACCACATCGGGAAAGATGGCTGTGAGGATGACCAGCACCAAGGAGCAAAGCACGGCGTTTTTCACCACTTTGCGCAGCATCGCCATCACCTCATCACTCTTGCCCTCGCCGATGATACGGCTGGTGAGAGTGTTGGCCGTGGCCGCAAAAGCGAAAAACGGGATAATGAGAATCATATAGGTACTGCGAACCACCGAAGATACCCCAAGCGCCGTCTCGCCCATTTTTTCAATCAGGATAAAGAAAGCGAACCAAGCCCCGAAGGAGAATAGTCGCTGAATCATGCAGGGAAAAGCCACTTTCAGGATATTGCCCATCAGCGCAGGCTGCAGCTTATGCCAGCGGAACATGCCGTATTCCTGGTGGGGAATGGTGATGAAAGTGTAAATCCAGAAGAAACAGAAAGCGGTCAACTCAGCCAATAACGAAGCCAAGGCCGCACCACCGATACCCATTTCAGGCAGACCGCAATTTCCGAATATCAGACCCCAGTCGAAGAAAATATTGACCACCGCCATGAGAAGGGTGGAATACGTGATGACTTTAGTATTGCTGATACCCACATAAAACGAGCGGAAAAGGAAGTTGAATACCACAAAAACAATACCGAAACGCCTGATATCCAGGTATTTCATAGAAGCCGCATAAATATTTTCCGACTCAATGATGATATTCATCAGTCCATCGCTGAGGAAAAAAAGAAGGCTAAGCAACACAAGACCGAGCAGCAAGACGAAAAGCGCCCCGTGCTGAAAGACCACGCCAATCTGTTTCAGATTGCCCTCGCCAAAACGACGGGCAATGAAGATTTGGATGCCCACCGCAAAGCCCATCGCCAAGGTGGTGAATACATAATAGAACAAGCCGGCCATCATTGACGCACTCAACTCAATTGTGCCCAAATGCCCCAGAAAGGCCGTGTCGGTAAAAGTGATGACAGTTTGCGCCAGATTGCCCAGCATGATAGGATAGGCAATGCGCCATATTTCTCGATTAGTAACAGAGGTTTTTATCATGGCGCAAAAATACGGCTTTTTTGTCAATTATTTCACTCCTGTTTCCGGCGTTCGATTTCCTCGTGGATTTTGGAGGCCATTTCAAAATCCTCGCACTCCACAGCGCCATCCAAGAGATTTTGCAGTTCCTCGAGGCTCATCTCTTCCAATTTGGTAGAAAGATATTTATCGTAGTTCTCGTCAGACAAGTCCATTTCCAAATCATCTGCTTCTTGTTCTTCTTCTGTATCTGAAGAAAGCTCCTCCAAATTTTCAGCATCAGAAAAATAGGCTTCCAGCACCTCTTCCTCCACATAAACCGGAATATTGCATTTCAGGGCCAGCACCACCGCATCCGAAGTTCGCGAGTCGATAGTGAATACCTCGCCATTCTCCCTTCTGAAATGAATATCGGCATAAAACACCCCCTCTTCGAATTTATGGATAACCACATAACCCGCATACACCTTGCACACTTCCGACAAGCGCAAAAACAGGTCATGCGGAGTAGGACGTTTGGGTTTCATCTTGTTCATTTCCAATACAATAGCCCTTGCTTCGTTCATCCCGATAAGAATAGGCAACAAGCGTTCGCCCTCCTTTTCTTTCAGAATCAAAGCATAGGCCTCGGAAGGGGCCTGGGCATTGTTGATATCAGAAACGATGAATTCGATCATTACTCTGCAGGATTGTGTTTGTATTTGAAAACAATAGCAAAAAGTACCGCCACCACCATGGCGTAGGCGGCGAAAATATCCCATACTGCCGTCCAATTGCCTACCAAATGATGACCTTCCCACGTGCAATATTGGTTGACTACCCATTGCGCTCCCAACGTACCTATGGTGGCACCAATACCATTAGTCATCAGCATGAACAAACCCTGGGCCGAAGAACGGATATCAGTACTGGTCTCCTTGTCCACAAACAGCGAACCGCTGATATTGAAGAAATCGAAAGCCACGCCATAAACAATCATAGACAAAATAAACAACCACACTCCGTTGCCGGGGTTACCCAAGCCAAAGAAAGCGAAACGCAATACCCAGGCGAACATGGCTATCAGCATCACTTTCTTAATACCGAACTTGTGCAAAAAGAAGGGAATCAGCAGAATACACAAAGTCTCGGAAATCTGTGACAAAGAAACCAGAATGTTGGCATGTTGCACCCCAAAAGTGTCGGCATATTCCGGCTGTGCGCCGAAACTGTGGATGAAAGGATTGGCAAAACCATTGGTAATCTGCAAAGACACCCCCAAAAGCATGGAGAAAATAAAGAAAATGGCCATTCTCTTCTCCTTGAACAAAGCGAAAGCCTTCAAACCCAAGGCATCCACAAAGGATTTCTTGTCGGTAGAGGTTGAAATCGGGCACTTGGGTAAAGTGAAAGCGTAAATTGCCAATACCAATCCGATGAAACCGCTGAGGAGGAACTGTTTTGACGAATGTTGGAAACCCAGTAAATCAACCGCCCACATGGAGCAGATAAAACCGATGGTACCAAAGACACGGATAGGCGGGAAAGCCTTGACCGTATCGTAGCCATTCATATCCAAAGCATTATAGGCCACCGAATTAGACAAAGCAATAGTAGGCATATAGAAAGCCACACTCAAGGTATAAAGGGTAAACAGAACCGAAAACTGAACCGCATCACCACTCATCAGGCCGTAATAACCGGCAGCAATCATGGCGGCACCGGCAATCCCGTGGCAAATACCCAGCATTTTCTGCGCCGGTATCCAGCGGTCGGCCACAATGCCTATCAACGCCGGCATAAAAAGGGACACAATGCCCTGAATGGAGTAAAAAAGTCCTATTTTTCCACCCATTCCGTGCGGTCCCAGATAACGGCCCATACAAGTCAAATACGCTCCCCAAACGGCAAATTGGAGGAAATTCATGATAATCAGTCTGACCTTCAAATTCATAGCGGTAGTAATTTCGATTAAAATGCAAAATTACAAGTTTTTTTATGAATAATCGATAACTGGGAAAATTTTTTTGTGTGTGAAGGCGTGGAGACGTGGAGACACTCACTTCGTTCGTTCGTGGAAACGTGGAGGAAATTTCCGTCTTCACGAATGCACGAGTGCATGACTTCACGTCTTGACGAATGAGCGTAGCGAATGACTTCACGCTACAATGACACTATAGTTGCGTACCTTCGGCACGCTGTGATACTCTACGCACATCACAACCCCAAACTACGGCCTTCGGCCTTGTTAGGGGTTAATAGGATAGCGTGCTTTCAGCACTTGTAACTCACGAATCACGGCTCACAGCTTATAGCTCATTACTCACAGCATCTCGCAAAATAGTTTACTAATTTGTTCATTTGCCAATTATTTTGTATTTTTGCAGTTTGTATTATCAACGAAGAAAAATCATGGAATTATCAGAACAGGAAATCATCAGACGCAAGAAATTAGAGGATTTGTTGAATCTCGGTATCAACCCCTACCCCGCCGCGGAATATGAGGTAAACGCCACTACCACAGAGATTTTGACGGAATTCCCGAAAGACAACAGCAAGTTCCAGAATGTCAGCATCGCCGGCCGTATCATGACCCAGCGCATCATGGGAGCTGTTTCTTTCTTCGAGATCCAGGACTCCGTGGGCCGCATCCAGGTCTATGCCAAACGTGACGAGATTTGTCCGGGCGAGGATAAAACGATGTACAACAGCGTGTTCAAGAAATTGGACATTGGCGACATCATCGGCGTGAAAGGTTTCGTGTTCACCACACAGACCGGCGAAATCAGCATTCATGTGAAAGAGTTCACCATCTTGTGCAAGTCGGTGTGCCCACTGCCCATCGTGAAAGAGAAAGACGGCAAGGTGTACGACGCTTTCCAGGATCCGGAACAGCGCTACCGCCAACGCTATATCGACCTCATCGTCAACCCGCAGGTGAAAGACACCTTCATCAAGCGTACCCTGTTGGTGAACACCATGCGTAATTTCCTGAACGAGAAAGGCTACTTGGAAGTGGAGACCCCCATCCTGCAGCCCTTGTATGGTGGTGCCGCCGCCCGTCCGTTCAAAACCCATCACAACACCCTCGATATGACCCTTTATCTGCGTATCGCCGATGAGCTGTATCTGAAAAAACTGATTGTGGGCGGTTTCAACGGTGTATATGAGTTCTCCAAGGACTTCCGCAACGAGGGTATGGACCGCTTCCATAATCCCGAATTCACCCAGATGGAGCTCTACGTTCCGTATAAAGATTATGAATGGATGATGAACTGCGTGGAAGAGATGGTAGAGCGTATCGCTTTGGCGCTGCACGGTGACACCAAAGTGCAGGTGGGCGAGAATATCATCGACTTCAAGCGCCCGTGGAAACGTTACACCATGTTTGAGGCTATCGAGCACTTCACCGGCACCGACATTTCCAATATGGATGAGGCCCAGTTGGCAGAATTCGCCACTTCACAAGGTGTTAAAGTCGATTCCACCATGGGCAAGGGCAAGCTGATTGACGAAATCTTCGGCGAAACTTGCGAGCATAAACTCATCCAGCCGACTTTCATCTACGACTACCCGATTGAAATGTCACCGCTGACCAAGAAACACCGCAGCAAACCCGGTCTGACCGAGCGTTTCGAGGCCATGTGCAACGGCAAGGAAATCTGCAACGCCTATTCCGAGCTCAACGACCCCATCGACCAGCGCAAGCGTTTCGAGGACCAGTTGGAATTAGGCAAGCGTGGCGACACCGAATCCATGGTGTTAGACGAAGACTTCCTGAAATCACTGGAAATCGGTATGCCTCCCACAGCAGGTCTGGGTATCGGTATCGACCGTCTGGCCATGATCATGACCAACTCGCCCTCCATCCAGGATGTGCTGTTTTTCCCGCAGATGCGTCCCGAAAAGAAGCCCGAAACTTCCAGCGACAAGGATTTTTTGGAAAGAGGAATACCCGAAATATGGGTGCCGGTACTGCGAAAACTGAACATCAATACCATCGAACAGCTGAAAACCGCCAACCCCAACAAGCTGCTCAATGACTTGGGAGGCTTAAGAAAGAAGCTGAAAATGGACGTTCCGGCAGTGCCTTTGGACACCATCAAATCATGGATTGAAAAATAATTCAAATTTATTGATTGAGATATCGAAAAAAGTTGTATTTTTGCACCCTGATTTTTGACCAGCTCAATCAATCAATGCCTAGGTGGCGGAATTGGTAGACGCGTCGGTCTCAAAAACCGATGAGGTAACACTCGTGCCGGTTCGATCCCGGCCCTGGGTACGAAAGAAGAGGATGTCGTTGACATCCTCTTCTTCTTTTCTCTAACCTGGTTTCGGTTCAGTCTCGGTCTAGAATCTCCAATTCATGCCGAAGTAATACAGGAAAGGCAGCTGGTATACCACCTCGTTGGTGATACGGTTCACATAGAACACATTGCTGTAGTTATACACATTGGTGAGAGAAGCATTCAATTCAATGGTATGGCGCTCGCCAATGAAGAATTTCTTCTTAAAGCTGATATCCAAACGGTGATATGCTGGCAAACGGCCTTGATTCAAATCGTCCAGCACGAAATCCAAATCCTCGTTGGCATGGATGATGTCGTCGCCAATACCTCCCGACGGAACAAAGCTGGGATAATAGGCCTGGGTCTGGGTAAAGGGGAAGCCTGAACCGAAGTTCCAGCGCACGTCAATCTGCCAGGAGCGTCTTTTTCCGAAAGCGTAGGAAGCCAATATATTAATATTGTGACGACGGTCGAAGTTCGGCGCATACGTCACATTGGCATCGGTACGTTTCACCCAACCCAAAGAGTACACACCCCAAAGATACAAGCCCTTGTATTCAAATTTGATGGAAATATCGCCACCGTAAGCGTGACCCTGTTCCCACATGAATATCTCGTCCGCCTGCTCGTCCATCAGGTAACGGTTCACAGAAATCAGCTGTGAGAAATGCTTGTAATAGCCCTCAATATTGATACTGGTGTATTTCAACACATCCAACTCAAGACCCAAAACTGCATGCTGGGAAGTCTGGAGGCGACTTTTCGGTGCTTTCCCGTTCGGCAGTATGGGCGTTATGCTCAGCTGCGAGGGACTGGAAATGTATCCATAGAACAGGTTGACCACATCGCGGTCGGAGGTGACGGCCACATAGTTCTGTGAGTACAAACCACCTGACATCTTCAGACGTATCTTCTTGGTAATGTTGTATTTCAGAGCCAAACGAGGTTCTGGCGACACTTTGCTCAGCGAGGTGTAGTATTGCAGACGGAAACTCGGCTCAATCAACAATTTGTTCTTATAATTATATTTGTACTTGAGAAAGAATGAAATGTCAGTGGTGTGGTCTTTCGGGTATTCCTTGTTGCCGTATTTGGTCCAGTACTTATACTCGGTGCTGAAACCTACGGCATTCACGCCGATATTGAAAACACTTCTTCCAATATAATAGTTGAATACCAGATTGAAATTGAAACCTCCCGTACGGGTATATTTGCTGTAAGAACCCTCAGTCTGATAGGCGGGGTCATTGATTTTGGATACATAGTCAGAATAGGCGAAAGTACCTTCGATGGTAGTGTTAGCCTGGCCAGGTACCAACAGGAAATTGGCCCCCAAACCCCAGTTGTTCCACTGGTATTGGATAGAACTGTTGTAATTGACTTTGTCCATGAAATTGAAGCCGAAAATATTGAATTTCGAACCTCCCTGCCCTGCCAGTGTAACTTTTCCGTACAAATCTAAGAAATTGTAAGGCAAACCGTTTTCATTGTTCACGTATGGATAAAAGACCTTGGAAGCTTGTTCCAAAAACGAGCCTTTCCCCGACAGGATAAAGCTCATGGAGGTCTTTCTGCCCTCTTTCAGCTTGATGAGGGGGCCTTCCAGCAGCACTTGCGCGCCAATATTGCTCAAGTCTATCTTACCAGACAGTCGTTTTTTATTGCCATCCTTGGTTTTAATGTTCATGACTGATGAGATTCTGCCGCCGAATTCAGCGCCAAAGCCACCAGTGTAAATGTCGGCACCGCTCATGATGTCCATGTCAAAAACCGAAAACAAACCAATGGAATGGAAGGGGTTGAAGACAATCATACCGTCGAGCAGCAGCATATTCTGGATAGGCGTACCGCCACGCACATACAGCTGGCCACCCTGGTCACCCGTGGAGATGATACCCGGCAACACCTGCAAATACTGGGCAAAATCGGGCTGGCCGCCAATAGCCGGCATCTTGGTCATTTCCTTAGGGGTAATGCTAATCACTGCCGTGCGAGTTTCCTGTATTTTGCGGTCGGTCTCCGCCGTCACCTGAATCTCGTCCAAAGCCACCGACGACGGATTAATCATATAGCGCTTGATTATCATCTTATTGCTTACCTCAATGGTATCGACGAAGGGGTCGTAACCGAAGAAGTTGATAGACAGTACATAACGGCCATGGGGAACCTTGTCGATGAGGAAGTTACCATTGGATTCGGTCATCGCACCGTATGTGGTTCCCTGCAATACCACAGGACAATAGCCCACAGGCTCACCGCTAGAGGCATCATACACGAAACCCTTCACGGTGGTTTGTGCCATTCCAAACAGCACGCTGGTTAATAAGATGAAAAACGCTATAAATTTTTTGGTCATAGGTTTTGGGTTAGGGGGTTTGAGGGTTAGAAGGTTAGAAAGGTTAGGGGGAGTTTCGCTTCGCTCAAGGGGAGTTTAAATTCCCCTTCTTTTAGATTCGACGAATGAGCGAGTGCAGATTCATAGTTTACTTTGAGTATGCCGAGCGAAGAGGAGAAGAAGACGAAGTCTTCAACGGGTGGCCGAAGGCCGGGGTAGTTTAAAATATCAGCCTGATTTCCTCTTTCAAAGACTCCATGGCCGACGCAATGGGCGACTGGCCTGCTGTTTGCTCCAAAATGGCGGAAACCAGCTCAATGCCAGGCGCATCGGGTGCGATTTTGCCCGAGCTGACATTGATGATACGGATAATTTCCTCTTTGGCATTGCAGATTTTGTCCCACACCTCAGTAGAGAGATAAATCTGCTGCGACAGGTTATGTTCAAACTCGGCACGGATGGAGGCAATGAGCAGCTGGCGCAATTCACCGTTGGGAATATTACCATCGTTCAGTCTCAATATCAACTGGTTAGGTTCTATCCTCTCCAGAAACATGGCCATGCGCTCGTAAGCCTGCAGGCGTATGGGAGCGATAACGGATCTGTTATGCTCTTTCAACTCCAGAAGGCGTTTGCGTTCTTCATTTCTGAGAAACATTCTCATGGAGAAAAAAGCAGTCAGAAAAACAACTACCGCCACGAGCAGCGTACCGATTATATACAGTGCGAATTCCATATCAGGGATTAGGTTTTAGGGATTAGGGATTAGGAGTTAGGAATTAGGGGTTAAAAAACATATTCCAGTTCTAACCACTAATCCCTAACCACTATCACCTAATCTTATCCGCAGTGGAAATAGTTATGTACAAGTTCGAGCATCTTTTCAGGATGTTTGGCGATTTCCTCGCGGATATTCTTGTCCTGATAAGACTTCAGCATCTTGATGATGTCGTCAATCATCTCGGCATTGAAAACACCGTGCTGTTCGAAAATGTCTCTGTGAGCGCTCAACTCATCGGCAGATTCCCAGCAAGAAGCGGGTAGCTGAGCCAGACTTTCCAGTTTGGCCTTGTTCTCGGCCTTGTGAATATTGACATCCACGTATGTCTTCTTGGCAAAATCAAGGGCGCCTTCCATTTCGAAACCGTGACGGGCAGCCACACACAAACCGGCCAAGAGCAGGTAAATGTCAGCGGAACCGTCGGGACAACGGAATTCGATGGTCTGTTTCTGCGACAGATCCATACGGGCAGGTTTCTCCATCGGGTTCACCATGGCCACCATGTCGTTTTTGTGGGTCCAGCCCAGCGGCACTCTCACCAATACCGAACGGTTGCGGTCACCCCAGCAAATGGAAGTGGGAGCTTCCTGATGAGGCACCAAGCGGAAGTATGAGGTGGGGTTGGTGTTGCCAAAAGCGGTCAGTGAGGAAGCGCAGGTCATAAAACCGGCGATAGCGGAATGAGCGATAGTATTCAGCTTGCCTTTGGTAACATACTGGTTCTTGCCGTCTTTGACGATGCGGGTGTGGATGTGCAAACCGCTACCGGCTTTGCCAGCAGTGATTTTCGGAGCGAAGGTGACATCCAAACCATACTGATAAGCTAAGTTTCTGATAATCCACTTGGCCAGTACCAGCTGGTCGGCGGCATCCTGCACGTCGGTCACCAAAAATTCAATCTCATTCTGCTCGTAAATTCTGTCGTCCATGGTAAAGTTACCCACTTCGGAGTGACCATATTTAATCTGACCACCCACTTTGGAGATATTCAGCATGCATTCTTTGCGGAATTCCTCGAATTTGGTGAACGGGGTGGATTCGTGATAGCCGCGCTGGTCAGGAGTCAGGTACAAATCGTCCTTGTCACCGATTACGTAATATTCCAGCTCACCCATGGCCTGGAACTTCATGCCGGTCACCTTGGTGAAAGCCTCTGAAGCTTTGCGCAGCACATATTCGGGAGAATTTTCCATGGGCTGTCCGTCCTTGTTGAAATAGGAGCACAGCATGGAGATGGTTGGAATGTCAGCAAACGGATCCAGGAAAGCGGTGCTGAAACGGGGCACCACATACAAGTCGCTGGAACCGGCATGGATGAATGACGGGAAAATGTTGGAACCGTCAACACGCTCGCCGGCGGACAGAATCTGTTCCAGATATTCGCGGTTGTTCAGCACGAAATTCAGGGTTTTCAGACGACCGTCACCTGCCACATAATGGAAGTTAATCATCGGGATTTCCTTCTCCTCGATGAATTTGATAATGTCAGCTTTTGTAAATTCTTTCGGATCCTTCTTCAGGTAGTTTACCAGAGGATTCATGCTCATTAACAAGTTTTCTTTCATGATGCTTTTATTTATATTATTTCAATCTATGTCGATACTTTTAGGGGTTGCAAAGGTACGTAAAGTTTTTGAGATTATCAAGCATTTGAAAAATAAAACATTTGTGGTGGTTTGTAACATAATTTTTCCCATTTTTGCAGGCTCAAATACAAAAGTTCAGCATGTTTCACTTCAAGCACTTCTCTTTATACCACGACAACAGCGCCCTGAAAATCTCCACCGATGCGCTGCTGCTGGCCGCTGCCACCCCTGTGGACCAGGTGAGAACAGTGCTGGACATTGGCTGCGGCTGCGGAGTGAT
>JAGCSI010000140.1 GCA_017964255.1 Bacteroidales bacterium | reverse complement strand
TTCCTTCTTCTAAATCCTGATAACAACACAAACACTTTGCCATATTTTATTGGTTTTCTTGGTTTGAAATATCCACGACACTCACTGCTCCAATACAATCTTTGCAACAAGCCAACAAAAGCGACATCCGGTCACGCGGGTTGATTTTCCAGTTGGCCTGGGCAATATCCAACAGCCATCCTTCGGGAATTAAACCGTCAAAAAAAGGAAACAGAATGTTGCTCGTATATGACTTTGCCTGTATGGGCATTGTCAAACTGATGGGTGTCTCATGTTCAGAGACATACTTTTCCGAGTAGGTGAACGTGTATCCGTTTTCATCTTCTGTAAGTATGCCTGCCAATTTGTCCTGAAAATAAACTTCCGCCTGCTTCATAACTCACTCCTTTCCATCTTTACAGGACCGAGTTCCGCACCGAACATGTTGAGCACTTGGTTCACTTTGTCCATCCGTAATGTGGGTTTACCTTGTTCCAAATCACGGACAAACCGAAGACCCACACCTGATTTCTCTGACAGGTCTACTTGGGTTAGATGGTATATCTTACGTTGTTCTTTTACAAATTTTGACAACTTTGTCTCGTTCATAATTTATATGCTTTCGGGTATAAAATTGTTAAAAATCAGATGTTTATATGCTTTCGGGTATAAAATTGTTGAAAGTACTAATGTTTATACCTTTTCGGGTGCAAAGATAATAAAAAATCTTATTGACTCAGACGCAGAAAAAGTGTTTTTTGTATTTTTGCAAATTCTATAAGTTAGAAAAAAACATGAAAAAAATATTAGTGACTGGGGGTGCGGGTTTTTTGGGCTCGCATCTGTGCGAAAGACTGCTGAAGGAAGGTAACGATGTGATTTGCCTCGACAATTATTTTACGGGCAGTAAACGTAATATTGTGCACTTGATGGGCAACCCTTACTTCGAAGTGATCCGCCATGATATTACGGAACCATTTGATATTGAGGTGGATGAGATATACAATTTAGCTTGTCCTGCTTCGCCCGTGCATTACCAGTACGACCCCATCAAAACTATCAATACTTCGGTGGTGGGGGCGGTGAACATGCTGGAATTGGCCAATCGTAATGGTGCCAAGATTTTGCAGGCCTCTACCAGCGAGGTGTATGGCGATCCCTTTGTGCACCCGCAACCCGAGGAATATTGGGGCAATGTCAATCCCATCGGCATACGCTCTTGCTACGATGAGGGCAAGCGTTGTGCCGAGACCCTTTTCTTCGACTATCACCGCCAGAACAAGGTGAGAATTAAGGTGGTGCGTATTTTCAACACCTACGGTCCCCGCATGCTGCCCGATGACGGCAGGGTAGTGTCCAACTTCATTGTGCAGGCCCTGAAAAACGAGGATATCACTATCTATGGCACTGGCGCGCAAACCCGTAGCTTCTGCTATTGTGAGGACATGATTGACGGCATTATCAGGATGATGAGTACGGAAGAAGAAGTGACTGGTCCTGTCAATCTTGGCAATCCTAAAGAATTTACTATCAAGCAGTTGGCGGAATTGGTAGTAGAGCTGACGGGTTCAAAATCCAAAATCATTTACCATCCGGCAGTGCAAGACGATCCGCAGCAGCGCCAACCCATTATTGACAAAGCCAAGGCTGTTCTGAACTGGCATCCCATCATTGAACTCAGGGAAGGTCTGGAGCGGACGATAGCGTATTTCAAGGGGATAATGTAGTCCCTTTTTCTAAAAAAAAGGATAGTTTATAGAGCCTTAAAATTGGCACATTAGTACATTGTCTCATTGGCACATTAGCTAATTTGCTAATTAACCAATTTGCACATTGAATTTTTTCGTATTTAACCTTTTCGCACATCCAGTATGTCCAGAATTTCCACTTCTTTTAGGAGTGAAATGGCATATAAATAATGATTGATTGGGTCATAGTTAATGTGTCTCGGACATTCCAAGGGCGCAATCATCTGTTGACCATTGTATCGGATAGAGGCCAGTATATGAATTTTGTTCGCTGGTTGTCCCTGTAGTGTTTCCTTTTTGACTTTTACGAGGAGCGTGTTGTTTGTCTCCTCTTTAATCAGAATACAATCAGTGATTTCCATTTCATTAAAAGTCTTGTTTTGACATATAAGGATGTTGCTGATGTCATCTTTATGGGATGGATAATTCTCAAAGTAACCTTCTTCTCCATAGAATAAATCGTTCCAATGTTTTGTGGCGTTTCGTTTTGGAAAATCTATTTTCAGGCTATCTACAAGAAAGTGAGCGATTTTATAAGCTCCTCTCAAAGATCCGGTATAGGTCATGTGTTGGTTAACACTCATTGTGTTTTCAAAACAATTTCTATCGAAGCTTGTTGTGTCGTAAGGTTCTTGGAGGTCAAGCCACGCGGCACCAGTTGGGGTAATGACAGATGATATCGTCTTTTTCCATGCGTCATAGTGCTCAATATGCCTGTAATACATGGGAAGAGTGACGAAAACAGGTGTGACATTGTTCTTTTTGCATAAGTCAACGATTTTCTGCACATAGCGAATGTTCTCATTGTTGACTTCATGTTTTGTCCCATCAACAGGCGCACCCATTGAATCGTATTTTGCCATAGTGGAGTCTTCTATTCCTGTGGTAAAACTTACAAATCGGCCAAGGTATAGTTTGTCGTCTTTTTTCTTGTGTTTCTGTTTGTTCAGCTTTACATTAGTCTTTATTTGGTTACGGTCGCGGAAGATAAAGTCGTGATTGCGAATGGTTTTTGACCATGCGGGTATGTAATATTCTGGCGAAAAAAGTACAGGCATCGAGGTGAGTTTCAAGGGGAGATTCTTGCGTGCGTTGTAACTTTTGAATTGCTCTGAAAGGCTACCTTCCGTCAATTCATGGTTCACACTGTTGCTGATACCGTACGTTTCAATAATGGCAACGGTAGGATGAGTGCGTTCCAACGCTTCTTTCAGACAATAATAGGAGTCCATAATAGTGGTGGATGGCGATGCCAGCACAAAACAGTTGGCGCCCAATGCGGCTGACAGGTTTTTGGGGTTCACACCGGCATAACAGTGGGAGTTACCTACCAGTACCACATCAACAGTGTCTTTTTCTGTGAATTTGTAAAAGGCATCCCATTTCTTTGAAGTATGATTGTTGCTCTGGTCGGGTTCAAAATACCCTTTGGCATCCGTATAGATAACAACGGAAGTCACTAAAGCAAAGAGAAACAGAAATTTGAAAGCCAGAATCCACCATGGTTTTTCCTTCTTCACAACATCGGCTGTCTTTTGTGTAACTTGAGCGTTCGTTTTTTTATTTGTATAGTATGCTTTCTTGGCCATGATCTTTCAGTATTAAAATTGGAAATAGATAAAGGTGTTGTCACTTCCCACGCCATATACACCTAAATATATCGTGGCAAGAATAATGATGATATAGACTGTCCAGCGTAACGGGAAGAATTTGTTGAAGAAAAAATCCTCCACTTTTTCTTGCTTTCTTTTCAGCAATAGTTCCATAAGCATCAAGCCAACTAGTAAGAATATGGTGAATTTGAATTCTGTTTGGTCGAAGCCGTGGTTGAACAGGTCTCCTACGTTTCCAAAACCAAGATTACCGAATAGTGTGATTGCATCGGAGAAAGTTCCGGCACGGAAAAATATCAGAGAAAGTCCCCATAAGCCAGTGACAAACAGGCAACTTCCGATTTTCGCAAAAACATTTTTCGGATTCAGATGAAAAGCCTTGTCGAAAACAGCAAGGAAAATACCGTTAAGGAAGCCCCATAATACAAAATTCCAAGAGGCTCCATGCCATAAACCACTGACAGTAAAGACAATAATAACGTTGAGGTAAGTTCTGATTTTGCCTTTTCTGTTACCTCCGAGTGGGAAATAAAGATAATCGCGGAACCAGTTGGTAAGTGTAATGTGCCATCGCGCCCAGAAGTCTTTGAAGGAGGTTGCCAAGTATGGTTTGTTGAAATTAGTGCTCAGTTTGAAACCGAACAAGCGTGCGGTTCCGATAGCGATTTGGGAGTATGCGGAGAAATCAAGGTACAGTTGGAAGGTGAAGAAAAGCGCCGCCATCAGAGCGGGTAACCCATGCACGGTTGAAACATTCGCATAAACGGAATCAACATAAATGGCAAGTCTGTCGGCAATCACAATTTTTTTGAAAAGGCCTATGGCAATCAGGAAAAGTCCTTTGCGAGTCGAGTCGTAGTCAAATGATTTAGGAGTGGAAAACTGTGGCAGAAGGTCACGTGCTCGTTCAATCGGGCCAGCGATGAGCTGTGGAAAGAAAGATAGAAACGCAAAAAATGCCACCACGTCTTTTGTCGGCTCAAATTTACGATAGTAAATGTCCAGTACATAGCTTAAGCCTTGGAATGTATAAAAACTGATACCTACAGGCAGGATGATGTTCAGTGGTGTGAAGGTGGCGTTTGAACCAAATAAATGCAGGAGGGAATAAAAACTGTCAATGAAAAAATTACAGTACTTGAAGAACCCCAATATTCCCAGGTTGATGATAAGAGAGGTCGCAAGGTATATTTTTCGTCGCGAAACACTTTCCTCTTTGTGGATTAAAGAACCGAAAACAAAGTCTGTCGCGGAAACAATGACAATCAGAATCAGTAATTTCCAGTTCCAAAATCCATAGAAAAAATAACTGGCGGCCAAGATGAAAAAATTCCGAATCCTAACATTCTTATTGAATATTAGCCAATAAAGCAAATAGGTGATTATCAGAAAGAAACCAAATGAGAAAGAGTTGAAAAGCATTTAATTATGGTTTGAATTTTTGTCTTGAAAAAAACAGTTTCTATAACATACACCCTTAACAATGGAGGGAATGACTTTAATTTGCAAAATTACATTTTTTTCAGATATAAAAAACGTATAATCTGATTTAGGTAAAGTATGATGGTGTGTGTAAAGCCTAAAAATTGGCACATTAGCACATTTGCTAATTAACACATTGAAAATTTTCGTATTTTTGCAAGTTAATAATCAAATTAGATAGTTGTCAATGGAAGACAAGAAAATGATAACAGTGACCTCTCCTTTGCTCCCTTCGTTGGACGAGTTTGTGGGTTATTTGAAGGAGATATGGAAGAGTAAGTGGATTACCAATAACGGTCAGTTTCATAGACAGTTGGAGTCGGCTCTTGCGGAGTATTTGGGAGTGGAGTATGTTTCCTTGTTTACCAATGGAACCCTTCCGCTGATTACCGCTTTGCAGGCTTTGGGTATCAAGGGAGAAGTTATCACAACCCCTTATAGCTTTGTCGCAACGACCCATGCGTTATGGTGGAATGGCATCAAACCGGTTTTTGTGGATATTGATCCTGCTACGTGCAATCTCAATCCGGATAAAATTGAGGCGGCAATTACGGACAAGACCACGGCCATCATGCCGGTGCATTGTTATGGAATGCCTTGTGATACCGAAAAAATACAGGCTATTGCCGCCAAACATAAGCTCAAGGTGATTTATGATGCGGCTCATACTTTTGGGGTGCGCGTGAACGGGGAGAGCATTCTGCAGGCTGGTGACATGTCCACATTGAGTTTCCATGCCACCAAGGTGTTCAACACGGTGGAAGGTGGTGCCCTTGTTTGCCACGATGCGGAGACCAAGAAGAAGATTGACTTTCTGAAGAACTTCGGCTTCAATGGCGAAACTGAGGTGGTAGCCCCCGGTATCAACAGCAAGATGGATGAGATCCGTTCGGCTTATGGTTTGCTCAACCTCAAGCAGGTGGACCAGGCCATAGAGGCGCGGCATAAGGTGGCGGATTATTACCGGCAGGCGTTGCGGCAAGTTAAAGGTGTGAAAGTGTTTGAGGATATGCCTGGTGTGCGTCATAACTATGCATACTTCCCCATTCTGATCAATGCGGAGGAATATGGCATGAGCCGGGATGAGCTGTATTTCAAAATGAAAGATGATAATGTGTTGGGACGCAGGTATTTCTATCCACTAATCAGCACATTCGACACGTATAAAGGATTGGAATCTTCTAATCCGGCCAATTTGCCTGTGGCCACACGCATTGCCGACCAGGTAATTTGCCTCCCCATGTATTACGGCCTCACGGAAGCCGATTTGGAGCGGGTATTGAACTGTATTGTAAAATAGAAATTTAAGATAATTATGAATAAACAAAATCCAGTAAAAAAAATTATCCCTTATTTGGCAGCCCTTGTCATTTTCGTTATTTTGACTCTTATATACTCGGCTCCGCAAGTTTTTGATGGAAAAGTCTTGCAGGCAGGTGACCAAATCAGTGGCAAAGGCATGTCGCAAGAAATAGTAGAGTATCATCAAAAGACAGGTGAGGTCAGTTGGTGGACAGGATCGATGTTCGGTGGTATGCCTTCTTATCAAATCGGTGGTGCGGAATATCCAACTCCAGCGATTGACATCCCCTATGCGTTTATTACTCATTTGGGATTTAGTGGGTTGCTATATCTTTTAATTGGGTATTTTATTGGTTTTTTTATCCTTTTAAGAGCATTTAAAGTCAATGAATGGCTTTCTATTATTGGAGCCATTGCCATTACTTTGTCTACATATTTTCTTCTTATTATTCCTGCTGGGCATAATTCCAAGGTGATTGCACTCGGATTACTCGCTCCAATTATTGGTGGTTTCTATCTCATTTACCAGAAAAAATATGGTTGGGGTGCTGCTATTACGTTGATATACACATCTTTGGGTATAATGGCACATCCGCAGATGACCTATTACATCTTTATGCTAATTGGCTTGTTGTTTTGTGCGGAACTGTTTGTACATATCCGCGAGAAACGATGGAAGGACTTTGTGATTGGCACACTTGTCTTCGCTGTTTGCATTGGCGTGGGTGTGGGTACTCAAAGTGCTTATATTATGGTAAATAAAGAGTATGCTAAAGAGACTATGAGAGGTGGACACTCTGAATTGGAGAAGGAAGAGGATGCTGTGAATAAAACATCTGGACTGGATTTGACCTATATCACACAATATAGCTATGGTATCGGTGAAACAACAACCTTGCTTATTCCAGGTGCAAAAGGTTATGCCTCAGCGTACAATGTGGGTACTAATTCGAATATCTATCAGTCCATGGTGCAACATGGTATATCCAGACGGCAGGCGGAGGAGTATTGCAAGGGCATGCCTACTTATTGGGGTGGTGTGGAAGGAACTTCTGGTCCTGTATATGCCGGAGCCATTATTTGCTTTTTGTTTGTTTTGGGCCTGTTGATTGTCAAGGGACCTTACAAATGGGCATTGTTAGCGGCTACTATCTTTGCTATCCTTCTTTCATGGGGTTATAACTTTATGCCTTTGCAGGAATTCTTTGCCAAATATTTCCCGATGTACACCAAGTTTAGGGCGGTGGAATCGATATTAGTGGTAGCGGAAATCACTATTCCTTTGCTCGGATTTTTGGCTTTGCGCGAAATTATGGAGAAAAAAGTGGAGAAAAAAGAAGTGGTTAAAAGTGTCTATATTTCCGCAGCCGTCACCACGGGAATTTGTCTATTGGCATTTGTGGCCAGTTACTTTTTGGATTATTCCTGGGGAAGAGATGCGGATATTTTCGCCCAATGGCCAGATTGGTTGTCGGCGGCAGTAATTGCCGAGCGTGCCTCAATCCTCAGAACCAGTGCTATTCGCTCTCTGATATTCGTACTTTTAGGAGCAGGTGTGCTGTGGCTATATGTGCAGGAAAAATTGAAATTTGGCTACTTCGCCGCTATTTTGGGAGTGCTTGTTTTGGTGGATATGTGGCCTATTGACCGTAAGTTTTTCAATGATGACAATTTTGTGAAAGAGAAAAATTACAAAGCCTATTTTGATAAAAAACCTTGGGAGGAAACTATTTTGAACAAAGAAAAGGATAATTTGAGTTATCGTGTGTTCAATCTGACTGACCCACAGGGACCGTTTAACGATTCCAGAACCTCATATTATTTCAAATCCATAGGTGGTTATAGCGCAGCCAAATTGCGCCGTTACCAGGATTTAATCGATGCGCATCTTACCTCAGAAATCAATCCCATGTATAAGTCCATCATGCAACAAGGTAATAACTTGTTATTAAGACCGAGTGATACCACAGGCTATCCAGTGCTTAACATGATGAATATGAAATATGCCATTCTGAATCCCGAAAATCCTATGATTGTAGAGAACCCGAATGCCATGGGCAATGCCTGGTTTGTGGACCAGGTGGTGATTGCACAGACTCCTAACGAAGAGTCTGATGCTTTGAATACGATAGATTTGCATAATACGTTGGTGACGGATGTCAAGTTCCAGGATTTTGTCAAGGACTTCCGTCCTCACCATGACAGTGAAGCTCAGATTAGCCTCACTAAATATGCCCCTGATTATGTGGAATATGATTACACGGCTTCAGAAGATGGTATTGCTGTCTTTTCGGAGATTTATTATCCCTACGGGTGGAACGCATATATTGACGGCCAGCCCAAGGAACATTTCAGAGCCAACTATACTTTACGAGCCTTGAATGTGCCTGCTGGCAAACACCATATCCGCTTTGAGTTCCGTCCCGCTACGATGGAAAAATGGGGTAAGATAGCCATTGCATGCAAGTATGTGATGAATCTGACCATACTGAGTATTTTAGGCTTTGCTATCTATAAGAGTGTGAGAAAGAGGAAAGAAACCTTACCCGCGTAAATTTACAACACGAGTAACAGCTTTAGTATTCTCTTTGTTATGAAGAGTGGTTATTACTGTTAATGATAAAAAAGGAATGTTGATCACTTTAAAAGTGATTTTAATCCGGATATGTCATTAATAATAATATTGGGGGAATATTCGGTCAAAATTTGTTTATTTCTAAATCCACTTAACACTGCCACTGTTCGAATCCCAAGAACCTTGCCTGTCATAATATCAATACCTGTATCACCTACAAAGATATCACTTTCGGATAAAGAAATGCCGGAGTTTTTAACTAATGTTTCTTTTGAGGTCTTTGCTTCACTGACCAAACATTTTTTACAATAAATATCTATGCCCTTCTCTGAAATTTCTGCTAAAACTCTATCTGCGAATTGTCGAAGCGTTACATAGTAAATATTGTAACCACATTGATTCAAATCTTTAAGAGTATTTATGGTAAATGGAAACAGAATGTCTTTCCTCAAATACTCTGGGGTTTCAATCAAGCTCATCCAATTAGCTGTAAAGATTTTAACGTCGTCTTCTGAATATGAGAAATACTTCCGAAGAATATCTTCATTTGTTATTTTTGCTCGTTTTAACGACCAATATTCAACTTTGGACAATGTGTTTTTGGGAACCAAATCACAAAACAGACTGTATAATCTGTCTTGTGAGTCCCATAATGTTCCATCTATATCAAAGAAAATGTTCATTCTGATAATCCTTTGAAATATTCAATTTCTTCTTTGATTCCTTCTTCTAACGGTTTCTCTTGTATTTTGAAAGCGCTTTTCAGATGAGAATTGTCGAAAACACAGTCCCTTGTTTCAATTGGTTGATTTTGAATGATAACCTCACTATTCGACTCTGTAAGCCGTTTGATTGTTTGTGCAATCTCCTTCACGCTTACAGAATGTCCAGATACAACATTGTATAGTCCTTGCATGTGTCCGATAGTTGCTTGCCAAATTATGTCAGCACAATCGTCAATGTTCAGAAAACTTCTGAGCTCATTGCCAGATGAAAAAATATTGATAGCACTATCGGTTAGTCCTTGTCGAATTAGTATGGGAATCAATTTCTTATATTCGGCTTCACCAACACCATAAATGTGCCCCAATCGTAAAATGCAACATTCAATATTGTTTTGTTTAGCCCATGAACTTACCATCTCCTCACAATATAGTTTGGAATATCCATAGATTGAGATTGGTTTAACAATAGAGCTTTCTCTGATTATTTCAGATGTGGCTGCATATACATCAAGTGTGCTAATGAAAACAATTCTTTTTAGATGCTTTTGAGATTGTAATAATGTTTTTGTGAATAGAATATTGTCAAATCCTTTATCTATATTCTGTGCTTCGCTGGTTGATTTAGGTGTCCAAGCACCTATATGGACAATAATATCAAAATCATCAGGTATTATCCAATAATATTTCTCATCTGTTTTTTTATATATGTATGTGTAATATAAATGATTCTCTTTTGAGGATAAAAGAAATATTTGATTGTCGGAAGAATTGCTTGAAATTCTTTTCAAAACGGCCTTGCCAACAAAACCAGAACAACCTGTGATAAGAATCTTCATTTATTATCAATAATTTAGAATCAATTCCTCTTGCATTATCTCGTTTGTTACCAATCGTGGTGCTGTGTCCATACCTCTCATCCACATGAGTCCGTCAGGAAGAGGGTTGATTTTCTTTTCTAATGACGGGAAACGTTCATAGAGGCATATGTCCTTGTAAATTTTAGGCATATTTAATCCTGCGGTGGTGAAGAAAAAAACAGTGGTGAAAAACCTTGCAATGTTAATTTCTGTCGGATTAGGCACACCTGCCGTATCGTATGCCATATCTACTCCAAAGATACCGTGAGGACGTTCATCTATCGCTTTTATAGCGTTTATAGATATCTCAGTTACTTTGTCATCGGAATAGGTTTGACCAACTTTTGTAACACCCGTTACTCCAGAAAGAGTTCTGTTGCCATGCTCCCATCCTTTTCTGATTCTGGTTTGTGCAACAACTAGTTCTCCTTGGTACCAAATGGAAAGAAAGGTGACGGTGTCCTTGGTGAGCATTTCTGCCGCCATAAAGTTTCCCCAACCTTTGAATCTGTTGATCCATCTTTTGGCAAACTCATAATCATTCGTTGGCAAAGCTCCTCTTCCACCACCGGCTATATCACCTGAACGAAGCCATATCATTCCTTCCTGATTTGACAGTTCATTAAAAGCTCGCTTTAAATCATCTTCGTTATTAATAAAGATATTCTGAGGAACCTTTACACCGGCTTTTACCCACTTGTTGTATGATTTGAACTTGTTGACACAAGTGTCTATCGTTTCGTGACTTGGCATGAACAGCTTTACTCCTGCCTGCTGAATATCTTGGCGTATCTTTGAGATGGCATAGATTTCCAAGTCATTCTGGGCATGAAGCATATTTGGCTTTTCTTTTTCAAATATCTTGAAAAGTTTACCCTTATATTCTGTTGTATTGGAATAGGGAACTACATATTTTTTTTGTGCTTTTGATAAAATCAAGTCTGTGGGTTCACTTCCCATACCGATTACTTCATCCCCATCATTTGCTGCGAGTAATGATTTTACTACTCCTTCTGAGGGTGCACCACCACACCCGGCAATTAAAATTTTACTCATATCCTGTTATTTTTATAATTCAAGAATTCGTTATAATCTCTAATATAGTCTTCTTTTTGGTATACTTCAGAGGCAAGTACCATAGCTACCGCTCCTGAAGAGAAATCTGCTAAATCTCGCCACATGCCAGGTTTGACATATAATCCTTGATATGGATGATTGAGAAGGAAACTACGTTTACACTTTCCGTCGTCAAGTGTTACTGTAAATGAGCCTGATGCGGCTACTATGAGTTGTTCCAATTCTTTGTGGGCATGTGCGCCACGACTCTCTCCACCAGGAATGTCATAAATATAATAAACTCTCTTTACATCGAAGGGCAAAGTTGTGCCGTTCTCCACCACTGTGAGATTTCCTTTCCGATCGCTATGGTGGCGGTCAAATTCTATTATAGAGCAGTCAAATACATTATAATTTTCCATCTTGTTTTAGTTTTAGGAAATCTTCGTAATTACGTATATAGTCTTCAGGGGCATAATGTAAGGAGCCAAACTCTAAAGCTACAGAGTTGGTGGAGAAGTTGTCCATTTCTCTCCAAAGGCCTGCGGGCACATATAGACCATAGTATGAGCGGTTAAGTGTGAATGTTTGTTTTTGCTTCCCATCATCAACAATGACCTGAAACGAACCGGACAAGGCAACAATAAATTCCTCATTTTGTTTGAAAGCATGTCCGCCGCGGCATTCACCACCTGGAACGTCATAAATCCAATATGTTCTTTTAATCTCAAACGGAAAATCTTTGCACTGTTCTATGACAGAAAGATTCCCGCGAGGATCTGTTATTTTTGTGAGTTGAATTATTTTGGCGAAAGATTGTATCATCGTTAAAAAAATCAATTAAACATTCTGACAATAGTAAATAAAGCACCATAGAAGTATCGTGCTAAAGAATCATCCCGTGAGTGTATTTTCTTTTTGTACAAAAAGTACAACATGTTTTTACGAATCAAGGTGCCATATAATCTGTTTTTTCTTAAGGCTGGAGCCTGCAATTCTTGATACACTAATGAACGGCTTTCGAAAAAGAGTTGCTTTTGCTTGCCCGTCAGACTTTTGCTATTGGAAAGAGAGGTGGTTTTAATCCTATAGTATACCGTTACCTCAGGTAAATACGAAAAAAAGCAACCTGATTCTAAAATTTTATAAGCAAAGGGTATATCATCCGAGAAACGAAAACGTTCGTCATATCCTCCTAGGCGATTGTATAATTCTCTTTTGAAAAACCATGTGGGAGAGGGACAATTAAGTTTGTTTTTAATAAAAGCAATGTACTGGTCATGATTAGATGCAGGGAATAAATAATCAGTGGCCGGAGCTATATTTAATAATTCCTTTGTTTCATCCACAAAAGATTGAATCTTTGAAACTACAATATCGCATTTGTTTGTTGTTACAAATCTCACATTCTTTTCAATGGCATTAGGCATAAGCACATCATCGCCCAAAGTCTTTATCCATTCGCCAGAAGAGGATTTTATCCCAATATTCAAGTTTGCAGATACCCCTTTATTCTCTTCATTGACTATAAGTATGCTGTTAACGAATCTACTGTTGTTTTCAGCCAACCATTTCTCGCATTTAAGAGCTGTATCATCCGTGGAATGATCCTCCCCGATAATTAACTCCAGCGGAGAATAAGTCTGTGACTTAATGCTTTCTAATGTTTCAATGATGGTTTTAGAAGCATTATAAGAAACGACAATAATAGATACTAAGGGATTAGACATGCTAATACGGTTTGGTATATGGTGGGAAATTATATTTTAAAAGTTTTCATAAGGAACTTTACAACAGCAGTTGGTACGAGTCCACCTATACAAAACAATACATCTTTGAAGTCAGAAATGTTTCGGAGAGATTCGAGATAAAGCTTTCCATTTGTCTTGATATGAAACCAAGTACCTTTCCCGTAGGCTAAGCCATTGAAATAGGCCAGGGTGGCGTTCATATAGCGTTTGCGAAGGCTTTTGTTTTTTTCGTGGGTGTATAACTCTTTATATAGCAGATATGTCGTTTTGTTTTTTTCATTGGCATCGTGTTGACTCCAGATTCCCCCTTCATGCATACGGTAACATGCCATTATCTCAGGATTATAATATCCCTTGCCACTTTTGAGGGCATAATAAACAATGTGTACATCCCGACAGAATGAATACTGTAACAATTCCTCATGATTTACAGCCTCACGGCGTAACATCAGTGTCAGCGCTTTGGTAATCCATACCCATGGTAAAGTGGCAAAAGTGAAAGAGATAGGCTGTTTGTACAGATTCTGAACAGGAGAGTCGGATATTTTTTCTTCACACAATACCGACCAGTTATGACAATACAGACTGTATTCTGGATTCGCTTCCAGAAAGTCCACCTGTTTTTGTAACTTTTTCGGGTCTGTCCAGAAATCATCCCCTTCACAAATGGCGATGTATTTGCCACGGGCGCGCGGAATGTTAAAGGATGCGGTTATTTTTTTGTTCCCTTTTTGATACTGGTTTTCGGTTTGAAGAATGGGCAGGAATATATCAGGATATTTTGAGGCATACTCCCTGATGATATCTGCTGTGCCATCGGTAGATGCATCATCGTGCACCAGCACTTCAAAGGGAAAGTTGGTCTCCTGCTTCAGAAAACCATCCAAACACTGACGTACATATTTTACTTGGTTATATGTAGCGCAGCAAATACTAACCAATGGAGTATGGTCTGCCATGTTTATTATTGTTTTAGATAGTCAAACAATGATACTACAATATCGTCAAGTCCATATTCCGGAGTCCAGCCCTCTTGTTTCATCAATGAACTATCCATGCCAAAATTGGCCGAGATATTATCAGCCGGTACTACTTGGATTTCAGCATCCATATTGAATTTTTCCTTGGCGATTTTTTTCACAGTCTCTGCCAATTCCAGGACAGGCATGACGATATGCCCTACATTATAGGCAGGTTTCCACTGACGGTAATCTGTCTTTATCAGTGAAGCGATGGCGGAAGCGGCATCGCGAACATCAATGCGTTCGATTTTCTGATGTCCGCCTTGTATCTGTATGGGCTTGTGTTGCAAAACGTTATTGACAAACTTGGCGATAATGTCAATCGGTATCAGGCCAGACTGACCACCCGTGAGTGATGCTAATCTCAAAGAGGTGGGATATGATGTCCGGTTCTGCATGTGTATGTTCTGGGCCATTAATTCCGATGCGTATTTGGCTTGGGCATACACTGTTTCGGGCATTGCAGGGCAGTTTTCGGTCCACAGCGGTTGTTGTTTTGTCCCATATACGGCCTGGGAAGAGATGTTGATGATGGCGGGAACCTGGTTTAATGCTGCCAGTCCAAAAAGTTTATTCGTGAAAGCGAGGCTCTCTGCAATTTGTTCTTGGGTGCAATGAGGACGGGCAAAGCCACAATGGATGATATAATCAGCTTCGCCAAGACGAATAACCCCTTTGTTTAAGTCTTCGATGTCGACACATTGTACGTTGTCGTACGAAGCATATAATTGGCTTGTCTTGTCCTTCGTTAGGTCAAAGGCGATTATCTCGTACGCTTCGGCTTGTATCATATTGATGAGCGTTTGTCCGAGATAGCCTCCCGCACCCGTGATGAATAAGGTTTTAACCTCTTTCAAGGCACGGTTGTTGATGGATAAAGACATTTGTTTTACTTCATTGTTAGCAGAAAGTTCAATGGCTTTGTCTGCGGTTTGCCGGATGCCGAATTTATTGTAATTCATTTGAAGCGGGTTGATGTCCGCATCAATATCTAACCAGTTTTTGATGCAGGATTCCACCTCGTTGAAGCCCATCAAAGCGCGCCACCCCGTAATGCCGGTAAAGCGAGCGTTCATTTCATACAGCCTCAGGCCGTTGTCTGTCCACCGACCCTGGATGTTTAGCGGGCCGCGATGTCCCAACCGTTTAAGTTCCGGTAAAAGTTTGTTTATCTCAGACCAGACATAATCGTCTTCGTAGGGCACCATTTCAATAGGCACACCATTGTTCAGTTTGTTATAGGAACACATTTTTCCCATAACATTTCCGTTTTTGTCCGTGACAATCTGTGCCGAAATCTCCGCGATTTGCGGGTTGATTCTTTTGGAGATTTGTTTCAGGTATGTTTCGCGTAAGGGGTCACCGTGGCGTGGTACCGCCAATTCCTGAATGATATGGGACTCGTTTACCCGAACAAAATCCTCTTCTGACAACAAGATTTCCACACCGCGGGAGGCAAATCCGGCCCGGGGTTTTGCGATGAGCGGAAAGTCCACTTTTTTCTCGGCCAGTGCCTCTTTAATCGTATGAATATCGTAGCTTTTGACAAAAATATCCGCTATCGGTGTCAGGTCATCACACATTTTTTCTTTGTCACGCACCAAATTCAAAAGGTTCACTCCGGAAACCAATATTTTGAATCCTTCGTGTTCAATTTTGCTGATGTTTTTTGCCAAAATATGTGCCTCGTCGTCAGATCCAGGAATTATCAGATCAATTTTATGCTCATGGCATTTACGAATTAGTTCATCCACATAGTTGTCAGCGTAAATAAGTGGTACGTAATCCATTGTGTCACAATCATACGCACCATATGCGAATGGATTCATACCCAGTCCTACGGTATATAGGGGAAGTTGTGAGAGTTTGCATGAGTTAATAACTGATTGTCCGACACCACTGCCGGCACTCATTACCGCTATACAATATTTTCCGTTTCTCATAAGTTTTAGTGTTTATGTTATAAAACCGCATTGGGATCTTCCTTTCTCGGTCGGGGGTACTTCTTTTGCCTGTAAGCTCCGCCAATGATTTGCAAGAGTACGCAGATGTTTTTTGCGAACCAATGTCCTTCGGTTTTCCATTTGTAGATATCGAAATGCCTGCCCAGTAGGGAATGATGGCTAATGACGTATTCATAATGTTTGAAATCAGGGCGTTCCCGATTCATTTTGTAATATGCCAATTGAATAGCGGGCATTTTGTCTTTGGGCTGTAAATCAGCCTTGATCAACGAATCCAGTTCTTCCAAGGTGGTTGGACTGTAACAGATGTCCAACAAACTGTATTCGCAAAGGTTTAAGGATATGACGGGTTTGCCCCAATATACTGCCTCATATCCCATGGTTGAGCCAAAAACGATGACTTTTTCGGCGGCATCCATCAGGGAATAGGTGCTTATGGGAGAATCTCCAGGAATAATCGTGATATTGTCACTGATTTTTTCCAGGTCATACAGTTTTTTGTGGTAGTTATATTTGATGTTTTTTAAATTCGGATGGATGCGCAAGTAAAAGTGATAATCTTTGTCGTTTTTATGATGCTCAAATATGGTTTTTATGCCTTGATATTGTGTGGCAAACAAGTTGTGGTCAAATTCCTCGCCTAAAGACACATATTCGTCTTCCGAGCTGTTGAAAATCACAATATTATGTTTGTTTTTATCCCAATTTTCGGGGAGAAGACCTTCTTTTTGGGCTCCGATATAGACTTTGTCGCCAGCGGGAATGGCCCCTCTTCGGTTAATGAAGAATTGAGAACCTGTCTTGATTTTCTCTTCGTCAGATAAAGGAGAATTGTTCCACATCTTGAACAATAAATCGGTGTTGTATTTTACATCTTGTGCCGCGCTGTTTTTGAAATAAGTCAGTTGACGACCATTGACCACATTTCCTGTTGTTTCGTATACTATCACATCGATATTTCTATGGATACAGGTATCGAACACACATTTTGACACGGTAAAACGAGAGTTGAAGATACCCACGTCATCGGGTTGGAACAGGTCCAACGCTTCGTTTACAATGTCTGTGGCAATGACAGTGGACTTGAGAAGCTCATCAAAGAAAGAGCGGAATTCTTGGTCCATCAAGGGGTATAAATTACGGGTAGGGGAGATGTAGGAGGACAATGCGGCATAGCCAATGTCAACATGGTTATATCTAAGTTTTTTAATATCTTCGTTTGAGTTATAATCGAATGTCAGTTGATTATAATCCTGTATTTTTTTCTTGAAAAATGAAGAAACAGGTGCTGTTTTCACCTGTTTGCTCAATCCGGTAAAAATGTTTTTCCTGAAGCATTTGCAGAATTTGCACATTTTTCTATCGTGGCAGAGGTTTATCCAGCATAAATCAATAGGTTTGCCGTCGCAATAAACCAGCGTAACATCATCGCCCTTTTCGGCAAGGATATTGGCGTTCTCCAAGGTTACAAACACTCGGTTGGGTACAATGTAATTCGATTCGAAAGGTAGAAAAATTAAATGTTTCATTATATGAGCAGTATTCAAACAGAAGATGACACGAACTTTGAAAATCAGTTGCAAAGATAAGAAAAAAAACGACTTGAAGGGAATCGGTGAGAATATTTAGATAGCCGTCCAACCGCCATCTACCATCAGATTGTGTCCGGTAATAAATGACGCTTCATCTGATAGTAAAAAACTCACAGCAGGAGCAACCTCTTCAGGTTTCCCAAGGCGTTTCAGTGGAGATTTTGCGCTATATCTTTCAATAAACGAGGGATTTTGTTTATCTATAATTCCTCCAGGTGAAACAACATTCACCCGGATTCCGTATTTGCCGAAATATGAGGCCAAGTAACGTGAGAAATTGATGATACCGCCTTTTATGGCAGGGTAAGCAGCAGGTGAAGTTCCACCATAACCTTCATAGATGGTGAAATCATTACCCACCACCCCATAAATGGAGCCAAAGTTCACAATTGAACCAGACTGCTGCTTTTTCATCACTTCCAGCGTTTTCTGGCAAAGATAAAAACAGCTGTTGAGCTGCCACTCCACATTCTTTCGCCATGACTCTATCGGGATGTCCTCAAAGAATGCCCCCCAATCTTTGGTGCGCGGATAACCACTATTGACAAGGCCATCTATACGGCCATATTTTTCAACTACATCGCCAATCAGTTTGTCAATCGCTTCGGTTGAGGTGACATCCAAATGATAGGTGCCCTTGTCCCAATCGGTGTCAAATACGATATCGCAATTTACAACAATCGCATGTTTTTTGACAGCGTCTTTAACAATTTCTCTGCCAATAAGGCCACCGCCACCAATAATAATAACAACTTTGTTACTCAGCATTATAATATGTCTTTATATAATTCTATTCGTCTGTCTTTTTTAACTGGGAAACTTTCTCTATAAGACGAAACAACCTCCCTGTTGATTTCAAAGATGTCAATTTCATCGTTTAACGATGTCGGGATGACATCATTCCCCATAGGATCAACAACTGCTGTTGATTTTTCATATTCAAGGCCCTTGCCATCAACGCCCGTACGATTAACGCCTATCATATAGCATTGGTTTTCCAAGGCTCTTGCATGAAGAAGAAGACGCCAGTCTTTGACTCTGCGTGCTGGCCAGTTTGCAATGTTAAGAATAACATCACATTGATGAGAAAGTGCTTGGTATAATTCTGGAAACCTTAAGTCGTAGCAAATGGTTAATCCGATTGTAAAATCTTGCAGTTTAAAATCAACCACCTTCTCTCCTTTGGAATAATAGTCCGTTTCACCAGAGTAGGAGAACGGGTGAATTTTTTCATAACGAGCCATCACGCTGCCGTTTTTTGACACTACCACCAAATTGTTAGTGGGTTTGAAGTCGGTTTTTAAAATAACTCCGAAAGCGATGGCTGTTTTATGCTCCATAGCAAGGTGCGCAAAAAACTCAATTGTTGGAGAACCTGAATAGTCTTCTGCCATTGACTCGGCTTTCATAGTGAACGCGGTAAGTGTCATCTCCGGGAAGATGACCAAATCCGGTTGGTATTGGGAAACTTCCAACATCAGGCTTTTGATTCGCCTGATGTTGGACTCTTTGTCTTCCCAAATTTGATTAAGTGAAACAGTAGCTATTTTCATTAATTGTGTTGTCTGAAAACAGGTTTGATAACTGCACCCTTCAAATACTTCTCGTAACCATCTTCCAATGCTTTGGCATAAACCTGCAGTGAATTACGGACAGCATTGAGAGTAAACTCCAGTTCTTTTTGACCATGAGCGTACGAAATGGCAACCCAAGGCATCAGAACACCGTTGTTGATCATTTCCTGACTGTAGAGAGTGCGGAATGCCATGGAGGCAGCGCCAGTCTTGTCCTTGGTGATATAATTAGGTGAACAAGGAACTCCAACGGCCTGGAAGTAGTCTTGAATACCCAGTTCTTTGGCAATACCATTCATGCCATCAATTAACTTAGTTCCATAATCCCAAAGATGGCCAATCACATCATGCTCTTGATAGAACTTGGCAGCGGCAAGGAATGCATTCAGAGAGCTCATTTCACCACCATGTGTGGTTGACACGAGGAAAGTACGCTCCATGCCTAACTCCTTGATACCACCAACTTTCATAAACTCACGTTTGCCACCCAAAGCAGCGACAGAGAAACCGTTGGCCATACCTTTACCGAATGTGCTAAGGTCGGGATCAATACCATAATAAGTTTGTGCACCTTGCAAATGCCAGCGGAAACCGGTAATCATTTCATCAACGATAAACAAGGTCCCTTCTTTATGGCACAGATCCTGTACCGCCTGCAGGTAACCCTTTGACGGGTGAGCGCCTGTGGCCGCTTCCATGATAACACCGGCAATCTGACCAGGATATTTTTCAAAACAAGCTTTCAACGAATCAATGTCATCATACTTGAAGTTGATGGTCAAGGAATGATACTCCTCAGGAATACCTCGTGTGAGAGGGGTGTCGCCAATGAACCAGTCGTCGAATGAGAAGAAAGGATGATCCAGGCAACGGGCGATATATTTTCTGCCTGTATAAGCACGGGCAATTTTGGTTGCAGCCGTGGTTACATTTGAACCATTTTTGGCAAATTTTACCATATCCACTGAAGGGATAATCTCTGCAAGTTTTTCAGCGGCTTCCAGCTCAATGACTGATGCACGGGTAAGGTTGTTGCCTTTCATCAAGCCTTCAATTGCGGCATCATTCACTTCCTTGTTGGCATAACCCAAGGTGACTGCGCGAAGTGCCATACCGTAATCAAGAAGTTTTTTACCATCAGGGGTGTAAAGATAAGCCCCTTCGCCCCTCTCAAAAATCTGGGGAGCATTTTCCGGATACTGGTCGTCACCTCTGCTATAGGTATGGCAACCACCGGGAATCACATGATTTAATCTTTCACTGTAATTCATTTTTCTAATATTTTAAAGTTTGATATACTATTTCAATAAACCATCTAATTTCATTTTCATTATAGTCTCAATAATGTTGAAGTCAATCAGGTCGTCAACTTCATGACTTTTCCACTCAGGGACTATATAAGGTAATGTTTTGTCATGATAAAATGTGTGCTTTTGAAGATATGCATCCACCTTACTTACATATACACTTCCTTCAAAGAAATACACATTGGGGAGATCCTGTCTTCGCAGAGTTTGCTTGTCAGGTTCAAGAGCCTTCAAATAACCGTTCTCACCAACCACTACCATAAAGGCCGGGTGGACTGTTCCAGACATAGCTACACCCACGCAACTATCGCTTTCGGGGCTGTCAATCAACATCTCAATAGACTTGTCAACATCCTCAACATCTCTAAGCGGCGATGTCGGTTCAAGAAGAATAAAATAGTCAAAGGGCTTTCCTTCTTTCTTCATCTTCTCTAAAGTGTATACAATAAACTCGGAAGAGGGCGCGGTGTCACGAGCCAATTCCGCAGGGCGAAGTTCCGGGCAGGGTGCACCATGTTTTTCTGCGACATTGGCAATCTCCTGGCTATCGGTAGAGATGAAGATTTCATCCACATATTTGCTTTTCTGAGCGTGTTCGATGGACCATGCAATCAAAGGTTTTCCACACATTTCTCGGATATTCTTGCCAGGAAGTCCTTTGCTCCCGCCACGAGCAGGAATAATGGCTAAAATACGTTTTCCTTTATACATCGTGACTAATTTTGAATATGTTTTACGAATTCTTGAGCTTTCTTATAGTCCTCATGTTTGCCAATATCAATCCAAAAACCGGTTATCGGGAATCTGATTACTTTCTTATTCATTTCTACCAATTTCATGATTAAATCTGTCGCATCAAAGAACGTGTCATCAGGAATATGGTCCAGAACTGATTTCTTGAATAAATATATTCCCGCATTGGCGAAATAATTATAGGAGGGCTTTTCCATGATTCCTTTGATCTTGCTTCCGTCTAACTCAAATATACCGTAAGGAATATTGACGGCATAGGGGATTGTCGCCACGGACATGTCAGCATCGTTGTTGATGAAATGCATATAGAACCCTTCGTAGTCAATGTTTGTGAATAGATCAGAGTTCATCAGTAAAACCGTATCGTTGTGGAATTGTTGAATGAATTTGATGGAACCAATGGTTCCCAGAAATTTTGGCTCACGAATACAATTTACTTGTACTCCTTTTATAGGTTCCTGAAAATGTTCTTCTAATTGTTCATGAAGATAATTGACAGTTACGTTGATATTGGTAACACCGTATGAAATTAATCGTTCAATATTATAGTCAATAATAGCTTTCCCGGCCAAAGGAAGCAATGGTTTCGGGGTTGTGAGTGTCAATGGACGAAGTCTCTCTCCTTTTCCACCAGCCATTATCACTGCATCAAGAGGCAGTTTTGTGATATAACGCTCAAGGTCGATAATATCACAAATTTTGCCAAGCTTGTCTATTACAGGAACAAGCTTCATCTTCATGTCTCGCTGGTGACGCAAGTTTACCACATTGTCGTCAATCCCTATGTGAAGGCAGTTGAAATCCTTATTCATTGCATTGGTGACAGAATCATTGATAGTGGCACCTTTTATAAGGGAACGCCGGATGTCACCATCAGTGAGAGTTCCTACCATTACTCCATTGTCGTCTTCGACAAAAAGGCATAAAGGTCCTCTTCCGATGCTATTAATCTGTTTTAATGCGTCGATCAATTTGTTATTGTGGTTAATAATGTACTTTGACTCAACCATTTCATTGTTTTTTATTGACAAATATCATAAAACTTCTTATGAATAATACCGTTTAGCGGATATGAACTGATTATACGGAAAATAGCTGATGCAGTTCCCTCTTTGTCGTATGGATTAACAGCATTGGCCGCTAATTGGCGGAATTCAGGAGAAAGAATCTTGTCCAATCCGGCAAGAATGGATGCTTTATCCGTTTCACAATTACAAACACTATCCGCTGAAATTCGTCCTTTTTGACGACTCCCAATATTCAAGGTAGGTATCCCGAAACTTGGAACTTCAATCAGTCCACTACTGCTGTTGCCTACAACAGCTATACATTGCTGCATCAGTGAAAGGTAGCGAATAACACCGAGTGACTTGAATGCTTTGGCTCTCAACGGATTCTTGGCTACAAATGTATTGATAGCTTCAACAATTGCCTGTCCTCCGGTATCACTGTTGGGCATGGTGAAAATAATTCGCAAATCTTTTTTTTCTTCTAAAGCAGCAATGAAATCGTCTATATCCTCTTTTGCGGTTCGTTTGCCGAGAGTGACAGGGTGATAAGTTACAAGAATGGTATGGTCATCTATGGCAAATCCGATTTCTTTTTCAATTTCGTCCTTGCTCATCAACGGCAACATTTTTATATTCTCAACACCTATTGAGCCTACATTAAATACATGGTCTGGTTGTTCTCCCAACTGGATAACTCTATGGCGGTATTCTTCGCATGAGGTGAAATGCAGGTGGCTCATCTTGGTGATACTATGGCGAATGGCATCATCGTAAGCACCTTCTGTAATTTCACCACCGTGAATATGAGCGATGGGGATGCGTTCTATGAGTGCTGCGGTAGCAGCGGCAAGAATCTCATAACGGTCGCCCAAAACCACAACCATATCAGGATTTAATTCATCGTAGGCGTCGGCAAAACCTGCCAAGGCTTTGGCCATTGACTTCACTGTGGCGTTGGCATCGTCTTTGCCCTCTTCAAGAATCGGTATCTTTTTGTCGATGGTGAAACCATCACGCTCAATCTCCTGATAGGTGTTGCCATACTTGGGGCTGAGGTGCATGTTGGTGGCAATAATCTGCAATTGGGCACTATTATCGTCCTGAATCATCCTCATCAAGCGACTGAGCAAGCCGTATTCGGCGCGGGTTCCGGTAATGAAACAGATTCTCCTCATAACTCAATCAGTTCATCTTCGTTAAAGTCACGCTTAGCTTTCATTCCAAGAATTTCTTCCCAGCGCATCGGGGAGATGCCAGTCCCTGGACGTTTTACGGTGATGTTTTCTTCCGTTAGTATTTCTCCTTTCTTGATATTGGTGGCGGCCACAATGCTTTTACGGGCAATGGCTATGTTTTTGCGTTCGCTATCGCTTACGTGCTTGGTGCCATCACCATCCACTGCTTTTTCTATATTACGGATGGCTGATACCATTGCTTTCAGCTCATCAGGTTCCAGGCTGGCTTTATGGTCGGGGCCGGGGAGGGTGCGGTCCAGTGTGAAGTGTTTTTCAATAACTGTTGCACCCAATGCTACGGCTGCGATTGGCACTTCAATGCCTTTGGTATGGTCAGAATAACCTACCTCCACACCAAATTCATGGCGTAGCGCCTCCATTGCTTTGAGATTCACATCTTCAAAAGGAGTTGGGTACTCAGTGTTGCAATGCAGCAGAATCAAGTTTTCTTTGGATAGCCCGTTCTTATACAAAGCATTCACCGCTGCACGTACATCCTCCATATCGCACATTCCTGTGCTGAGGATGGTCTTCTCATTATATTGGGCAATGCGTTTCAAGAACGGATAATTGGTCACTTCGCCTGACGGAATCTTCCACAAACCCAGGTTGAGCGAATGGAGATAATCCATACTGTCGAAATCGAAAGCCGTAGAGAAGAACTTGATGCCTAATTTGTTGCAATATTCAATCAGGAGTTGATGTTCCTCGGGAGAAAGTTCCAGTTTCTTAAGCATCTGATACTGGCTGTCGCCTTCTTTTCCGATATTTTTTTGCTGATACTCAGCTTGCTTGGCAGCTTTGGTCACCAGTTTTTCCGCTTTGAATGTCTGGAATTTGATGTAATCAACCCCAGCATCCACAGCTTTGTCCACCAGCTGTTTTGCCAAATCCAGCGAGCCATTGTGATTAACTCCTGCCTCTGCTATGATAAGTGTATGTTTCATTTGCCATAGAATTTTATGGGGTTTCCTGCATAGATGCCTGAATCTTTCAGATTTCTGGATACTACTGAACCTGCAGCGACAATAACGTTGTCAGCAATGGTAGTGCAATGATGAATCACAGAAGAACTGCCTATAAAAACATTGTTTCCAATTGCCACTTCCCCATTTACAATAGCAGCTGTGGAAATGTGGCAGAAGTCGCCGATTCTCACATCGTGTTCAATATCGGCCATCGTATTGATAATAGCATGTTTCCCTATCTTGGCATTAGCATTTACCACAGCTTTATGTAATACCACGCATCCTTCACCTATGGTGGCGTATTTTGACACCCATGCATCAGAGGCAACTATTGTCGCAAAATGTCCGCCTGCATTGTGTACCCGTTCTGCAAGTTTGATACGGGTGGCGCAGCTTTTGATTTGTCCAACCGTGATGACAAATTCCGCTTTGTCAACGAGCGCTGGTATCATGTCATCTGTACCAATAATGGGATACTGGAGCACTTTCTGTCCCACCGTTTCGGGCATGTCCAAAATACCCATTATGGTGAAGCCGGCGCTTTCTGCCGCATCAATAACGGATTCGCAATGTCCGCCGCCACCAAGGAGAATTAATGGATTCATTTAATATTAAATTTCATTTGTACACTGCTCGGAATATTTACTACTCGGTCAGCAAACCAGATGGTGTTCTCCAGACTGTCGTGTTGGCAATGCTCGAACATCGGCAGACGGTTCATGAGTTCCCATATCGGTCGAGTCATTACACCATGGTCGTTTGTTTCTTGTAAAAAGAGCTGTTGCTTGTCATGGTCTGGCAGAATGACAGCATTAAGCCAATAGTTGCTACGGCAGCCGGCTGGCTCTTCGAAGTAATCCACACCTTCGACATTCTTGAAATATTCAGCGTATGTTTGGGCGGTGGCACGCTTGTCGGCCACATATTCCTCAATGTGCTCCAGCTGGGCACAACCCAAGGCGGCATTGATGTTGGGCATGCGGTAATTGTAGCCGATATGGTCGTGTTTGAACTCCCAACGATGCGGTACCTTTGCCTGCGTTGTCAGATGTTTGGCGTATGCCCCTAATTTTTCATCCATGAAAAGCAACATGCCACCACCACCAGTGGTGATGGTTTTGTTGCCGTTGAAGCTCAAAGCACCCACCTTGCCGAATATGCCGGTGTGCTTACCCTTATACAGACTGCCAATACTTTCTGCGGCATCTTCAACCAATTCAATGTGCCACTCGTTGCAAGCAGCAACCAGCTCATCCAGATGTACAGGGAAACCAAAGGTGTGCATGGGCACACAGGCTTTGATTCTTCGACCAGTACTTTTGTTATAACACTGACCTTCCTTGATTTCGGCATTTTGTGAGAGCCATTCACACATTGCTTTAGGCGAGAACCCCATGGAGTCCTTGTCAACATCGATGAATACGGAATGTGCACCGATATAGCTGATGGCATTGCAGGTGGCAATAAATGTAAGTGCTTGGGTTAAAACCTCATCGTCGCGTTCCACCCCGGCTAGCATCAAGGCCATGTGAAGGGCGTTGGTTCCACTTACGCAAACCACGGCACGCTTGGCACCCGTATAGGCTGCCATATCATTTTCAAAGCGGTCAACAAATTTGCCCACACTGCTTACAAAGGTGGTATCAATACATTCGTTGAGGTATTTCTTCTCGTTGCCGATAAATACCGGAACAGACAATGGCGTAAAATCCAGATTGCCGTAAAGTTCTTTTATGAAGTTAGTAATTTTCTCGTACATTGTTCGTAAGCTTTTAAGCGGTAAGCTGAAATTACATTTTCTGATCCAAATTCTTTCCTTTCTCCTGATGTTCGAAGTTGGGGATAAACTCTTTGATGGCTTTTACTACCTCCTCTTTGGTGAAATCATGGGAGAATAGGTCTTCCAGTTTGTCGAAAAAGTGTTCCACTTCTACCATAGGACGGCGGATGGTCTCTTCTATTACGCCCAAGGACTGAAAACGTTCCATGTTCAGTTTTTCTCCTGGCACATAGAATTCCTCAAACGATTTTTCGCCAGTGGTGTCGCTTTTGGAATAGACTACTGGCCACACCTTGGTGTCGTAAGGCATTTCAGCGGCAAAGCGTTTAGCATCCTCATCATTGTCAAACTCGCGTTTTTCGTATCCCATGGCAGTGATGAAACGGTCGCAAATCTCGCTGAAGGTCTTCATGTCGTCTTCACGCAATTTTGGGAAAAATACCTCGCCGTTTTTTCCAAGAACGCAGGCCAGCATACAAATTTGACCACTTTCTTCAGGAGAGACGAAATAGCGTCGCACATCGCTGGGGGCCACCAAAGGCTGCTTGCTCATGATGCGGTCGAGGAAACTCAACGGCAGCGAGCCGTTGCTGAACGCCACATTGGCAAAGCGGGCGGTCGTTACCTTAAACCTGTCGTTGTAGGCCATCACCAAATCCTCCATGATGCGTTTGCTGGCTCCCATGATATTTACAGGATTGGCAGCCTTGTCGGTAGAGACACAGAAGAAGTGTTTGGGTGGAAATTCGCACAGCAGGTCCATTAGTTTCTTGGCCTTGATGTCGTTGTTCTCAATCAGAGCCTGAACGGAATATTTGTCTTTTTCGCTACGTACATGTTTGTGGGCGGAGAAATTGGCCACAATGTCGAAGCCTTTTTCCTCGCGGAATATGCGGGCAAAAATGGGGTCGGCAAAGTTTAGCGTATAGGTGCGGTAGTCTTGTGGCACATACATGCCGTAGCTACTGCGAAGGTCACGGGTCAGCAGGGCAAGACCGTTTTCGCTAAGGTCAACCACTACCAGTTTTGCAGGCTTGAATTCACAAATACTTCTGATAAACTGCGAGCCGATAGAGCCTGCTCCGCCGATGACAAGTACCGATTTCCCTTCTATTTCCTGGGCCAGTTGCTTGCGATTAGCCTCAATATCAGCAGAAAAAAGACTTTTCTGTCTGCCCGTTACGTGGGTTTTGATAAAGTTTTGTAAGTTAAACATAAATTACTTCATCCAAGATTAACCTGCAAAGATACAAAAAATATATATACCTATTGAAAAAAAACAGGGAAACGTTGCCGCCTCCCTGTTTTTGTCCGTTTAATTTTAGTTGTTTAGCTTATTTGCAAACTACTTCAACTTTTTGTTCAATAATACCATTGGATTGAGTTGCACTCTGGTTTTGTTTTGAGCATTTGCCTTTGTACTGGCCAGTTGCAGTTGTGACAACAGGTGTTTCAACTTCTGCAATCCATTCGGGATCGTTGTCATACCATGAGGGGTCAAGCACTTTGTTGGTAGTGGTTGCTGTACAAGTACAGGTCTTTTTGCAGCTAGTGAATGCTGCCATCATGGCGATTACGGCTAAGCCTAACAATACTTTTTTCATGACTTTTTGAATTTAATTTTAAGTTTTCGTATTAACTAAAGAATCGGTCCATGATGAACCGACTCCCTTATATGTCTTTTTATCTGAAAATCATAGACTATTTTCCTCCCAGATACTGTGAGCCTAAACGGGACATGGCGCAGCGGAAGCCGATATAGTCGGTGGATTCGTCCTCGTCCATGTATCTTCTGGCACCGGGGGCGCACCAGTAAGGAATGTCTCTCCAAGAACCGCCTTTGTAAACTCTGGCATGGTCGCTTACCAAGGAGTACATCGGGTTGTTCTCAGTGGTTTCCTTCGGATACATCAAATCGGTTGAACTTTCATCACCGGTAATGCCTGTTTTCCAGTCATCAGTATTGTACAAGGAAGCCCAGTCACCATCAAGGTAGTTCTTGTTGTCGGCAGAGCGGTAGTTGCGTCTTCTGTCGTTCTTGAAATCTGATACGGGCACCATTGGAATCTTACCTACGCTGTCACGCTCAGCAACAGTACCATCTTCCAGCAGTTTCTTGGTCTCAAAGTAGTTACCTCTGAAGGGGTTGAACTCAGAAACATCGTCGTGAGATGTCTGTCTGTAAACATCCATCACCCATTCGGCCACGTTACCTGCCATGTGGTACAAGCCATAGTCATTAGGCCAGCCTGATTTTACTCTCACGGTCTTGAAACCTGCGTCATTCAGATTGCTTGCCACACCCATCAGGTCGCCACGTCCAAGGCGGGTGTTGTCAATAAATTCACCCATGTATTTTCTGTCTTCGGTACGGATAGCGTGACCGTTCCAAGGATAAACTTTTCTTTCGAGGATACGGCCATTCACCGTATTGCCGACCATAGCGTAAGCAGCGTATTCCCATTCGGCTTCTGTAGGGAGTCTGTACTTCGGCAGCAGGATACCGTCTTCCATTTTCACATTTCTGAACTCACCGGTGGTGATGTACTGCAAACGATGGTCACTTTCGCCTTCGTAGGATTCGTAGGTCAGATAAGCGTCAGTATTGAAGTAGCCTTCAGCACTTGGTTCGGGAACCCAGTCAATGTAACCGTGATCCACCAAAATCTTTTCGTTCACACGGTCGGTACGCCAAGCAGCGTAGTTGACAGCCTGCAGCCAGCTGACACCCACCACGGGATATTCTCTGTAAGCAGGATATCTGAAGTAGTTTTCCACGTCGGGTTCATTGTAGCCGAGGCGTTCACGCCATACGTTTTCATCGGGCAGAGCGTTGTCATACACCACCTTCAAGTCCTGGGGAATGAACACTCTTGACAGCCAATTGAGGTACTCAAGGTAGTCAACATTGCTGATTTCGCACTCATCCATATAGAAAGAGGCAACAGACACTTTGCGGGGATTGTTGTTGTTGTCGTGCATTACATCTTCTTCCATGGCACCCATGATGAAAGAGCCGCCTTCGATGAATACCAAGCCTGGACCTGTTTCCTGTTCAGTAAAAGGATACACTTCGAAACCACCGTTCTTGGGGTCATTATAATTCCATCCGGTAGTGGGGGAAGCTTCTTTCTTGCAAGATGAGAACAACAAGGCAAAACTTGCAATGAAAAACAAGATTGATGTTTTGGTGAATTTGTTCATGATTTATTTGTGAATTTTATTTATTAACGTTGAAAGAATATTTTTATTGCTTTAGATTAGAATGAAGGACATTCAAGTTCCTTGATGGCTTTGCGTTTTTCGGGACATGGCAGGAGGAACTGCAAAGAAACCTCGTGAGCGCCGCCTGTCAAGTTGATCAGCTTGCTGACGGTCAGGTCGTATGAGTAACCGACACGGATGAATTCATACTCGATACCGGCGCTGAAGATGACTGCGTCCACATTTTTGAAACTGTGGCGCAACCATGCTCCCAAAGTGACAGGGTACAAGTTGAGATACAAGCCTTCGCTCATGTACATGAGGCCACCTTGGTATTGGAAAATGATATTGGGACTCAGAGAAATATCTCCGAAATTATGCTCTTTCTTACTTTTGCGTTTCACGTCGAAGCTGGCACCCACATGAGCGGTGTGCTTCATAGGCATTCTGTATCTTTCCTGCTGGATGAAACTGATATAGGGCATGTTGAGGTGATGGGCCGCATAGCCGAAGTACAGGTTGAAGAATCTCAGGTTGGTATAGCCCAAGAAGCCGGCTGCCAAGTCGAAGCTATGGTCGGTGGTGTTGTTCCATGCGGCCAGATTTTCGTTGGTTTGGTAAATGAAACCGTATTTTGGGTCAATCATATCGCCAAAAGTCAGGTTCTTGGTATCCAATATATTGGCAAGATAAGAAAACTGCAAAGCGAAGCGCATGTTGAACTTTTTGCTGACTTTCACCCTGAAAGCATACATGAAGCTGGCCTCATAGCTCTGAATGGTAGCGTCCTGACCGCAACGGTCGCCAAAAGCCAAAACACCGATACCGCCGGCGATTTTGTCGAAATGCTGGTCATAAGACGCCGAAAACGACATGAATGTCCCCTTCATGGAAGGCCATTGGTCTCGGAAGTTGAGTGCAATGCGGGGGCAGATGTTAGTGCCCGCAAAGGCTGGGTTCAAATACAGCGGATTGGCGTAGAATTGCGAAAAATGCGCATCTTGCGCCTTTACACCTTGTCCCAGAAGGATTAGGCAGGTGGTGATCAGTATCAGAATTCGCTTGTGCATGTTACTATATTTATTTTAATCCGCAAAATTACAAATTTTTTTCGTTATGACACATTTTTTCCGCTTACTTTTTTTTCGCATTCTTTTTTTTTGCAATTTTGCAGCCAGTTTAACGTTTCATTAATGTGAACTTTTTAATCTTGTATTTTAATAACGTTTTATGAGATCGAAATCTTGGGTGATATTGGTGCTTTTTGGGCTGATGATGATGCAACTTGTTGATTCCCAGTCGCAAATAATTCGAAAAAAAGTTTCTTTGGCATGGACCGAGAATCTTGTTTTCAAAATAGATGATGAAAATACCCTTGAATTCTTGAATTTTGAAGACGCGATTTCTGATTTCAATTACGGTGATTTGCCTGTTTTTTTTCAAAAAATAGCTGTTGATAACTTTTTTTCTGATTGCGAAGTACAGCTGTCCAATGAGGTGTATGAAAATTTGTCTTCTGAAGACATGAAACTGGTGCCGTTACAGTTGCTGAAAACAGTTGTTGAACCTCAGGTGCATTGTTATGCGGAAAAAGGGAAACCGTATGCTGTTGTAAGCTTATTGCCTTTTAAATCAGATGGTTCCGCACAGGTGAAAAAACTTGTTTCTTTTGAAATGACTTTGACTCTCCAACCTATGACGGCGAAATCAGGGCATTCGTATGCTTCGAATTCAGTGTTGTCAAGTGGATTATGGTATAAAATGAGGGTGAGTGAGACCGGTTTATACAAATTGACTTTTGAAGATTTGGTGGAGATGGGTTTCTCCGCCTCTTCGGTTTCTTCCTCCTTGATTTCGGTTTTTGGTAATGGAACGGGCAGCTTGCCAGAGATATGCGGGACGGATCGTCCCGACGATTTGCTGGAATTGCCAGTGATGATGTGTGATGGTGGTGACGGGTCGTTTGATGCCGGTGATTATTTGGTCTTTTATGCGAAATCACCTCATAAGTTGATTTTTGACGCAGCCACGCGTTCTTTTTCACATAAATATAATATTTATTCCGATTATAGTTTTTATTTTGTCAACGTGAGTGGCGTTGGTATGCAGAAGCGGGTGACGGCGGCCGAACCTGTTACAGCTCCTTATACACAAACGGTGACAGATTATTATAATTATCGTTTTTTTGAAGAGGATAAACTGAATGTGGAAGAAACCGGGCAGGAGTGGTTCGGCGATTTGTTTGATGTAACCACCCAACGCAGTTATTCCATTTCTTTTCCACAGATTAAGTCTGAAAACGCTACTTTGACATTAGTGGCGGCATCTGTCCCGGTGGCGCCTTCCTCCTTTGCGGTTTCGGTGAACGGAAGTTCGTTGGGTGCTATGGCTATTGCCACTGCGTCGGGTGCGGCATTACGCATCGAGACGTCAACCTTTCCCTTTGTCCCGACCAATTCATCTCTTGATATCACTTTGACTTTTAACAGATCCTCTTCTTTGTCGAAAGGGTATTTGGATTATATTGCCGTGCAGGCTGTCTGCCCCTTGTCTTTTCCTGAAAGTCAGCTTCGCTTTAATAATGGCAAGTATATGTCTAATGGCGCGGTAAGCCAATACAGACTGTCGAATGCGAACTCTTCCGTTCGTGTATGGGATGTGACAGATCCGTCACAGACATTCCAACTTGCTGGTTCTTTGAATGGTTCTGTTTATCAGTTTGTCAGTATGGACACCTGTTTTCGCCAGTTTGTGGCCTTCGATGGCACTTCCTATAGGCCGGTTACCACTGTGGGAAAAGTGTCCAATCAGAATCTTCATGGTGCTGAAAGTCAGGTGGATATGATTATCTTAGTTTATCCGGATTTTATGTCTCAAGCGGAACGTTTGGCTTCGGTTCGTCGTCAGGAGCAAGGACTTAGCATAAAAATTGTCACACCAAATCAAGTGTACAATGAGTTCTCATCAGGAGCCCAGGACCCGGTGGCTATCCGAGATTATATGAAGATGATTTATGAGAAGTCGAATGGAATGTATCCGAAGTACTTGTTGCTGTTTGGTCGTCCAAGTTATGACTATAGGGGCAGGGTGACAGGTACCAATAATTTTGTCCCGAACTATCAGCGGCCGCTTAATGGAACCGTCAACGAGGGAATGTTCCGGGCCAACGATGATTTTTTCGGGATTCTGGATGATGGAGAAGGTGAATATTCGCATGGTTTGGTGGATGTGGCTGTGGGGCGTTTCCCGGTCTCGACTGCTTCACAAGCGAATCAGGCTGTTCGGCTGAGCACCAATTACACAGCTAGTCGGAATCTGGTGTCTGCTGGTTCGCCGCAGGTTTCCAATATGGCGGATTGGCGTAATATTTTTTGTTTCGTGGCGGATGATGGTGACCAAAACGAACATCTCAGAACCGCAGAGGCTTGCGCGGCTATTGTGGAGTCAGGAAATAAAACTATCAATCTGGATAAAATATATTGTGATGCCTATACTCAGGTTTCCAATGCGGGGGGGCAGCGATATCCCGGAGTGAATTCCGCTATCAATGACCGTATGGATCGAGGTGCGTTGTTCTTTACTTATACGGGACATAGTGGCAAAGATGGATGGGCGCATGAACGTATTTTGGAGTACTCGGATATCAATAGTTGGAATAATACATATAATCAGCCGGTTATGATGACTTTGTCCTGCGATTTCGGCTGGTATGACCGTCCCAATATTTCTCCGGCGGAAGCATGTTTTTTCAATCCTGACGGAGGTGCTGCGGCTTTAATCACCACTTCAAGGGTGGCTTATGGAGGATCCAATTCCTCGTATGCCCAAAAGTTGTTTACCAGAATCTTCTCTCCGGTGAATGGACATCGTCGGACTTTGGGTGAGATGAACCGACAAGCAAAAAATGATTTTGGCGGTAACACGGACGCGATTTCCATGTTTTTCTTGTTAGGAGACCCGTCTATGCCTTTGGCGCTTCCTATGTATAAGGTGGTGACAGATTCCATCAATGGAGTGGCGGTTTCTGTTTTGAACGACACGTTAAAGGCTTTGTCCCAGGTGGCGGTGAAGGGCAGGGTGGTTGATGCTTCTGGCCATACTTTGACAGGCTTCAATGGCAATGTTTATACTTCATTGTTCGATAAAAAGGTGACAGTCAGAACATTGTCTAATGAGCCGGATGAGAGTCCAGCCACGGAATTCGAGGTACAGAAGAGTATTCTTTTCAGGGGAAATAATGCCGTTAAAAATGGACATTTCGAAATGAAATTCGTGATCCCTAAAGATATAAATTATACTTATGGTAACGGAAAATTCAGTTACTATGCCCGAAGTAACGACGCGGATGCCGCCGGCTACTTTAACTCTTTTGTGGTGGGAGGTAGTAGCGGAATTACATACGATGATAAGGAAGGCCCGCAGATAGAAGTGTATTTGAATGATGAAAATTTTGTGAATCAAGGTCTTACTAATGCTAATCCAGTGCTGATTGTCAAGCTGAAAGATGAGTTGGGTATCAATACCACAGGTAATGGTATAGGTCATGATTTGGTGGCTGTCTTGGATGGAAACAATAACGCGCAAATCGTGCTGAATGACTTTTTTGAGGCGGCTCAGGATAGCTCAAACCAGGGACAGGTACGCTACCAAATGAGAGATTTGTCCACAGGAAAACATGTGATCAAAATCAGAGCCTGGGATATCTTGAATAACATATCAGAAAGAGATTTGGAGTTTGAGGTGGCCAATGATGCGGTATTGATTTTGGAACATGTGCTGAATTATCCCAATCCGTTCACTACACATACGTCTTTCTTTTTCGAACACAATCATCCGGGAGAAAACCTCGATGTGTTGGTACAGATATTTACGATTAGCGGAAAATTGATTAAGACAATCAGTACAAATATTTTTTCCGAGGGAACCAGAAGTACTCCGATAGATTGGGACGGACGCGATGATTTCGGCGATAAAATCGGCAAGGGTACCTATATTTATCGTTTAAAAGTTCGTACCAGCGACGGAAAAACGGCGGAGAAAATAGAAAAAGTTGTACTTTTGTAAAATATTTTCGCAATAGCATCGTTATCTTATTTTATCTGAAATATAAACTGAAAATAGTATGAAGAAGATTTTGTTGGCACTGATTGGATTAACAACAATAGTATCAATAAGTTATGCACAATCGTATGATCCTAGTGGACGTCAGATGACTCCGTCGCAGAAAATGGAGAAATATTTCAATCCCATCACCACGGCAGTGCCGTTTCTGATGATTGCCCCGGATGCCCGTTCCGCTGGTATGGGCGATATTGGTAGTTGCAGTTCCGCCGATGTCAATTCCCAGCATCACAATCCGTCCAAGTATGTGTTCAGCAAGAGCAAATTCGGTATCTCGTTTTCTTATAGCCCGTGGCTAACCAGTTTGAGCAAACAATTGGGTATTAGCTTAGCTTATTTGAGTACTTATTGGAAGATTACTGAGATGGATGCCATCGCGTTTTCTCTCAGATATTTCCATTTGGGAACTATTGATTTTACAGATGAATATGGTCAGGTATATGCTAGCCCGAGTCCCAATGAATTTGCCATTGATTTCACCTATGCCCGTAAGCTGACAGATGTTTTCTCTATGGCTTTGACCCCGAGATTCATCTATTCTAACATCACGGCCAGCTATGACATGTACAGTTCAAGCGGTAAAGCAGGATTAGCGGGTGCCGCGGACTTGTCTTTGTGCTACGAACAGGATTTCAGAACCAAGGGTATGGAGAACAGCACAGTGCGTCTGGGTGTCAATATCTCTAACATGGGCAACAAGATGACTTATTCGTCCAACGCTTCACCCGATGCCCGGGATTTCTTACCTGCTAATTTGAAAATTGGTTTGAGTTATACCATGGATTTTGATGGCTATAATAGCTTGTCGATTATGGGTGAGATGAACAAGTTGTTGGTGCCTACTCCTCCAAAATGGGGTCGTGACACGGTGACCAATGAACGTTATATCATTGCAGGTAAGAATAACAAGGTTTCGTCTGCCCAAGGCATTTTCCAGTCTTTTTATGATGCCCCGAATGGTTTTAGGGAAGAATTGTATGAGATTGCCTGGTCGTATGGCTTGGAATATGCCTATAACAATCTTTTGTTTGTACGTACGGGCGGCTTCTTTGAAAGCAAATACAAGGGAAACCGTAAATATCTGACTTTTGGCGCAGGTTTGCATTACAATATCTTCCAGATTGATGTTTCCTATCTGTTTTCTGTCAGTGATCAGCATCATCCGCTGGAGCATACCCTCCGTTTCACTTTGTCTTTCGATCTGAAGTCGTTTAAGAAAGATGAAATCAGAAAGCAGGACAAACCTCAGGGCCGTTTGGACAGATTATAAAATCATGTGTGGATTATGAGAGTGGGGTTTGGTTATGATTCACATCGACTGGCAGAAGGCCGGCGATTGGTCTTGGGAGGGGTGGAGATCCCTTTCGAAAAAGGCTGTGTGGCCCATTCCGATGGCGATGCTCTGATTCATGCTCTTTGCGATGCCCTCTTGGGCGCGGCTGGTTTGTCGGATATCGGCAGCCATTTTCCAGATACCGATAATCAGTATAAAAATATTGACAGCAAGATTCTCTTGGCCAAAGTAGTTGAATTGCTGGATCGGAAATGGTTGAAAATCAATAATGTAGATGCTACTATCGTGATTGAACGCCCGAAAATGGCTCCTTATCATGATACGATGATTCAGACGCTGGCGAGAGTGATGCGTATTGCTCCGGAGCGACTGGCTATTAAAGCCAAGACTAACGAAAAATTGGGCTTTGTGGGTAGCGGCGATGGTGTGGTTTGCTTTGCCACCTGCACGCTCGCCGACCATGACGAACCTATGAACCGACCGTGATAGAATTCAAAATTCAAAATTCTGTAATCTTCTAACCTTCTAACCCTCCTAACCTTCCTAATCCTTAACCCTCTAACCCTCTAACCTTCTAACCCTTTAACCTCCTAACCTTCCTAACCCTTTAACCCTCAAACCCCAATCAATTAGCACATTATCTCATTAGCACATTAACTAATTTGCTAATTAACTAATTAAAACGACATGTCTCCCCAATTTAAATCCCTCCTCACCCGTACCATTTCCGGTGCCGTCTTTGTGGCTCTGGTGGTGGGTTCGTTTTTCCTGCCCGTTTATATGCAGTTTATATTATTCACGCTTTTTGCGGTTTTGGCTGTTTACGAATATGTGACTATTGTGGGAACAGCGGGAGTGAAGGCACATAAGCTGTCGAGTGTATTGATTACAGTGTTGATGATTCTGGGGGCTTATTTTGTGGAATCCGTGGAAATCAGTTGGCTGGTGGCGTATGTATGCATGAATTTGGTGTTGACCATTGAGTTGTTCCGCAAGGAAGGACATCCGTTCGACAATATCGTCCATACGCTTATGCCAGTTTTCTGGATTGCAGTTCCGTTTACGTTGGCAGGGGTTGCCAATGTCCTTTTAGAAAACAAGGAAACGGTATTGGCTTTGTTTATTTTGATATGGTGCTCCGATACATTCGCCTATTGTGGGGGTTCGTTGTTCGGAAAGCATAAAATGTTTGAGAGAATCTCTCCGAAGAAAACTTGGGAGGGCTTTGCCATCGGTGGTTTGTTTACCGCTGGAGCTGCTGCTGGCTTGTCCTTCGTGCCGTATTTCTCGAATGCTTTACTGTATGAAGCAAGTACGACTACGAATGTGTTGGCATGGGTGTTTTTTGGATTGATAGTCTTTGTGATGGGCACCTTGGGCGATTTGATCGAGTCGATGTTCAAACGCTCTTACGGGGTGAAGGATTCTGGCAATATCATGCCGGGTCATGGCGGTATGCTCGACCGCTTCGACTCCTTCCTTTTCGCCATGCCTTTCTGTATGATATACTGGGTGTTGATTACATTTATCTATTGAAACTAATCCCCTGACGGGGAATGAGGGGGATGTGATTTACATTATCTATTGATATTAAATCCCTTACGGGATATGATATGTGATGTGTTTTTACATTCTATTGATATTAATCCCCTGACGGGGAATGGATGTAAAGGTTATTCTTTTGAGTTTGACATACATGCTGAAGGCATGTTATTCTATTAACCCCGCACAAGCGTAGCGCAGTGTGGGGTATGCGGTGACCTATGCTGCTCCTGCGTGTCGGAGACACGCTAC
>JAGCSI010000139.1 GCA_017964255.1 Bacteroidales bacterium | reverse complement strand
CCCCACACTGCGTGCTATTGCACTTGTGCGGGGTTAATAGAATGTCATGCCTTTGGCATGTTTTCTTATATTTCAAATCAAAAAATTGTCGAACACTCATTAATTTTAACTTTTTCTAAATTCTAACCCCTATTCCCTATTCCCTATTTCCTATTTCCTATATACTCCCATATCCTCCACATACTGCGCAACTTTCTCCGGCATCAGGTATTTCACCGATTTTTTTTCTTGTATGCCTTGTCGTATCATGGTGGCGGAGATTCCTATCTTTGGGGCGTTGACATAGTGTATATTGGGCAGATTCCTCTTGTTTTCAGTTTTGTAATCGTCTCTTGGATATACATAAATCTGATAATTATCCAGAATATACTGGTAATTGTACCATTTTTCGATGCAATCCAGGTTGTCCTCGCCCATAATCAGACAAAATTCCTTGTCAGGATATTTTTCTGCCAGATGAAGCAAAGTGTTCACCGTATAGGAAGGCTGCGGCAGCTTGAATTCGATGTCGCAGGAGCGGAAACGTGGATCGTCTTCAATGGCGATATTTACCATGTACAAGCGCTGGAGGTCATTGAGCAGACTCTGTTTTTTCTTTAATGGATTGCAGGGCGAGACCACAAACCACAATTCCTTCAAGTCGCTGTGCTCGACGATATATTCGGCGATAATCAGATGACCGATATGAATGGGGTTGAAAGAACCGAAGAAAAGTCCGATTTTTTTATTCATAACTTTCTAATTATCATTTAGTTTAATGAATACGAAGAGCATGGCGGTGAAGGCCCATAGCGAGGAGCCACCATAACTGATGAAGGGTAAGGGGATGCCTATGATGGGCACCAGTCCGATGGTCATGCCGATGTTGATGAAGAAGTGGAAGGCGATAATGCCTGCAATGCCGTAGCCGTAGTAGCGGGCGTAGGGGTTTCGTTGCTTTTCCGACAGTCGCAGGATGCGGATGACAAGGGCCAGGAACAGTGTTCCCAAGGCGCAGCTGCCCATGAATCCCCATTCCTCGCCGATGGCGCAGAAAATAAAGTCGGTGCTCTGTTCGGGCACGAAGTTGAGTTTGGTCTGGGTGCCGTTGAGGTAGCCCTTGCCGAAAAAGCCGCCGGAGCCGATGGCGATTTTAGATTGTATCAGATTGAAATCGGCGCCTTTGGGGTCGGAGGTCTTGCCCAACAGGGTGTCAATACGTTGCTTCTGATGGGGTTGCAGTACTTTGTTGTAGCCGATATTCACCGCAGCGATAAAAGCAATGGTCACCACATAAATGATGATGTTGCGTATGATTTTCTTCTTGTCTTTGCGGTCAATAATCCATGCGATAACAAGGATGAAAGTCAGCAAGGCCAGAGAATAGATTTCGTTGGTGAGCAGTGTAAAGACGAAGAGAAAGACGGCGATGGCTCCGAAAATGAAGATGATGCCGGTCATGCCTTCGCGATAAAAGAGGACAATAAAAGAAAGGAAAACCAAGGCTGAGCCTGTGTCTTTTTGCAGCAGAATGATGAAGGCAGGTGTGAGAATTATGCCGAAGGCGATGAGCCACATGCTTCGTTTTTCCACCGTGGTTTTACCTTCATTGAAGAACTTGGCCAAAGTCATGGCCGTGGCCAGTTTCATGAATTCCGTAGGCTGGATGCTGAAACTGCCGATTCTGATCCAAGAGGTGGCACCATTGATTTTGGAGCCTAGAAAGAAAGTGGAAATGACTAATAGTAAGCAAAATAGGTATAGATGATAGGAGTAATGCTGAATGATACGGGCGTCCAGCAGCAGGATAACCGTAGCCAAAATCACAGAAGTGCCAATCCAGATTAGCTGTCGCACGTAGGGCAAAGAGAAACTGAAGCCCAAGTCGGCACTGGGATTATAGGAGGTGGAGAATATGGTGAGCCAGCCGATGGTGACCAGCAGACTGTAGTACAGAATGAGTCGTCCGTCGAATCCTTTTGAAGCACTATGTTGTTTATAGGACAGAGACATCGTTATTTGGTTGAAAGGTTAAGCATATTTTCTTCGACTCCTTTGCGCTTTACTTCGCCGGTTAGGTACAGCTCGGCAATCAGGCTGGCGATGGGGCAGGCTACTGCCGCTCCCCAGCCACCGTTTTCCACCAGACAGAACACCACAATCTGTGGGTCGTCGATGGGGGCGATCAGTGCGAATACTGAGTGGTCACGGCCATGTGGGTTCTGGGCGGTGCCGGTCTTGCCTGCCACCCGTATGCCGGGAATCTGGGCGCCACGGGCGGTGCCGGCCAAAGCGGCCATCTCCATACCTTGGATGATAGGCTCGAAATATTCAGGCTTGATGCCGGCATCAATCTTGTCCATGTATTGCACGTTGAGGTTGTCCTTGCTGCCGATGGCCTTGATGACATGCGGGCGGACATAATACCCTCTGTTGGCGATGATAGCCAGCATGTTGGCCATCTGGATGGGCGTTACGCACACCTCGCCCTGGCCGATACCCATGGAGACCACCGTGTTACCGTTCCAGGAGCGGTTGTAGCGTTTGTCGAAATATTCGGCGGTCGGCAAAATGCCTTTTTTCTCGTAAGGCAGGTCAGTATCGAAAGTGGTGCCGAAGCCGAGTTTGACAATATGGTTGCGCCAAGCTGTATAGCCCTCCTGTATGGTGGGGTATTTTCTCTTGTTGCTGATGATATTATAGAATGCTCTGCAGAAGTAGGTGTTGCAGGAGTGCTGTACCGCCGCCACCAGGTTGGTGCCTCCGCGGTGGTGGCAGCCGATGAGATGGCTTCCCACTTGGTAACCTCCGGGACAGTTGTAGATGGTGTTGGCATCCAGAATGCCTTCTTCCTCGGCAATGAGTCCATTGGCCAGCTTGAAGGTGGATCCGGGAGGATACATGGCCTGTAATGCTCTGTTGAATAAGGGCTTTTTGATGGAGTCGCGCCAGAGCATGGTGTAATTCTTGCTACGGGATTTGCCTACCAGCAGGTTAGGATCGTAGCTGGGACTGGACACGATGCAGAGAATCTCGCCGGTTTTAGGCTCAATGGCCACAATACTGCCTCGCTTGTTCTGCATCAATTGCTCGCCATAGCGTTGCAGTTTCATGTCCAGGGTGCTCCATAAAGAGGTGCCGGGAATGGCTCTTATGTCTTCCTCGCCATTATGGTAGCTGCCGATTTCACGGTTGTTGACATCCACTAAGACCACACGCTGTCCTTTTACTCCGCGCAGTTCGGTTTCGTATGCCTTTTCGATACCGCTGATGCCGATATAGTCACCCATTTTGTAATAGGGGTCGTCTTCGATGGTTTTGTCATTCACCTCGCCGACATAACCTAAAATATGGGCAGCTATAGGCTCGGGGTAGGAGCGCAGGGTTCGTGACTGGACGAAGAAACCGGGAAATTTGTATAGTTTTTCCTGCAAATAGCCGTAGTCCTCTTTTGACATCTGCTGGGCAAACAGAGAAGGGATGATCCTGGAATAGGCAGTGGCTTTCTCAATACGCTTGATCAGTTCTTCCTTGGTAATGTCCAGAATGCGGCACAAGTCCATGGTGTCGAAAGTTCGAAGTTCCTTGGGCACCACCATCAGGTCGTAGGCTGCGTCGTTGAACACCAGCAAAGAGTCGTTGCGGTCGTAAATCAGACCGCGGTCAGGATGCTCGGTAATCTGGCGGAGCGCATTGTTCTTGGCCGCTTCCTTGTAGTCCTTGCTGATGACCTGCAGACTGAACAGCTTGACCGCATAGACCGCGGCCAATATCAGCATCACAGCAACGATGATGGCATATTTTCTGGAAGCGTTTTGGTTGTTCATTATTTGTCTCTGCTCACCAAGGTATTAGCTAATTCGTATAGTTTGTTTTTTCTGTCTTCAGATACCGATACCGCCTGCAGACTTGACAAAGCTTTCGCCGCATACAGGTTGATGGCCTGCTCGGTTTTCTCTTTCACTTTCAGGGATTCGTAAATATCTTTGACTGCCTGGATTTTCTGTTCTTGGTCAAAGTCAGTGGAGGAGAAATAGTGCAACAGGGTCTGGCGCTGCTGTGCATCAGCATCCTTTAGGGCAGTGAGATATAGGTAAGTTTTTTTGTTCTCTTTGATGTCTCCGCCGGTCATTTTTCCGAATACCTGGGTGTCGGAATACAAGTCCAGAATGTCGTCTTTCAGCTGGAAGGCGATACCGATATGGATGCCGTAGTCGTACATGGCCTGTTGGTCGGCTTCCGAGGCTTGGGCGAAAATGGCTCCCGACTTGAGGCAGCCGGCCAGCATAACCGCTGTTTTCAGGCGTATCATCTTGATGTAGTCGTCAATGCTGACATGGTCCATGGTCTCGAAATCCAGATCGTATTGCTGCCCTTCGCATATTTCCAGAGAGGTGCGGGCAAAGAGGTCACTGATTTTGATCTTGGTGGCGTCGTCGCAGGGAGCTTTCAGCAGTTCCTGCAAAGCCATGATGGCCAAGGCGTCACCAGCCAGAATAGCGATATTGCTGTTCCATTGGCGGTAAACGGTGGGCATGCCCCTTCTGATGGGTGCCTCATCCATGATGTCGTCGTGAATCAGCGTGAAATTGTGCAGCATCTCGAAGGCTGCGGCCACATGTTTCACCTCGTCGGGATTAACGCCGAACAATTCCGCTGCCAGCATTACCAGTCTCGGACGGATGCGTTTCCCGTCTTGTGATAGGATATAATTGATGGGATCGTAGAGGTTGGCTGGCTCACAACCTTTTGCAATGCTCTGAAAATAAGTGTCTAATGAATCCAAAATACAAACATTTTTAATCTACAAAGATACAAAAATAATCAATTAGCAAATTAGCAAATTCGTTAATTAGCAAATGTGCTGAATTTTTGCCATGAGCTATCAGCTATGAGCTATCCGAGATATTAATGCTCACAATTCACAGCTCACAGCTCATTGCCCATTCGAAAATTATCACTATCTTTGCACTTTAATTTTCACACCATGGCTACGGAAAATATCATTTACGGCTTGCGTCCGGTGATGGAGGCGATTGAGTCCGATAAAACTATAGATAAGGTATTGTTGCAGAGAGGTTTGCAAGGGGAATTGTTCAAGGAATTGTTCTACCAGGTACGTCAGCACAAGATTCCTTTTCAGTACGTGCCTGCCGAGAAGCTGAACAAGTTCACCCGTGGCAATCACCAGGGGGTGGTGGCTTTTATCTCCGCTATCGAGTACCAGAGCATTTTCGATATTGTGCCAAAAATCTATGAAGAGGGAAGGGTGCCTTTTTTGCTGATACTGGACAAGATTACCGATGTGCGTAATATCGGTGCTATTGCCCGTTCCGCCGAGTGTGCCGGGGTAGATGCCATCATTCTGCCACTGAAAGGCGGGGCACAGCTCAATGAGGATGCGGTGAAAAGCTCTGCCGGAGCCCTTCATAAGATTCCCATTTGTCGCCATTCCAATTTGGTGGAGGTAATTGATTTTCTGAAAGATTCTGGTATTGAGGTGATTGCGGTTACCGAGAAGGCCTCGCATTTCCACTATCAGAAGGATTTGACAGGGCCGATTTGCCTGATTATGGGCAACGAGTACGAAGGCATTGCCTGGGATTACCAGCGTATCTGCAACGATGCCATCAATATCCCCATGGTGGGCACCATCAAATCCCTGAATGTCTCTGTGGCCACAGGTATCGTGTTGTTTGAAACGGTGAAGCAGAGATTATGAAAAAGATAGGTGTCCTTTCCGATTCCCATGGTTACATTCATCCGGATTTGTTCACTTTTTTTGAAAAGTGTGACGAGATATGGCACTGCGGCGATATGCTGAGTGATGAGATTGTGTATGCTTTGGAGACAATTGCACCTGTGAGGGCGGTGTATGGTAACTGTGATGGCTGGGATGTGCGTGGCAACAAGATTCCGAAAGTGCAGATTTTCCATTGCGAGGACTTGAAGGTGGTGATGAGCCACATTGTGGGCAAGCCGGGCCATTATGAGCCGGAAATTGTCAGGTTGATACAGGCGGAAAAACCGGACCTGTTAGTAGCGGGGCATTCCCATATTCTTCGCCTCATCCGTGATCCGCAGTATAATCTTTTGTTTCTCAATCCGGGTGCGGCAGGCAAGCAGGGCATCCATCAGATGATTACCTTTGTGCGTTTCGATGTGAACGGCAAGGAGATTTCCAATGTTGACATTTATCAGGAAAAGAAATGATGATAACCATTCTCGGACCGACCGCCACAGGCAAAACCCGACTGGCCGCAGTGCTGGCCAAGCATATCTCAGGCGAGATAATCAGTGCTGACTCTCGCCAAGTGTATCGGGGTATGGATATCGGTACTGGCAAGGATTTGGAGGATTATACGATTGATGGATTTCGGATTCCTTTCCATTTGATAGATGTGGTGGAACCAGGAATAGAATACAATGTTTTCGAGTATCAAAAGTTGGCGCATCGCGCTATCAAAGATATTGAGCAGCGGGAAAAAATCCCCATTATCTGCGGAGGCAGCGGTATGTACATTGAGGCCTTGCTGAAAGGCTATAAGTTGTTTCCCGTGCCTGACAATCCCGCTTTGCGCGCTGAATTGGAGCGACAGACAGATGAGCAGTTGACTGAGTTGCTGGCCTCTTTCAAAGCCTTGCATAATCATACGGATACTTGCGAGCGTCCCCGCCTTTTGCGAGCTATCGAAATTGAGCTGTATTATCGTGAACATCCCGAATTGTTGGAGACTTGTCAGGCGGTGCCTTCGGTGATTTTCGGTCTGCGGGGTGACCGCGACCTGATTCGCTCAAGAATTACCCGACGCTTGAAAGAGCGTTTGGAAAACGGCATGGTGGAGGAGGTGCAGGCCTTGATTGACAAGGGTGTGAGTCAGAACCAGCTGATCCGTTATGGCTTGGAATATAAATTTCTGACCCTGTATATACAGGGCCAGTTAGATTATGATACGATGTTCAGGCGTTTGAATGTGGCCATCCACCAGTTCTCCAAGCGCCAGATGACTTGGTTCAGGAAGATGGAGAGGGAAGGTTTCGACATCCATTGGCTGGATGTGGAGTGGCCGGAGGAGGAAAAACTGTCGTTTATCCTTAGAACTTGCAACCAATAGTGGCTACCACGCGGTGGGTGTTGGTCTTCAGAGAGGCAGGATCCACAAAGTCGGAGTCATACAGCCATAAGTTTTCGTTTTTGGTTTTGAAAACGTAGGCAAAATCGCAGAAGAAGTATTTGGTTCTGAAGCCAAAGCCAGCGGAGGCGGTGTGCATGGCGTTGTTGTTTACAGACTTGTGGTATGCTGATGACTTGAAATTATAGCCGGCACGCAAGAGGAAGCTGTTGGTGACATAAACCTCGCCACCTATGCGTACGGTATGGCAGGCACCGTATTTATCCTGGATAGCCTCGTTTTCCTCGTCAAATGAGTATTCATTGGAGCTCATGCGGCTCATGCCCATGCCTGTGAATTCGTATTCAGCGCTCACGAAAGCTCTTTTTTTGATCAGGAAAGCCACACTGCCGATAGCTCGCAGAGGAGTGGTCAGGGTATAGTTGAAAGCGTAATTGTTTTCAAAAGTTCCGGAGTTGTTGCCATCAGGATAGTAGCTGGTCATCGTTCTGGTGTATGTGTTTCTTACACGGCCGAAATAGGACGGAGTATGGAAGGCGGCACCCAATCTGACAAACTCAGCGGGTTGATAGATAATACCAAGTTTCAAGTTGACTCCTGTGGTACGAACCCGCAGATTCTCTGTGATGTCAAAACTGCTGATATAATTGGTGCCTGTTTCGTCTTCTTCGGTATATCTGGTTTTTTCATTGTAGTTAATGATGGGAACACCGATAGTGGCACCAATAAAAAGTTGGTCGTTGTAGTTGGCTCCGATAGAGAAATCCATTTCATCGTTGGCACCGGAACTTTCTGCTAACAGTCTCTGATGGAGTGACTTGTGGGCGAAAGGTGAAAAATAATGTTGTGCAGATGTTGTGTCAATCATATAAGTGTTCCATGCCAGCAATTCATTGTCATCGAAAACACCAAGGTTTTTGCCCTGAATGTCTGCTAAATAAGTGTCCATCATGGAACTGTTTTTACTCTGACCCTCAACTCGGTAGGTGTTGTTGTAATCATACAGTCGGTTATAGCCGAAACCCAAATTGATGGACTTCCATCCGTTTTCCTGATTAAGTCCGATACGGAAAGCACCACCAGCGTTGGCCAAAGAGTATTTCACATTGCTGGTGCGGCTGTTATGTCCGTTATACAAGGCATTGTCATTATAGATGGAAATCACCAGGGGTGTGAAGGAAATCTCATTTTTTTTGAATACACCGATGGCGGCGGGGTTGACATTCAAGGCTGAAAATTCGGCGCCTACGGCGCTGAAAGCTCCGCCGGCGCCCATGAAACGTGCGGTTCCTTCATAGTCGCTTTGGGAGAAACGGAAAGCGTCAATGTCATTTTGCGCCACAGCGTTAGACAACATGGTGGTGGCCATTAATAAGATTGCTGCAAAAAATAATCTTTTCATGATATTGATTTTTGGGTTTGCAAAATTACGCAATTTTGTTGAATTGTCGAAATGTTTATTCTATTGTTGTGTTGTGGAGACGTTTCATGAAACGTCTCTACATTATATTATAGACAAGGTGGAAACCCTAACGTTTAAAACAAAAAAAAGGCGACCTTCACGGGTCGCCTTTGGTATTTTTGTAGAGACGCGATTAATCGCGTCTCTACAGATTAGAATTATTTCTTGATCAGCTTCTGAGTAGCGATACCGTCATTGCCGCTCAAGCGGATGAAGTAAACGCCGTCAGCGTAGTTAGCAACATTCAGAGTGAAGTTGTTGTTGGTGGTGTTCTGTGAGAAGATCACCTGACCCAGATAGTTCATAATTTCAACTTTCTGAACGTCCATAGTAGTGGAAACATTTACAGTTTCGTGAGCGGGGTTCGGATAAACCTCGAATGTCAGGTTGCTTTCAACATTGTTGATAGCATTGGGTTGTGCGCAAGCTGAGTTGGCAGAAATCTGACCATTCTCGCATACGGTCTGTACTTGGTAGCAAGCGGTGAGATCATAAGGAGATACTACATATTCAGCGTCTGAAATGCCGGAAGCCAATTCAATACCGTCTTCCAAAACAATGTAATGATAATCAGGAGCCACCACATTGGCGCGAATCATCCAGTTGTAACCAGCAACACCTGCTTCGGTTAAGTTGCTCCAATTACTGTTGAAGTACATTGCGTTACCATATTCTTCGTAGTTGCTACCTTGATCGGTCACACCCATAGCCCAAACATTATCGTTTGCGCCAGAAACGGAAATATGGAAGCCAATCCATATAGCTTGCGAACCGTCGATAACATACGGAGTGTTCAATGTGATGTCATTCCATGCACCAAGGGTGATATCATCAGGAGAAATCTCTTGTTCGTATACAGGGTTGGGAGAAGCAGGACCCGTCTCAGTGGTTCCTCCAATCCAAATACGAAGAGTATAGGTGGTATATTCGAGAGCACCATTGAAATAACCTCCGATAGAAGTGATGGAACTTCCGTTGAAATTATTCAGTTGTGAGGGGTTGAACATGTGGTATGCACCCATTGAGTAAGAGGTACCAGCACCAATAGCGCTTTCATATGCCATACTGTTGCAGTGAGTCATGACACCGTCTTCAATAGCATCCCAGGTGATAATCATATTGTCACCTTCAATAGTATAATAAACAGAAGTGGGGATAACAGAACATTCTTGGATGGTCAATTCGAGGTTGACAGTGTTGCTGCCTTCGCCTAAAGCGTAACCAGTATTCAATTCTTCATAACCGTTGGCATTAACCACGATAGTGTAGTATCCAGCAACAACATTTTCGATAGTGTAGTGACCGTTGGCATCGCTGGTTCCTGTAGCCGTAAATCCTTGGTTGGACACGATGTTGATAGTGGCATTGGCGATACTAGCGCCTGTAGCGGCATCAGTTACTGTACCGGTCATGGTAGAGAACTGAGGAATAGTAATGTTGATATTGTCAACTGCAAGAGGTGTCTCGGCACCGCTCAAAGAGTCGTTGGTCCATAAGAAATACAGACGTTTTACTGTACCAGCAACATTTTCAGCGGGGATAATATAAGCACCCGTCTGCATTTGGGCCTTGTTGACAAATCTGTCTAATTTGGTTAAGCCAGCAGGAGTGTAGTGAGCGGTGTTCACATCAATGAAACCGGGAATATTCTCGTTTCTTTCGAAGTTGGTCAAACCTGTAGCATTACCGATAAAGAGTTCACCAAAGTCATAGTCAACCTCACCGAAGCATTTCCAGTTCAGCGTGAGCAGATAACCGTAAGCGGTGGTGGCAGGGAATTCAATGTCTCTGTATGCCCAAACGGTGCTATAGTGAGAAGTCAGGTTTTCGCCTACCTGGGTCAGGTAAGTGTTGGTAGAACCGTCCTGAGTAATCATCAGGGCTTTGCCAGTGGTTGAACCGGGGATGTTGCCATACATGAAATAGTTGGGCTGTCCATTGTTGAACAATACCCAATTAGCACGGTCAGCATCATTATCTTCGAAGGTCTGAGTGTAAGGAATGGATGCAGGAGTAGTAGTTGTCCAGAAATCAACAACTTCTGACCAATCGCTGTGGCCGTCACCGCAGATGGCGCGTACAGCCATTTGATAGTGGGTGTTGGGAGTCAAGCCTGACAGAGTGGTGTTATTGCTACTTGCTGCAGTCGGGGTAGCCTCCATATTCAGAGGAGCCACACCGTAAATAACTTCCCAAGAGGTTTCATTGGCACCGGGAGTCCAGGCGATGTCGGCACTGGTGGTATTGGTGTTTTCAGCTCTCAGTTCAACAGGGAACATGCAAGAGGGAGCTTCCATGATCTGGAAGTTGTCAATATACAAATAAGCCTTACGCTGTGATTTGTACTGAATAGCCACATATTTCACGTTAGCAGGAACGTTGCTGTTGCGGTACAGCTGCCAATCGGTGTTGGCGGCGTTCACGATGTCGGGTTCCCAGGTGAAGTCGCTGACAGCATTGCCAGTGGTGGAGTAACCAACGCGGAAAGTCTCGTCTTTCAATGCGGAAGCGTTAGCATAGTTGAACATCACTAACATGGGGTTGTTGGCGTTCAATTCGGGAGAAATGAGATATTGGTCATACATCTGCTGAGCATTGTATTTGAAAGAGGAGAAGCGGAATGACTGGTTACCAGTGTAAGCATAGTCGTTAGAGTTAACGATGTCATTTTGAGCGTCTCTAGTGTTGGCCTTGAAGGCTTGCCAGCAATATTCGGTGGCGTTGGGAGCCAAAACTGTACCCTCTTCGCTTTCGAAACTTTCTGCGATGGGCAGTACAATATTTGAACAGTCGTGTGAGTTACCATTGATCACGATAGTTTTGCTGAAAGTGGTGCTGGGATAAGTGCCGGCGGGATCAGTATAATTGTTGACAATAGAAATAGTAGCGCTTGCGCCAACCATTTCAGTTGTCGGGTTGAATCTTGCATACAAAGTTGCGCCTGTTGCGGGAAGAGTAGCGGTGGTGGCAAAAGTGGTGCCATCAGCTGAAACTTCGAAAGGAGCGGTGGTGGTTACCGTGATATTACTGTTGAGGTTACGACCTTCAACGGGAATGGAGATAGCATCGGGGTGACCAACGTAGGTGAAAACTGAAATAGTGTCTTCTGAAATAACATCCATTTTGGGTTCAAAGAAGTTGATGAATTTCACATTCTGGATAATCATCTGGTCGGCAGCGTCAACGTCAGCTTCATAGTGGAAATCGAACTGGATATTGGTGTTGGTACCAACATATTGGTCCATGTCGAAATAAACGGGCCAAATGTTATCCCAGCCAGTCCAATTTTCGGCGAAAGCTTCGCGGATATCGGCAACATCCCAAATGGTATTGAAAGTGTTACCGCCATCGGTACTCATTCCTACAGTGAATCTTACATTACCAGTAATCAAAGCTTCGATACCGGGGTTGGTTCTGAAGTCGAATTTGAAATCGGCGGCACCTGTTACATTGCTCAGATTGAACACAGGAGTATAAAGGTGCTCGTCTTGGAAGCGGGCAGCGTCACCAACAACAGCGGCATACTGGTTGGTGATAGAGTTGTACCAGGTATAACGTTTTACACCAGGATAAACTTGACCTTGTGATTCATAATCAGCGGTATCGGTAGAGGTCATTGTCCAGCAGTTAGTGGGGAAGTCTTCGGTGGCGAAGTCTTCATACCAAGGAATAGGCATAGCCTGGTTGCAGTCGAGGGCCAAACCCTTTACAGGTACGTTATGTGAGGGAGCTCCATTGGAAACAACGCTGATGGTGTTTTCATAGTAACCTACAGTAGTGGGGTTGAAAACAACATAGATAGTAGCGGAAACTGCTCCGGAAGTAGGAGTCAGTGTTACAGAATGGCCGTATGTGGCATTGGTGTCGGTTGAGATTCCGAAAGGAGAGTTGGCTGGCAGGGTGATGTTAACATTGTTGGTCAACAAAACGCCACTCACGGAAATGTTCTTTCTACCAAAGTTACTGTTAATATTGCCAGCGGTGAATTGGAGAGATTCTGGGGATACAAACAAAGTGGGGTCGGTAATAACTTCAATAGCAATATCATCCAAATTGAGATAAAATTCATCACTGCAGTTAAAGTGTCTGAAGGCGATATGAACAGTCTGTCCTGCGTATGCGCTCAGCACAGCAGTTTTCTGTTTCCATGCGCCCTGGGCTCTTGCACCACCGTTGGCATCCAAAGTTTCCTCAAACAACAGGGTGTAGTTGCTGGGGTTCATGTATTCGTTGCTGGTAGTTACGTACACACCATAGTGCTCTGCCGGATAGTTGGCGTCCTGAGCGCATACCCAGAAAGAAAGCATGGGGTAGCTGCTTGCAGGGATGGTGATGGCAGGAGTAATCAACCAGTTGTCAGGATGGAGGGCTGACTGAGTAGAGCCGTCGTAAGATTTAGAAGTCGCACAGCTGTCGGTCTCTGCACCTGAACGGCCTACCATGGCAAAGTTGCCCCAGATGTGACCGTCTCCGTCAGCGTCCACTGTGTACCAGGTTGAGGGGAAACCATTGTTGAAATCCTCACTCATCAGTACTTGTTGTGCCTTGCCCACAATGACTAATGCGAGCAGAAGCAGCATCGTTGTAAAGAGTTTTTTCATGATAAATAAATTTGGTTAATAATAAAAGTTGTTTACTTTGTTTCGCTTATTATTTTAAGTTTGCAAAAATACAAAAAAAATCGTTTTCAGTATGCGGTGTTAATAATTTTTATGAAGTCCCAAGATTGTTTTTGAGTGTCAGGGTTTAATAGAAAAACACAAAATTTTGACAATCAAATGGTTATCTATTTCCCGTGATCAGTATGTCAAATGTTCTTCTTTTTTCAGGGTGAAAATGGGTGATTTTTTCAGGAAAAATCCAAATTTTTCCCAAAAGTAGCTTGTTAGAGGTTCATTATTTTATGTTTTTTGAGGTCGGAAAGTCTGAATATGTTAAAATTATTATTCTGATAATGTGAAAGATAGACTGTTTTTTGAGGAAAAATAATCCTGTCTTGTAATTTGTATCAAAAAAAAGTCTATTTTTGCAAACCGATTTTTTGAAACGGTGAAAGTTATTTGAAAGGGTAAAAATCTCAAGCCGATGTAGCTCAGTTGGTAGAGCAGCTGATTTGTAATCAGCCGGTCGGCGGTTCGAGTCCGTCTATCGGCTCAAACGGGAGGGTACCAGAGCGGTCAAATGGGGCAGACTGT
>JAGCSI010000138.1 GCA_017964255.1 Bacteroidales bacterium | reverse complement strand
GGTTTCAGGTTACAGGTTTCAGGTTACAGTATTTAGTGTCAGGGATTAAAGAGACGCAATAATCACGTCTCCCCATCTATAACCTGTCCACTGTAACCTGACCACTAATTAGCAGCGGTCGATGGCATTCAGGTCGGAGAAGGCCACTTTCAGACGTTCAACCACTGATTTTTCGCCTTCACGCAGGAATGCACGCGGATCATAGTATTTCTTGTTGGGCTTGTCCTCGCCTTCGGGGTTGCCGATCTGGCTTTGCAGATAAGCCTCGTTCTTCTTGTAGTAATTCATCACACCAGCCCAGAAAGCCCACTGGGTATCGGTATCAATATTCATCTTCACCACACCGTAATTGATAGCTTCCTTGATTTTCTCAGGCTCTGAACCGGAACCGCCGTGGAATACGAAATTCACAGGATTCTCTTCAGTATGATATTTTTCCTGAATATATTTCTGAGAATTATGCAGAATGATGGGCTCCAATTTCACGTTACCGGGTTTGTAAACACCGTGAACATTGCCGAAAGAAGCGGCGATAGTGAAATTCGGGCTGACTTTCATCAGTTCTTCGTAAGCGTAAGCCACATCTTCGGGCTGAGTATAAAGACGAGCGCTGTCCACACCAGTATTGTCCACACCGTCTTCCTCACCGCCAGTGATACCCAGCTCAATCTCCAAGGTCATGTCAATCTTAGCCATGCGGGCCAGATATTTCTTGCAGATTTCGATATTTTCTTTCAGCGGTTCCACTGAAAGGTCAAGCATGTGAGAGCTGAACAGCGGTTTGCCATGCTGTGCGTAATATTTTTCACCGGCATCCAACAGACCGTCAATCCAGGGCAACAGTTTCTTGGCAGCATGGTCGGTGTGGATAATCACCGGAATACCGTACATTTCAGCCACTTGGTGAATGTGCATGGCACCGGAGATAGCGCCTTCGATGGCCACCTTCTCAGCATCATTGCTCAGCGACTTGCCTGCATAGAAATGGGCACCGCCGTTGGAGAACTGGATCATAACCGGAGAGTTGACTGCCTTAGCAGCTTCCAACACTGCGTTGATGGAGTTAGTACCTACTACATTCACTGCGGGAAGCGCGAATTTCTCGGCTTTGGCGATTCTGAATATTTCCTGAACGTCTTTACCGACTGCAACGCCGGCTTTCACTTTTGATAATACTTTTTCTGACATAATGATTTATTTTTTGAACTTGAATATTACATACAAACAATCTGCAAAGATACACATTTTTTTAATGTGCCAATGAGACAATGTGCTAATGAGTTAATTTTTTGAACTTGTATTTAGGAGAAAAGGTTACTAGAATTCAAAATTCAAAATTCAGAATTCAAAAACTCTAATCTCTAAACATTAAACTCTAACCTCAAAGCTCAAAGCCCAAAGCCCAATGCTCAATGCTCAAAGCCCAAACTATAAACATTAAACATTAAACTCTAACCATTAACCTTGTTCCCCAAATCCACTAGCACATTAACTAATTTGCTAATAAACCAATTTGCTAATTAAAAAAATTTGTATCTTTGCACTTTTGTAGACATAAACAAAGATATACAATATTATGACCAACGTTATCGAAGAATTAAAGCAATCAGAAGCCTTATTGGAAGGCCATTTTCTTTTATCATCAGGAAGACACAGCAACCGTTACTGCCAGTGTGCCAAATTGTTACAGTACCCAGAGCGTGCGGAGCGCGTGTTAGCCACTGTAGTCGAGCAGCTGAAAGGCAAAGAAATTGACATGGTGGTCGGTCCCGCCATGGGCGGCATCATCGTGGCTTACGAACTGGGCCGTCAGCTGGGTGTTCCCGCCATCTTCACCGAAAGAGAGGACGGCAAGATGACCCTGCGCCGTGGTTTCGAGGTGAAACCTGGACAGAAACTGCTGATCACCGAGGATGTGGTCACTACTGGCAAATCGTCAATGGAGACCATCGAAGTGCTCAAGAGCTACGGTGCCGAGGTGATTGGCATCGCCTGCATTGTGGACCGCAGCGCACAAGCCATCCCCTACCCCGTGTATGGTGCTGTGAAACTGGACATTGAGAGCTGGGAAGCTGACAACTGTCCTTTGTGCAAACAAGGACTGCCCTATGTGAAACCGGGCAGCCGCAAGTTCTAAACTATGGAAAACGACAACTTCATTGATTATGTGAAAATCTTCTTCCGTTCGGGTAACGGAGGAGCCGGATCGGCGCACCTGCTGCGTACCGCCCACGACCCCAAAGCCGGCCCCGACGGTGGCGATGGCGGCCGCGGCGGTGACGTCATCCTGCGCGGCAACCGAAACCTCTGGACCCTGCTGCACCTGCGCTACACCAAGCACGTGATGGCAGAGGACGGCACCAACGGCCAAGGCAACCAGTGCTTCGGCAAGAACGGCAAGACCGCCTACGTGGAAGTGCCTCTCGGCACTATCGTCAAAGATGCCGAAACCGACGAGTTTATCGGTGAAATACTCGAAGACGGTCAGGAGTTTGTGGTGCTGCCCGGTGGCCGCGGCGGACAAGGCAATGTGCACTTTAAGACTGCCACCCGCCAAACCCCACGCTTCGCACAGCCTGGCGAGCCGGGACAGGAAGGCTGGTTTATACTGGAACTTAAAGTGCTGGCAGACATCGGCTTGGTGGGATTCCCCAATGCGGGCAAGTCCACCCTGATATCATCACTGTCGAATGCACGACCAAAGATCGCCGACTACCCATTCACCACCCTCAAGCCCAATCTGGGCATGGTGGCTTATCGGGATTTCCAGTCCTTCGTCATCGCCGACATCCCCGGTATCATCGAGGGCGCTTCCGAAGGCAAAGGCATCGGACTGCGTTTCCTGCGCCACATCGAGCGCAACGCCGCCCTGCTTTTCCTGGTGCCCTGCATTTCAGAAAACATCAAAAAAGAATACCAGATTCTGCTGAATGAGCTGAAAGCCTATAACGAGGAGCTGATGGATAAAAAGCGTGTGCTGGCCATCACCAAATGCGACCTGATGCCCGAGGAGGAACTGAAAAAACTGGAGAAGAAAGTGCCCAAAGACATCCCCGTCATCTTCATCTCCGCCCATGCGCAGAAGAACTTGACACAACTGAAGGATAAGCTGTGGGAGATACTGCACTAACTAGGATACAGGGGACAGGTTACAAAATTCAAAATTCAAAATTCAATACTAACCCCTAAACATTAATCACTAACCCCAAAGCTCTCAGCTCTCAGCTCACAGCTCACAGCTCACAGCTCATAGCTCATAACTCATAGCTAAAATACCCTAAACAATAACAATAAACATTCAACACATAAACTGAAAACATGGTAAAACCATCCATACCCAAAGGAACACGTGATTTCGCGCCCACCGAGATGATACGGCGCAACTATATTTTCGACACCATCAAGACCGTGTTCAAGAAGCACGCTTTTCTGCCGATTGAAACCCCCTCGATGGAAAACCTCTCCACCCTGATGGGCAAATACGGCGAAGAGGGCGACCGCCTGCTGTTCAAGGTACTCAACTCTGGCGACTTTAAGCAAGGTGTTGACTTCGAAAATCTTAACAGCAACCAGCTGACCTCCAAAATCTGCGAGAAAGGTCTGCGTTATGACCTTACCGTGCCCTTCGCCCGTTATGTGGTACAACATCAGGCCGAAATCTCATTCCCGTTCAAGCGTTACCAGATGCAGCCCGTATGGCGTGCCGACCGTCCGCAAAAAGGCCGCTACCGCGAGTTTTACCAGTGCGATGTGGACGTGATTGGCAGCACCAGCCTGCTCAACGAAGCCGAGCTGATGCAGATTACCGATGAGATTTTCAGCGCTTTCGGAATTCCGGTGGTCATCAAAATCAACAACCGCAAAATTCTCTCCGGCATTGCCGAAGTGGTAGGCGAAGCCGACAAGCTGACCGACATCTGCACCGCTATCGACAAACTGGACAAGATTGGCAAGGAAAAGGTCTGCGAAGAGTTAAAAGAACGTGGATTAAGCTGTGAAGCCATTGGCAAAATGGACCCGTTCTTCTGCTTCTGCGGCAGCAATGAAGAGAAACTGGCACAATTAGACAAAGTATTCGCCAACAGCGAGATAGGCCTGAAAGGTTTGAGCGAAATCCGCCAGATGCTGGCTTATGCAGCTCAGATGGACATCAAGGCCGAAATCGAGCTCGACATCACCCTGGCCCGTGGTCTGAACTACTATACCGGCGCCATCTTCGAGGTCAAGGCACAAAACGTGTCGATCGGCAGCATTTCCGGTGGCGGACGCTACGACGACCTGACCGGCATCTTCGGACTGAAGAACATGTCGGGCGTGGGCATCTCCTACGGTGCCGAGCGTATCTATGACGTACTCAACGAGTTAAACCTCTTCCCCACCAACATCGACTCACCCATCAAGGCCCTGTTCATCAATTTCGGAGAGAAAGAAGAGCTGTATGCCCTGAAAGGCTTGCAGGCATTGCGTCAGGCAGGAATCGCCAGCGAACTGTATCCCGAAAAAGCCAAAATCGGCAAGCAG